>NZ_JAHGAP010000024.1:0-242744 GCF_030248655.1 Vibrio sp. D431a | reverse complement strand
TCGTGTGTCGCTCCAAATTATTCAGATATGGCCATGGTGGTATCTCGATGCCAAGTGCATCAACTTAAAACCAGCGAAAGCTGGTTTTTTTGTATCTGAAGACTGATAAATTCACACCATCTCTTTTTCATTACCTGTGAGCTTAGCAACACCATCTCTGTCACGAGTTTCTGATATTAAGTGTGACCCGATGTTTCGCACCTCAGCCAATTTCAGTTTACAATACGGGCTTCCAAAGGATTTGACGAAGACGCATGAGAAATACCGACGATTACATCATTTTTTATCACTTGATCGAGCAAGGTTCATTCAGTGCTGCCGCGAGACATATGTCACTGACCAAATCGGTCGTCAGTAAACGCATTGCCAAGCTTGAACAAGAGCTTGGTGTACAGCTTCTCTACCGAACAACGCGAACGCTAACGTTGTCTGAAGCAGGACGAGCGTTTTTTACTCATGCAAAAGCGGTTTATCAAGCGGTGGCAACGGCGGAAGAATCCATTGTGGGTTTAGGTAAAAACTTATCTGGACACATTAAAATTTCGGTGCCTACTATCTCTGGTGAATTAATTCTTCCTCAAGTGATTAATGAATTTAATCAGAAATACCCAGACATCAATATCGATATGGATCTAGATAATCGTTTCGTCGATATCGTGAATGAACGTTTTGATTTGGCAATTAGAACGGGTGTGTTGCCAGATTCTAGTCTGATTGCAAGAAAGCTGGTGGATGCGAATTGGATCATTTGCGCGTCACCCCAATACCTAGCTAAACATGGCATACCTAAACAACCTCAAGCCTTGGCTAAACACAATTGTTTAGTCTATTCCTACCAAGAAACCGGAGCGCATGAGTGGGCGTTTAAAGATGGAGACGAGGTATATCAAATCACCGTCGACGGTAACCTCTGTACCAACAATTCTTCTGTATTGAGAAATGTAGCGCTGTTAGGGCAGGGAATCATCTATGTACCGCGTGTATTGGTTTATGAAGACTTAAAACAAGGCAGTCTGATTCAGTTATTTAAAGACGAAACAGCCAAATGTTTGGGTATTTATGCGGTGTATCCCTACACTCGTCAGCAACCAGAAAAAATTAAGATCTTTATCGATCATCTATACTCAAGCTTTCAAAGTCAAAACCATCGATTTTAAGCCAATAACTCAACACCGATCGTTATGTTGGTGTTGAGCTTATGTTTCCATCTTCATTTCTAAGAATCATATTAAATTTAGGAGCTTACGCTTCTCCTCGTTTTCTTCACTAATATTGATAACAAGATACCCCGCACAACTGTTAACAAATGGTTTTGCTATTGTTTCTTTTAAGAAACGGTCTGTTTCTTACGTTAAATTTCTCAAATGTGAAAGATAAGTAACAGAAAAATAAAGAATTATTTTGTTTGTTGTTTATTGATTACGTATTGCTCGTCCGTCTGACATAGACGCAGAGAAATGGACTGCTTATAGTGGCTCAAACGCCATGCCTGCCGCTAAGCGGTGTTGTGAGCGAAGTACAATAACTAGAGATACGGATATGAAACAAAAGCAGCTGATTGAAGAATTTAAAGCCATCGTTGGGGAAGAAAATGTTCTAACCGACGAGGTTAAAACGAAATATTACCGCTCGGGGTTTCGTTCGGGTAGTGGTAATGCGCTTGCTATCGTGTTTCCTAACACTCTTCTGGAACAATGGAAGATTATTAAACAGTGTGTTGAAGCAAACTGCATCATTATCATGCAGGCGGCTAAAACAGGTTTAACAGAGGGCTCGGCTCCGAGTGGTAATGATTATGATCGCGATGTGGTTGTGATCAATATTACCAAAATCAAGAAGATTCACTTATTAGATGGTGGTAAGCAGGCGGTTTGCTTGCCTGGTGCGAGCTTACACTCTTTGGAGAAAGAGTTGAAGGCAGTGAACCGAGCACCGCATTCTATCATCGGTTCTTCATCGCTAGGTGCCACTGTGGTCGGTGGTATCGCTAATAACTCAGGCGGTGCGCTAGTTAAGCGTGGTCCTGCTTATACGGAACTGGCGATCTATGCGCAGGTGGATAAGCAAGGCCAGTTACATTTGGTGAACCACCTTGGTATTGAAGGATTAGGTGAAACGCCAGAAGAAATTCTAACAAACCTGCAAGAAGGGAACTTTGACCCAGCGAAGATCATTCATGATGAGCGAATGGCGTCAGACAAAGAATACGATGAACGTGTTCGAGACGTGACTTCTGACATTCCTTCTCGCTTTAATGCCGATGAACGCCGATTATTTGAAGCCAGTGGCTGCGCCGGTAAGTTGGGGGTTTTTGCCGTTCGGGTTGACAGCTACCCAGTCCCCGAAAAAGAGCAGGTTTTTTACCTTGGCACCAATGACCCTGCGAAACTAACGAAGTTGCGAAAAGACTTCTTATCTACGTTTGATAACTTGCCTGAGATGGGAGAATACTTGCATCGAGATATCTTCAACATGGCAGAGAAGTACGGCAAGGATGTGTTCTTATCCATCGACTTGTTAGGCACAGATAAGCTACCAAAAATGTTCGCACTTAAAGCTAAGGTAGAAAATTTCTTAGAGCGCATCCCGTTTGTCAGTAAATATCTGCCAGACACCATTTTTTACTACGCGAGCAAGTTGTTCCCACAACATTTACCAGAGCGAATGCTGGATTTCCGTGACAAGTATGAGCATCACCTGGTATTGAAAATGAGTGATGGTGGTATTGCTGAAGCACAAAAATACCTCAAAGAAGTTTGGGCTGTTGAAGACGACTGTGATTTCTTCGAGTGTACGCCGGAAGAAGGTAAAAAAGCTTATTTACATCGCTTTGCAGCAGCAGGTGCAGCAATTCGTTACGAGACGATTCACCGAAAAGACGTAGAAGACATCGTTGCACTTGATATTGCATTGCGACGTAATGATGAAGAGTGGCTAGAAACTTTGCCTGAAGAGGTGAGTAAGAACCTTGTTCAAGCGCTCTATTATGGTCACTTTATGTGTTACGTCTTCCACCAAGATTACATTTTCAAAAAAGGGACTGACACGAAGTTGATGAAAAAGCTGATGCTAGAGCACCTCAATAGCCGTGGTGCCAAATACCCAGCAGAACATAATGTGGGTCACTTGTACGAAGCTGAAAACTCGCTGCAGAAGTTTTACTACGAGTTAGATCCAACGAACACCTTTAACCCTGGTATTGGCAAAATGGACAAATATAAGCGCAATTGTAACTGCTGTGCATAATGTGCTGCATCACCATGATTAATAATCGTTGTTCATCGTTAAAATGATGAGCATAAGATAAGCCCTGATGACACTTGTGACATCAGGGCTTTGTGTTTTGGGTCTTTTATTGATGATTGGTATCGGCTTTGAAACAACGACTAAAGAGCACGTACTGCAGCGGCAGCGATGATGCCTGCTGCGATTGCGGGTAGAGGCTTTTTCACGATGAACATGACAACGGCAGTAGAAAACAGTGCTGCTCTAGCACCATTATCACCCTCTACTGCTAGCGGAGCTAAAAGCGCAACCAGTACGGAACCTGACATCGCAGTAATGAAACGTTGAACCCGTTCGCTAATTGGAATGAATGACATAACATACACACCGCCCCAGCGGGTTATGAGCGTGACTAACGCCATAGCGATAATGATAAGCAGTGTGCCACCTAAGGTTGTTTCGATGTTCATGCTTTCTTCTCCTTCCAACAAGCACCCAATACTCCGCCAGTAATGGCGCCAACCACTACGTGGCTATTCTCTGGCAAATACCAATACGCCAACATAGAAGAGGCTGCTGCTATGGCCCAAATCGCAAAGATTCTTAAGTCTTTCGGCCCGGCTACCACCATAGACAGCAGGAAGCACCCCATAACCATATCGAGCCCGAGGCCCACCGGATCTTTGATTGCGCTACCAAAATAAATGCCGATCCAGGTGCCCACAATCCAAAAAGACCACATCGCTAAGCCGCCACCAACAAGTAAGCCAAAGCCTGGTTCTTTTCTACCGAATGCATTGAGTGCCATTGCCCAGTTAGCGTCTGATGCTACCAGCATTACACCGTAACGTTTTGTTGGTGGGAGTTGTCGTAGCCATGGATAAAGTGTGGCTCCCATCAAGAGGTGACGAGCATTAATCGCAAATACAGTAATAAGTACTGGAATGAGAGGGACTTCTGCTCCCCACATTTCTAACGTGGCAAATTGTGAAGCACCGGCGAAGACCAGTGTGCTCATCAACATAGTGGGAAATACATCTAGTCCAGTCTGTACGGCAGCAACACCGAAAGCGAGGCCAAATATGACCACGAACATAGAGAGGGGTAAAAGTTGGGTGAATCCGTTCCAGACGTCAAGCCGATTAAATTCGTGCAACTCAGTGGAGGAGCGTTGAAGATGTTGAGTATTTTCTGTCATAGAGATACCTAGCTAGCAGGCAAAGGGGCAGTGCCATACGAGTGTGTTTGTTATTCTTTTGTAAACTTCATGTTTAACATCAATTAGAGGGGCTTTCAAACACTAAGTGCTATATAAAATTGAGCCATCCAAGCGGCTTTAAGAAACAGAGTGTAGAGAGTCGCACTTGGTAGTGCTAAAGGAGAGTAAAATAACAGAAATAGTAAGCTCTGTTCAATTGATAACATCACGAGCTAGTACAGATTAGTAAATAAGAAAGAAAGCGAGCACGAGGCTCGCTTTTTCGCTCTGTTACGAATAACTGAATAGGTTTATTTTACGTAGACACGAGGGTTCGCGCTTCCCCAAACCGTGTATAGTTCAGGGAAGATGACTTCTGCGTGTTTTTCCATCTCAGCAGCTGAAATCGTTTTGCCTTGTTGGGAGCCAAACAAAACAACTTCAGAACCAGGCTCAACATCTTTGATACCTGTAACATCTACCATTGTAGTGTTCATTGAAGCAACGCCCGCAACTTTTGCACGTTGGCCATTGATCAGAACTTCTGCTGTATTCCCCATTTTTCGTGGATAACCATCAGAGTAACCAACAGGAATGTTCGCCATTAAGCTTTCTTTGCTTGTTGTGTAGCTGCTGTCGTAACCGACTGTGCTATTTTTTGGCAGGTGGTGAACGGATGCCACGCGTGTTTTGAAAGACACGATAGAAGGGTACTCAGGGTTAGTCGGTAGGTCTCCGTATAAAACGCCACCAGGGCGAACCATATCAAGCTGCGCTTCAGGAACATTAAGCGCGGTGTAAGAGTTTGCTACGTGCAGTAAAATGTTGTCGCGTTTTAGATTCGCTTCTTTAATCAGCCATGTAGAACTGTCTTTGAATGAAGCTAACTTTTGGCGCACGTCGTCTGCATTGTAGTTAGGGAAATGAGTCATGATACCAACAATATTAACGCCAGCTTGTTGAGCGATTTCTAGCGCTTCTTTCTTGCCCGTTTCTGTCGTCATATCAACACCATTACGTCCCATACCACCGTCGTTCAGAGCTAGGTGAACTTTGATTTCTTTACCAGCTTTCTCGGCTAGTTTAGACAGTGCTTTAGCTTGCTCTGCTGTGCCTATCAACTCTTCGACATTTAGGTCGATTGCGGCTTCAATCTCGCCAATATCCGCTGAGCGTACACGCATGAGTTGGCCTTTAAAGCCACTGTCGCGAACAGTTTGTGCTTCGGCGTTACTTGCAACGGCAACGCAAGGAATTTGTTGCTCGATAATAGTCGGCATCAGGCCTGCGATACCATTGCCGTATGCGTCGGCTTTCATCACGGCACAAATTTTCGTTTTGCCATCCATGTGCGATTTAAACTGCTCAATATTATCGCGGAACTGACCTAAGTTTATTTCTAGCCAAGCGTTAGCACCTTGAACTTGCTCTGCTTTTGCTGCTGTATTGCTAATTTGAAGAGGAGCAGCAGTAGCTTGCATTACAGGAACCGCGATTGCAGCAGCGATAGTCAGTGATAGTAAGGTTTTATTTAAGCGCATAAAGTCTCCGTACGCGTTTTTTGTATTGGTTATGTTATTGAGTACTTGGGGAAAGTACCTGACGAAGTAAAACGCTCCAAGTGGTGCTTTGGAGCGTTTGTTAAGATAGTGATTGAATATATACCTAAATATACCTCAGTGATGACATTCAATTTAAGCAAATCGGGATTGATTTGATATCTACTAAGGTACCCACTGAGTTTAACTCAGTTTAAAGCGGCTCATTACATCTTTAAGAGAAATGGATAGCTGGCTTAGTTCGCGGCACGCCTGTGCGGTTTGCTCCGAACCTTGCGAGACCTCTTGAGATGCCAAATGTATGTTTTCAATGCTGCGGTTAAGCTCTTCTGCAACAGAGTCTTGCTGGTTACAAGCCGTGGCGATTTGGGTACCCATGTCTGAGATGTCCGAAATCGAATGCTCAATGTCGCTCATCAGCTGTTTTGATTGAATGCCTTGTTCTGCACATTCTGAAATACTGGTTCTAGAAAGTTCAGTGGCTGATTTTGCGTCTTTTGCAAGTGATTGTAGCTGCTCAATGATCGAAGTGATTTCACTCGTTGAATCTTGCGTACGGCCAGCAAGAGTTCGAACTTCGTCTGCAACGACGGCAAAGCCACGACCAGACTCACCAGCACGCGCCGCTTCAATGGCTGCATTAAGTGCAAGTAGGTTGGTTTGATCGGCGATGTCGCGGATAACATCCACGATAACGTTAATTTTATTCGATTGCTGTTCAAGCTCTGCTACGGTATCGCCTGCAGCGCCAATTACATTTGAAACTTCTTGAATCGCGTCAACCATACCTTGGGTTTCACGAACACCGTGTTGTGTGCGGCGGTTTGCTTCGTTAGCTTGGTTCGCTGAGTCTTCAGTGTTACGAGCAACATCGGCTACGGCCGCTTTCATTTCTGTCATTGCTGTTGCGATGTGCGTAATTTGCAGCTGTTGATCTTTCATACCAGACGCAGAAATATCGGAGATTTGGTTCATCTCTTCGACAGCGCTGCTTAACTGAGTAACTGCAGCAATCACATTATCGATAACTTGGCGTAAGTCATCTTGCATCTTAGTGGTCGCGTCTGCCAGTTCACCAAGCTCATCATTGCCGATTGCTTTACGGTCAATGTCACTTGATAGATCACCTGTCGCGATGGCATTTGCTTGCTCAACAACAAGTTTAAGTGGGCCACAAATTAGCCGAGTCAGCACGTATGTCATGCCTACCATGATCAGTAGAATAATCACGTTACTTGCAATTGAAGAATTACTCAATCCATTTACAGAGGACAGGATATGAGTTTTGTTGCTGTCCATAGCTTCTTTAAGGAGACGGATTAGTTCGCCTAACTCTGAGTCAACCGCTTCGAAAGCAGACAAAGAGTTCGCCAAAATAGGGTGGGCCTTGCTTTTGTCGTTAGCTAGCATCGCTTCATTGTACTGGTCCATAGTATCCAAGTACTTTTTCCACTGACGCATAAGACGCTGGTAAGTTTGCTGCTCTTCGCCAGGCCAGATAGTTTCACCGTAAGCGTTGAGCTCTCGAGTGATCTTTTCGCGTTCTCTAATATTGTTAGAAATTTTAGTTTTGACTTGGTCTGCGTCTTCATAAGTGTACGCAGCAAATTGAGCTCGGCGCCAGCGAGACAAGTGGTCTCGAATCGAATCGACCCTTTCCATTGCAGGAAGCGTATCATCGGTATAGTTTAAAAGCTCAGATTTGATGCTTTTGAGCTCTGTAGATAAAAACACGCCAAATGCAATGTTGACGATGGCAATGAGTAAAAACGATAGCGATATCTTTTTCGCTATAGAAAGATTCTTGATAGACATTAGTGATATACCTTGTTTTTCTTATGTTGTGTCGCCAAAGTAAACCACATCCTTATATGTGATATATGTCCATTAAATTACTGCAACTCGTGTAACGTACCATTATTTATTGATATTTTCGATAATGAATTGAGCTTTGTTTGAAAATAAAAAAAGTCAATGATTTTATAAAGGTACGACCACATTCGATATAAAGTTATCGGTAACAAAATATGATGTTCTGTACGCAGTCGTGCCAAGAGTAGGGAATCAAATTGTTACAGATGTTACAGCGGTGAAAAGATCAGCGTTCATAACGTGATAGTCGTGTGTTTACCTCGAAGCAGTTACGGGCACTAGTATGCGTATGACTTAATAGACAATGAAAGGGAACGGGTGCTTATTGGTCTATTTGAATGCCAAACGTACTAGTCAGATCGCTTTTTAAGCACTTAAATCAAAAAGATAAAATTTATTGTTGACCAGATAAATTAATCCGTTAAAGTACGCCTCGTTCTCACGGCAAAGGTCGCTGAGACAGATGGTGTCTAACCCATCGCATGATTGCGTTGCCCTGGTGGTGGAATTGGTAGACACAAGGGATTTAAAATCCCTCGGCGTTCGCGCTGTGCCGGTTCAAGTCCGGCCCGGGGCACCATCAAAATCTTTGGTAACAGAGATAAAAAATCAGAAAGGCGCCTTGGCAGAGTGGCTATGCAGCGGATTGCAAATCCGTGGACCTCGGTTCGACTCCGGGAGGCGCCTCCACTATTTCGAAAGCCAGTCTTAAATGACTGGCTTTTTTCGTTTTTAATCCGCCTTTTCGTAACCCTTCGCGCTTTCCTAAAGTCTCCCATGTTTTGATCACCATTCAATATTTTTAACGCGCTAATCATTGATTTTATAAATGTTAGACAACTCAATAATTGTATAGTGTGATTGGTGATAGTTTCTCTTCGATTGTAATCCGAACTTTTTGTATTACAGGCAGCAACCTAGCTAGCGTCAAAGTTAGTATCGCTTGGTGCGTATATGCAGAAAGGAGGATTCTAGTCCTTAACGTGAGAGAAAAATAATGAAAACATTCAACCTTAAACCTACACTTTTACCCTTAACTTTGCTGCTCAGTTCGCCTGTAATGGCGGCACAAAATGGCACCATGATGCAGTACTTCCATTGGTATGTGCCAAATGACGGTGCACTCTGGACACAAGTTGAAAACAACGCGTCGGCACTATCTGATAACGGCTTTACTGCGTTATGGCTACCGCCCGCCTATAAAGGTGCTGGTGGTAGCAACGACGTCGGTTATGGCGTTTACGATATGTATGACTTGGGGGAGTTTGATCAAAAAGGATCGGTGCGAACCAAATACGGTACTAAAGACCAATACCTCGATGCTATCAAAGCGGCACACGCAAATAACATTCAAATTTATGGTGATGTAGTGTTTAACCACCGTGGCGGTGCGGATGGTAAATCCTGGGTCGACACCAAGCGAGTCGATTGGAACAACCGAAATATTGAGCTCGGCGACAAATGGATTGAAGCGTGGGTAGAGTTTGATTTCCCTGGGCGCAACGACAAGTACTCAAACTTTCATTGGACGTGGTACCACTTTGATGGCGTGGACTGGGACGATGCTGGCGAAGAAAAAGCTATCTTCAAATTCAAAGGTGAGGGTAAGGCATGGGATTGGGAAGTTAGCTCGGAAAAAGGCAACTACGATTACCTTATGTACACTGATCTAGACATGGATCACCCTGAAGTTAAGCAAGAGCTGAAAGACTGGGGCGAGTGGTATATCAACATGACTGGTGTTGATGGGTTTAGAATGGACGCGGTGAAGCACATCAAATATCAATACCTGCAAGAATGGATTGATCACCTACGTTGGAAAACAGGGAAAGAACTATTCACGGTCGGAGAGTACTGGAACTACGATGTGAATCAGCTGCATAACTTTATCACCAAAACTTCTGGCAGCATGTCTCTATTCGATGCACCGTTACATATGAACTTCTACAATGCGTCTAAATCGGGTGGTAGCTACGATATGCGTCAAATCATGAATGGTACGCTGATGAAGGACAATTCAGTCAAAGCGGTAACCTTAGTAGAAAACCATGACACTCAACCTTTGCAGGCTTTGGAGTCGACGGTTGATTGGTGGTTTAAGCCGCTCGCTTACGCGTTTATCTTATTGCGTGAAGAAGGTTATCCATCCGTGTTTTATGCAGATTACTACGGCGCGCAGTACAGTGATAAAGGGCATGACATCAATATGGTCAAAGTGCCTTACATTAAAGAGCTAGTAACACTGCGTAAAGATTATGCCTATGGCAAACAACATTCTTATCTCGACCACTGGGACGTAATTGGTTGGACTCGAGAAGGTGATGCAAATCATCCACATTCAATGGCCGTGATCATGAGTGATGGACCTGGCGGCTCGAAGTGGATGTATACGGGTAAACCAAGTGCTCGCTACGTAGACAAGTTGGGTATCCGAACTGAAGAAGTTTGGACTGATGCGAATGGTTGGGCTGAGTTCCCAGTAAACGGCGGATCTGTCTCGGTTTGGGTTGGCGTTGAATAATCCATTCCTGTGATTTTGATACAGAGTAGGCAATTCTTAATAAAACTTTTCAATGAATCAATGTGTTATTTGATATTCATTCGACAAATGAGTAACTTATATTTGAGCATAATCTAGAGGAAGATAAAGAATGGAATCTATTGCTGATGTATTGGTTGTGGCTATTGTGTTCGGTGCCATATTTGGGGGCGGGATAATAAAGTTAATCTTGAACCATCGTAAAGAAGTAAGAGCGTTGGAGATATCTGAACGTAATACGATGAGCCGAGAAGAACAAGATAACCTTAACAAGCAAATTGGTGACTTGAAGCGACGTGTTGAAGTGTTAGAGCGAATTGTCACAGATAACAAATATCAACTTGAAAAAGAAATTGCCTCTCTGTAGATCACCACTTAATCGTAAAGCCGGCGAAGTCCGGCTTTTTCGTGTCTATACTTCATACCTTTCGGATGTTTAACTCAGCGTTCATCAAAAAAGTCTTTGTCGCGAATGTATTTACTCATAAAGTGATAAGAGAACGGTCGCATTAACCAACTAAATAAGGAGCGCCCAAGCCGTATGAGCGTTGGGGTGTTCTCGTATATTCTCCCGTTATATAACCATAGCATTTTGCCTACATGCCAATACAAAAAAGGTACGGGCGGCATAAAGGTCACGATGTCGATGTCGCAACAAATCCTGTATGTTTTGTGCCCCAAACGGTAGCGTTTCTTAAACGTCCAATCCCCGACAGCGGGCTGTCCGAAAGTGACCACGCGTTTAATGCTTTTTGGGTATTTTTTCTCAATATAGTCAGCAAAAACACTGCCAATCGCGCCACCTGAAGAGTGGCCAGTAATAGTGATTCTTTTCCCCCTGAGAATAAGTGGTACAACGATACCTTCGAGGCGTTCGATCACGGTCAACCCTAACCGATCTTCATTCCGGCTCGGTAAACTTTCTTGGAACAACAGATGATAGAAACCTGCGTGAATGCGATAGTTTAGTCCCAACCTTCGACAGCTTCTCGTCCACATCGCGAAGTTCAACAACCAATCACTGATACTGTGTGAGCCTTTAATCACTACGACCACTTCACTCTGTTTTTTACTCCAGAGCACGCGAATCATAATCTTACCGTGTTCATTTCTAATGACTCGTTGCCCATTAGGATCGAATCCATATTGAGTTTGTCTGAAGACGCGAGGGTAGGCGAGATTACAAAGCACCGCATAGCGCTCGTATTGGTATCGTTTTAATGGTTTCACGTTAACTTTCTTAGTGGAGCCTAACGGTTGACTGTAATTAATGAATATTAAAAATACGTGAACCTTGATTTAGGGTCGGTAGAGATTCTGTGTATTGGTATCGCGAATGAAAGACTCAAACTGGCTTAAATGCGTCAAGATGGTTTGGCGAGAGAGTTCATGATGTTCGCTAAGCACGTTAATTAGCTTTTTCAAAGCCTTACGATCTTGTTTATTGAGATTTGCTGTCTCTTTGAGTTGTGCGAAAAATTCAATTTGACTTGAAGTGTCGTTAAAGTCACCGAGTTTATCTTGCAATAGTTTTAGTTGTTTCACGTTTTTTTTGTGCTGTTGGGAAGGATAGAGCGTGGAAAACCCTTCTAACAGATAACGCAGCGCTTTGCACTTTATCCGCATCGAATGAATCACGCTGTCACGACTTTTGTCCGAGATCTTGCGCCGTGCTTTATCAACTTCTTTAAATTGATCGTAGATTTTTTGGCTTGCGAAGAGTAACGCAGGTACGTTGCTATCCACTGGTTCGTGTTGCGTACTTCGCAGCAGACTATTCCTGACCAAAGTGCAGTGCGTTGTGTATTCTTCTGTAGCTAGCCAACGCGTAACTTTTGCCTGTTCGTAAGCACGTTCGGCTTCGATAAAGCCAAAAAGCTGCTCAAGAGACGATTTGTGGTTTGGGAGCATTTCAATGTATTGTTTTTTGCCCAAGATAAATACGTCCAAATCACGCAGCTTATTTGTTTTCTTCATCATTATTTTTAAATGAGGTTTCAAAATACGCTGTTCAAAAGGAGGGAGCAGTTCGCGAAGTAGTAAGCATAGTGAGCGTATGCGCCTCAGTGTGACGCGATATTGATGTGTAAATTCAGGATCTAAGTCTTCGATGACTCCCTGCTCCAGAGAGCGTGCATAATCAAATTCACTAAGGAAGAAGTGGGGCACTACGAAGTCGAGTTCGGAGTCGGCATGTAAGGGTAAGTGAAATGATGGTTTTCGAAACATGATGAGCGCTATTTTGTTCTCTGAAATACACGTTAAGTTTATACCCATACTGTTAACTTGCGCGATTTGTTGGCTCTTCATTGATATAAAATGAGAAGGTTAAAAGGCACGAAAGCAAAGCGTATTGATGATCAAATAAGCAAAATGATCGCCCTTTGTTCGTTAGAGTCGTCTTTTTAACCATTTGAATAAAAAAGACTAATTTTTTGTTGACCAGATAAATTAATCCGTTAAAGTACGCCTCGTTCTCACGGCAAAGGTCGCGAGATAGATGGTGTCTAACCCATCGCATGATTGCGTTGCCCTGGTGGTGGAATTGGTAGACACAAGGGATTTAAAATCCCTCGGCGTTCGCGCTGTGCCGGTTCAAGTCCGGCCCGGGGCACCATCAAAATCTTTGGTGACAGAGATACAAAATCAGAAAGGCGCCTTGGCAGAGTGGCTATGCAGCGGATTGCAAATCCGTGGACCTCGGTTCGACTCCGGGAGGCGCCTCCATTCTTTTACTTGTCCATGAGTTCCGATAGTAACCTGTAGGATCTCAACTTCTCAGATTGTTCAAACACCATCGTGTTTACCATAATTTCATCTGCCCCAGTGCGTTCCAAAAGTTTCTCAATTTTCTGTCTTACATATGTTTGATCACCATGGATAGATTCACGTAATTGAGTTTCAACGTGAAGCTTTTCCTGTGCTGACCATAGTGGTGCCATACTTTTCACTGGTGCGCGAAGTTTTTCGCGATTGCCGCGAATCATTTTTAAGAATTTTTGCTTCTCTGTTGTCGCGAGAAAATCTGCATGTGACTGAGTATCCGCTACGATAACGTTGGCACAAATCATCACATAGGGTTGAGCTAAATGCTCGGATGGGACAAACTCATCTCGATAAAAGTTTAGAGCACGAGACATTGCATCTGGAGCAAAGTGTGCAGCAAATGCGAAAGGTAAGCCTCTCTTAGCTGCTAAACGTGCGCTGTATGTACTCGACCCCAGAAGCCAAATCGGCAGAGATGTGTTGTTACCTGGATAAGCCGCGACTGGTTGATTTCGAGATACGGGACCAAGAAAGAAATTAAGTTCCTCCAACAGCTCTTCAAAGTCAGGATCCATATGCTCTGGTTCCCGCCTTAATGCATGCATTGTTTGGTAGTCGGTGCCTGGTGCGCGTCCTAATCCGAGGTCAATACGACCAGGGTATAATGCCTCTAACGTTCCGAATTGCTCTGCAATAACTAGTGGTGCATGGTTAGGTAACATGATTCCACCTGATCCTAAACGGATCGAGTTCGTGTGCGCTCCAATATGACTGAGTAATACACTGGTTGCGGCACTGGCGATGTCGGGCATGTTATGGTGTTCAGCCATCCAAAACCGATGATAGCCCCAGGACTCGATTGATTGAGCTAATTCAACGGAGCGTTCGAACGTTTCGGTGAAGTTTGTTCCGTCGGACACGGGTGCCAAATCCAGAACAGATAAACGAGGAAAAGACATAGGATAGTTATAGCCTGTTAATGAATCTTAACTATCATATGGTGGTGAAAGTTGACGTTTAAAAGGGGAGGATTAACCATTCACAATGGATTATTTTTCTTCAATGCCTGGAGAGCGTTTAGCTTACGAGTTTAGCTTTTGCTATGTGATAAAAGCGGCTTTATTACTGTAAGTGGCCACAGTGGTCGATGTCGTTGAATATTCGCATGTAGAACGTTTCCACAGCTACTTTAGATTAAAACATAGGCCTCTTTAACAGCGAACTGCTGTTGTCGACAATAGTGAACGAGCTAGCTTTAGAACGTTTTGACTGATACATAGACTTGTCTGCCGCTGTTAATAATTCATGTACATTCGACCCATGCTCAGGATAGAGTGCAATACCAATGCTAGCTCCGACGCATAACTCTTTACCTTTAAAATGAATTACTTTTTCTATTTCTTGGATATAGCGTAGTGCACATGCAGACAGAGACGTACCTGTTGTGTGTGAACGATGAATAATAATAAATTCATCTCCACCAAAGCGGCCTACCATGTCTGATTCGTCGATAATACTTGATAATCTACTAGCTACAGATTTTAACACTGCATCACCTGCCTCATGGCCATGGCTATCGTTAATATCCTTAAATAAATTTAAATCTATAAAAAACAAACTAAAACTATTCTCACTGCCTCTGAAATTACGCGTAAGCTGGATCAAATGTTTTTCTATTGCTCGACGATTGTAGATATTAGTTAAGGAGTCGTGCTCAGACAAAAATACCAAACTTTCTTTTTGACGATTTAGAACTGAAGTTTGATTCTCTACTTCTTCTTTAAGTTTTGATTTTGATATTGTTGTGTGGTTTAACAATGCCGCCATTTTATTGAAGTAACAAGACAGATTTTCAAATTCCGTGAATTGATTTTCTGAAGGGATTTTATAGTCAAAATTTGACCTGCTTAATTGTTTTATTCCATTTATAAACCTTTGAAAGCTTCTTTTGAACTTTATTTTTATATAAAAGCACAATAGCATAACAGCCAGAGAGATAAAAATAATACCTGCTTGAGTGTAATAATTTAAATTTTGTAGTTTTGTAGACTTATTATTAAGTATTTTTTTATAAATATATATTATTTCATTATTCATATCCTGGGATACAATGTTTATTCTGGATTGTATGGCAGGATTTGATTTATTATAATTTACGACTGAATCATAATGGCGATCTTTGTCTAGTAAATGATTATTTTCGTATTGAACTAAAAAATACAGTTCGAGATTCATTTTTTTTAGGTCTTTAGTAAGGAATGAAACATCTTCATTTTGAGATAATAATTCGTTTAATTTGTTATGAGAAATCATGAATTGTGTGAAATTGTTTTTTCCCCTATTTTGAGTGTAAGCCCAAAGATAACTACTTAATGACTCTAATGATATTTGTATGTCCATTATTTGGTTTAATTGTTTCTTAGCTTTATAATCTTCTATTTTTATGAAGCTTATGTATACTATAACGCTGATACATAGTATTACGCTTAGACTGAATAGTGATGCTAAATAGTGGTTTAACGAACGATGCATTTTAATCTAGACCATCAAAATATGAATTGATATAGTTTTCTTTAAATATTTTTCTGTAATTTGGAATCTGTCCTTCTACATAGTTTTGTTTTAATGCCCAATTAGCTTCTGATTGTAATGTAAATAATAAAGAATTCGTTAAATTTAATCGAAAATTATAATCATCCCAGCTCCAAGATATTTCTTCAACTGTTGTGTTAAGTTTTTGTGATAGTATTTTCATTGTTAAATGAGGGTTTTTATCCATCCAGTTAATTGAGTGATGAAGTGACTTTATTATTTTCATTACTTCTTGATCTGATTTTTCAATGTGTATTTCTTTTGATACAAGCAAAAAGTAAAGTTTATACACGCCAATAATTCCTATGTTCTTTACTTCTTCATTTATTCTATTCTTGGCCATAAATCCGTATGGCTCCCAAGTAGATATTGCATCGACGTTTCCTTGCATTAAATGATTTATAATAACCTGCGTTGTTGATGATATTTTTTCTACTTTTTCTAAATCAATGTCACTTACCTGTAGCAACAAGTCTAAGTAATATTCGCTAGCGCTCTTTTTTATTACACCAACCTTTTTTCCTGGTAATTTATCTATACTTTCTATGCCAGACCGCTTTTTAGTTAGCAGCTTAATATCATTCGTAGAAGATGCAAAAGAAGTGATTAATGCTAAATCTTTGTATTCAAAGCTTTTAAACATCAGTACGCTTTCAGAAAAAGTGGCGTAATTAACATGGTTTTCTAGAAGTAGGTTTGAACATTCGACCCCTCCAAAGCACATGATAAGTTCGACGTTTAAATCGTTTTCTTCAAACGCACCTATGTGCTCTGCAATGATAAAAGGGGCTGACAGAGGCGTCTTAGATATACCGATTGTTGTAGGTTTGTGGATAGCATTTGATACCGTTGTTAATTTTAAATAAGCAACTACTAATGCAGAAAGAACTAAAATTATGATAACTGTAGAAATCTGTTTTGTATCCATCAAAAACAACTCCCTTCATAATAGTAGTAATTAATCTATCAGTTAAATGAGTGTAGTTGCTTATTGGGTTGATGCTAGGAGAGGAGGGGATTTATTTGTATCGTGCCAAATTTATGAGTACCTAGGGGTAATTTCGGTAACTGGCTTAGATATAAAGAATTTATCTTGAGTTAGTTCAAGTTGTAGCAAATGACTGATTTCATAACATGATGATTTATGGAGAGATATCAACTTTTTAAGTTGAAAAATTGTACTCCATTTTTGCCATTTTTCTTTATCTCATACATCGCGTGATCGGCTTTTTGATACACTTCATTAAACGGTTGCTTTCCTTTGTTAAAGAGACAAACACCGATACTCATTCCTATCGTTACTTTATGTAAGTCTTGATTTATCGCTGGAATGATTGAATCTAAGAGTTGATTGCAAAGTTGGGATATTTCCTCTCGACTTGAATGCCAGTTTAAGATAACAAATTCATCGCCTCCTATGCGTCCAACTTGAGACTTGCTTGACGCAAGCTCTGTTAAGCTATTGGCGATATTGATGAGGAGGGTGTCGCCAGTATGATGGCCTAGCTGGTCGTTAACTGCTTTAAAATTATCTATATCAACAAACACTAAAGCAGACTGCTGAGACGGTTCGGTTTGAGGTTGATGATTAAAGTTTTCCTCAATTGCTTTTCTATTTAACAATCCAGTCAATGGATCACTCGAAGCCAACTTGGCCAGTTGCTGCTCATAACGCTTTTCTTTTGTAATATCGATATGAGTACCCATCATCCGTAGTGGTTCGCCATCAGAACCATACTCGACGATGCGCCCTCGATCGTAGACCCAGCTATCACTGCCGTCTTTATGAATCATGCGATGCACTACCTCATAAAGGTCGGTCTTGCCTGCTAGGTGATCTTCAAATGCACCCACCGCAAGATCATAATCTTCAGGGTGGAGATTGTTTTTCCACGTTTCAACCGTCGCGGTTAACTCATGGGGCTGATAACCTAGCATTTTTCCCCACTGCATATTGAATATCGTCAAAGTACCTGAAGGAATATGCTGCTCCCACAAACACAGTCCATTACTGTCGAGTGCAGCATTCAACTTTTCTTGTAGTCGCGCATTCTTCCGCTTCAGCTCTTCATTTTCTTTTTCTAAGCAGGCAATTCGAGTTAGATATTCTTCCATTTTGCGCATAATTTACGTCGTTTTCGGAGCGACAATATACGAAAAATACTTTGCAATTTCTATGATTGAGCTTGGAGATATAAATATTGAATATGCGGTAAATAATAAAGAATCGGTGATGTTACTTAAGAGCAGTAAAGTAAATGCTTGGAAAACAAAGAAGGAAATAGGGGGTAAGCGAGGGGCTCTCCTGGTGCAAAGTCTTAAATGGAGGTCTTTGCACCGGGACTACTGAGGGTTAGCGGTTTAGTGCACCACAACGCTCAGGTTGGTATGTGATATCGACAATTTCAATTGTCTTCACTTGATTATTTGGCATTGGCCATTCAAGTTTTTGGCCGACAGACAAACCGATCAGTGCGCTGCCTACGGGCGCAAAAATAGAGATATCATCACTGCTTTTCAGTTCAGAAGGGTAAACCAGTGTCTTTGTCATGGTTCTATCTTCACCTGAAAATTTAAACTCTACAGTCGAGTTCATCGTGACCACGTTATCTGGCATTTGTTCTGGCTCAAGAACTGTTGCTCGGTCGAGCTCTGCTTCTAATTCCACAAGCTCCGCTGCGATGTTTGGCATTTTATCCAACAAGGCTGTGATTCGGTTCATATCTAAGCTTGAGATGTAGATAGAATTGTTTTCTGACATTTTATGACTCCCAAATAAAAGGCCGCCTCACAAAAATGGGACGGCACTCTATATGTCAATTACGGTATCAATCATATGGACGCTATTCCATATGAACTAAACCTGATTTTAGTCTTTATAGTGCGACTTAGCTAGTAAAAAATTTTTGTTGTGAAGCTTGATTTTTCTAAATCTTTCAATCACTTCAGATATTGTTCTCTGATCACCTTGAAACGGTGAAGTCAAGTGAGTGCGTCGTTTAGAAGCAAAACAGGATTTATCGTAGGTGTGCTCGGTTTCGATGGTCAGCCTAACTTCATAAAAGCAAAACGGTATAGTCCGTTGCTAGCATGGCTTCGGTTATCTCAGTTTGTTAAAACTACCAATATCCGTTAATAAATTACTTTATTATTTCGCAATGGTCAGATAAATACGTTCATCTACCCCTTTAGGGTAGTTTGAAATTGTAATTGATTTACATCATGTATTAATTTTCTTTCACAATTAACAATGAGCTCAGTGATAAGAACCTAACCCTTAGGAATTATAATGAGCAAGTTGAAGCTAGTAGTCATCGGTAACGGTATGGTAGGGCACCGTTATATTGAAGACTTAGTCGAGAAAGCTGATATGTCTAATATAGACATTACGGTTTTCTGTGAAGAACCTCGTGTCGCATACGACCGTGTGCACCTTTCCTCTTACTTTTCTCACCATACTGCAGATGAACTTTCTTTAGTAAAAGAAGGCTTCTACGAGAAACACGGTATTAACATGCTGATCGGCGAACGCGCGATTAACATCAACCGTGAAAACCGCATTGTTTACTCAAGCACTGGCCGTGAAGTTCAATACGACAAGCTGATTCTTGCTACAGGCTCATTCCCATTTGTTCCACCTATCAAAGGTCACGAAAGCAAAGACTGTTTTGTTTACCGTACTATCGAAGATCTTAAAGCGATCGAAGCGTGTGCGAAGAAGAGCAAATCAGGCGTTGTTGTCGGTGGTGGTCTGCTAGGTCTTGAGGCAGCAGGCGCACTGAAAGCACTGGGTGTAGAAACGCACGTTGTTGAGTTCGCGCCTAAACTAATGGCAGAGCAACTTGACCTTGCTGGTGGTAACCAACTTCGTCAAAAGATCGAGCGTATGGGCGTGAACGTTCACACCAGCAAAAACACGCTTGAGATTGCGGCAGAAGGCACAAACGCACGCAACGTTATGCGTTTTGCTGACGGTTCAGAGCTAGAAACAGACTTCATCGTATTCTCTGCAGGTATTCGTCCACAAGACAAACTAGCACGCCAAATGGAGCTAGAAGTGGCACCTCGTGGCGGTGTTGCTATTAACGACCACTGTCAGACTTCTGATGAGAACATCTACGCTATCGGTGAATGTGCGTCTTGGAACGAAATGTTCTACGGCCTTGTTGCTCCTGGCTACAAGATGGCGACAGTTGCCGTTGATCACCTACTAGGTAACACAGAAAGCAAATTCGAAGGCGCTGATATGTCTGCGAAGCTGAAACTTCTGGGTGTAAAAGTAGGTTCAATCGGTGACGCGAACGGTCGTACTGAAGGCTGTAAGAGTTACGTTTACCAGAACGAAGAACAAGAAGTTTACAAACGTCTTATCGTTTCTAAAGACAACAAGAAACTGCTTGGCGCGGTTATGGTTGGCGATACGTCTGACTACGGCGACCTGCTTCAACTTATGTTGAACGAAATCGACCTACCAGAACACCCAGATGCGTTGATCCTTCCTGCACACGCAGGCGCTGAGAAACCAGCACTAGGTGCAGACGCTCTACCAGAAAGCGCAGTGATCTGTTCATGTTTCGACGTGACAAAAGGCAAGATCGCACAGGCGGTTGCTGATGGTCACCTCACATTGGGTGACATCAAAGCAGTGACTGGCGCAGGTACTGGTTGTGGTGGTTGTATTCCTCTAGTGACGTCTGTTCTAAATGCTGAGCTTGCTAAATCTGGTATCGAAGTGAAGAACGACGTGTGTGAGCACTTTGCATACTCACGCCAAGAGTTGTTCCACCTAATCCGTATCGAAGAGATCAAAACGTTTGATGAGCTGCTAGAGAAATACGGTAAAGGTTACGGTTGTGAAGTTTGTAAACCACTGGCTGGTTCTATCTTGGCTTCTTGCTGGGGTGAGCACATTCTTAAGCCACAACTGGTTAAGCTGCACGACACGAACGACAACTTCCTAGGTAACATCCAAAAAGACGGTACTTACTCTGTTATCCCACGTATGGCGGGTGGTGAAGTAACACCTCAAGCATTGGGTGCGCTAGCGAACGTTGCTGCAGAATACAACCTATACACCAAAGTAACCGGTGCTCAACGTATTGGTCTGTTCGGTGCTCAAAAAGACGATCTTCCAGAGATCTGGCGCAAGCTTATCGATGCAGGCTTCGAAACAGGTCAAGCGTACGCAAAAGCACTTCGTATGGCGAAGACATGTGTGGGCTCTACTTGGTGTCGTTACGGTGTTCAAGACTCTGTTGGTCTGGGTTCTTACATCGAGAACCGTTACAAAGGCATTCGTACACCTCATAAGATGAAGTTCGGTGTTTCTGGCTGTACTCGTGAGTGTGCGGAAGCACAAGGTAAAGACCTTGGCATTATCGCGACTGACGCAGGTTGGAACATGTACGTATGTGGTAACGGCGGTATGAAACCTCGTCACGCAGACCTACTTGCAAGTGACCTAGATAAAGAAACGCTAATCAAGTACATCGACCGCTTCATGATGTTCTACATCCGTACTGCTGCGCCACTACAACGCACATCAGTTTGGATGGAAAACATGGAAGGTGGCGTTGACTACCTACGCGAAGTGATTGTTAACGACAAACTTGGCATCAACGCTCAACTAGAAGCCGACGTAGCGAAGCTTGTAGACGAGTACGAGTGTGAATGGACTGCGACCATCAACGACGAATCACAACTGACTCGTTTCGCGCACTTCATCAACTCTGATAAGCGCGATGACAACGTTGTGTTTGTACAAGAGCGTGAGCAGCACCGCCCAGCAACCTTCACGGAAAAACACCCTGAAGCGAAAGGCGACATCCTACACGTAGCGATCACTGAAGCATAAGGGAAGGTTGATTATGTCATTTGAAAAGATTTGCCAAATCAGCGACATCGTACCGGGCACGGGTGTTTGTGCACTGGTTGATGGTCAGCAAGTTGCGGTATTCCGCCCAACGCAAGCAGAAGAAGTGCTAGCGATCAGCAACACTGACCCGTTCTTCCAATCAAACGTGCTTTCTCGCGGTTTGATTTGTGAGCACCAAGGCGAGCTTTGGGTGGCAAGCCCACTTAAGAAGCAACGCTTTAACCTGACAACAGGTGCGTGCATGGAAGACGAGCGTTTTAGCGTGAAAGCGTACAAAACGCGCGTAACCAACGGCGAAGTAGAAATTTCTGCATAAGCTTGGTTTCCATTCCCTCCTCTAAGGGGGAGGGAATGAACCGAAATCTAGATTTAATAGGTAAAGGCTTTCCGTGGTTCATCTGCGGGGACAGGGAAGCTAGGTGTTACTCAGCGGCAAGCCTTTCTCTATTCAATCTTTAATTTTTAACTTTCACTTTTGAATAAGGACACATTCATGTCTACTGATTATAAGCCTGCAGAATTCGTTCAAACCATGATCAACGTGGGTGAAGCGAAAACCAACACTAGCACTCGCGATTTGCTACTTCGCGGTACTATGGCGGGTATCATCCTATCGCTAGCCGTTGTCGTTGCTATTACCACTATGGTTCAAACCGGTATTGGCATCGTAGGTGCGCTTGTCTTCCCAGTTGGTTTCGTGATTCTAAGTGTGATGGGTTACGACCTAGTAACCGGTGTTTTTGGTCTAGCGCCTCTGGCTAAGTTTGCAAACCGTCCTGGTATCACTTGGGGTCGTATCTTCCGTTGTTGGGGTCTTGTAGGCTTGGGTAACCTTATCGGTTCTCTAATCGTTGCTTACCTAGTGGCTATCTCTCTGACAGGTAACTTCTCTCTAGAACTGAACGCAGTAGCGAAGAAATTTGTGGCTGTTTCTACCGCGCGTAGCCTTGGTTTTGAAAACATGGGTATGGACGGATGGATCACGTGTTTCGTGCGCGGCATCTTCTGTAACCTAATGGTATGTCTAGGCGTTATCGGTAACATGACAGCACGTTCAGTATCTGGTCGCGTAGCAATGATGTGGTTCCCAATCTTCATCTTCTTCGCTCTAGTATTCGAGCACACAGTAGTAAACATGTTCCTATTCCCACTAGGTATGATTCTAGGTGCGGATTTTGGTATCGCTACTTGGTTGAACTTCAACCTTATCCCAACCATCCTAGGTAACATTGTTGGTGGTCTAGTGATGACTTGTATTCCACTGTACCTAACTCACGCGAAAACTGCGCCTTCTATCAATGCTGAAGAAGAAGTAAAAGCACAACCTGCAATGGCTAAATAACCATTAACGGGTAATTCGCTTAATATGGTCCCGCTTCTGGATGGGCGGGACTATTCTCTAACTAGATTTCAATTTTTAACTTTCACTTTCGCGACATATTTTATTGATTTAGCTATAAAAAGTAATAACTCCTTAGAGTGGTTTTAGCCCTAAGTGCATAACGCGAGTGTTACTCTTTATATCTAAATTTTTCGATAGGCGTTGATATGACTACTGCTCACTCATCTTTAAACAGCGGCTTTGTTTCTCTTGTTGGTGCAGGTCCTGGTGATCCTGATTTGCTCACAGTAAAAGGCTTAAAAGCCATTCAAGCGGCTGAAGTTGTTGTATACGACCGTTTGGTGTCGAAAGACATTCTTGAATTGGCTCACGCATCAGCAGAGATGATTTACGTAGGAAAAAAATTGGACTTTCACTGCGTGCCTCAAGATCAAATCAACCAAATCTTGGTGCAGAAAGCGCAAGAAGGTAAGCGTGTTGTGCGTCTGAAGGGCGGTGATTCATTTATCTTTGGCCGTGGTGGTGAAGAGCTAGAAGAACTAGCGGAATTTGGTATCAAGTACGAAGTGGTTCCGGGCATCACCGCAGCAGCGGGTGCAACGGCTTACGCTGGTATTCCATTGACACACCGCGACCATGCGCAAAGCGTTCAATTTATCACTGGTCACGTACAAAAAGATGGTCGTGAGATTGAATGGCATTCACTAGCGCAATCCAACAACACACTTGTGTTCTATATGGGTTTGAAGCAAAGCGGCCATATTATGGATAAGCTGGTCACTCACGGGTTAGATCCTGAGATATCATGCGCCATTATTGAAAACGGTACGCGCCCAGAGCAGCGCGTGTTCCAAGGAAAGTTGAACGAGCTATCGATCATGGCAGAGCAAGCCGTGAGCCCAGCATTGATTGTGGTTGGCAGCGTGACTCAACTTCACAACAAATTGGATTGGTTCGCAAAGTAATACTGCTCAGAAGTGACTATATTTTACAGGGGCTTTGTTGCCTCTGCATTTCTTGCTTACGCATAGGCATTTGATCAATGAGGTTGTTGATAAACGGCCAGTCTGTTTCTGCGCCCCAGCGGTGCTTTTCTAGACCATCTTTACCAAGCAAAATAGCGGTATGAGAACCTTTTTCGACCGCATAAAGACGAGCTAGCATTTTTAGGTCGAACTCTTCTTTAAGCCAAGCAGGAAAAGTATAACCTTGTTCTGTAATGACCAGTGTGACGACATCTCTGTCTTCCAACTCACACTCATTCATAAGTGTTTCTAGCAAGAATTGTTTGACGTATTCATCATTTTCCGGCGCAAAGTAGAGCACACTTCTATGTGGCCAGTATTTGGAGTGCGCTGGATAACCAAATGCTGTCGATGACAAGATACAAGAAAGCAGTATCACTAGTAACTTTCCGCCCATGACAGTTCCCCTAGAAACCCAAATAACTTTTTATACGTTAAGTTTAGTGGAATTGGCTCATTGTGCTTTTTCCAAAACTGGCATAGGGTAGGCAGCAAATAAATTGAGCGTAGAAATAGATGAGTTCGGAAAGCAAACAAAAAATCGCCATTTTGGTTGATGTACAGAATGTGTATTACACCTGTCGCGAAGCGTATCGAAGCAATTTTGATTACAACCAGTTTTGGTATGTTGCCACACAAGGGAAAGAGGTGGTAAGTGCTCGTGCTTATGCCATCGCGAGTAACGATCCAAAACAACGTCAGTTTCATCACATTTTACGCGGTGTTGGGTTTGAGGTGATGCTTAAACCCTACATCCAGCGTCGTGATGGCAGCTCGAAAGGTGATTGGGATGTGGGTATTACTCTCGATGCAATTGAAATTGCTCCCGAAGTTGAGGAAGTGATTCTAGTTTCGGGAGATGGAGACTTTAGTCTGCTAGTAGAGAGAATTCAGCAGCGCTTCAATAAAACGGTGACCGTTTATGGTGTACCTAAACTTACATCTCAAACTCTGATTGATTGTGCCGACAATTTTGTCGCGATTGATGACGATTTCTTGCTGTAGTTAATAGTGCAATAAAGAAAGGCGAGTCACTCAGGCTGTACGAAACGTACAATGACTCGCCTCTAATTTATCGTTGATTTGGCTAGTTACAAAGGAATGATCATTTGCCCTAGCAAGTAACCCAAGCAACACGCACCAATCACGCCGATTAAGCCCACAGACATGAATGAGTGGTTGAAGTACCACTTACCAATCTTAGTTGTGCCCGAGGTATCGAAGTTCACAGTCGCGATATCTGAAGGGTAGTTGGGAATAAAGAAGTAGCCGTATACCGCTGGCATCAA
The DNA here is from genome assembly GCF_030248655.1 of Vibrio sp. D431a. Classification (NCBI taxonomy): domain Bacteria; kingdom Pseudomonadati; phylum Pseudomonadota; class Gammaproteobacteria; order Vibrionales; family Vibrionaceae; genus Vibrio; species Vibrio sp. D431a. Next base: position 217,462 of record NZ_JAHGAP010000024.1, on the reverse strand, counting down.
GCCGATAAGCAGCGCAGGTTCCAAACCTAAGCCGAGACCAACAGGCAACATCATGCGAGCCGTTGCAGCTTGAGAGTTCACCACAACCGACACAATGAATAACGCAAGCGCGAATGTCCAAGGGTAGTTGGTTACCATCTCTACGATGCCGGATTTAAATTGAGGCATAGCGTACTGGAAGTAGGTATCTGACATCCATGCAATACCGAAGATAGCAATCGCCGCCACCATACCAGATTTAAATACCACCCCATTTGGTACGTCACGCGGGTCAGTTTTGGTCGCAAGCAAAATGATACCGCCGAAGCAGAGCATCATCATTTGAATCACAACTGCCATGCTGATTGGCTTCGAGCCATCTACGATGGTACGAATGTCTGGCCACATTGCGATAACGACGATAACCAAGATAGAAGCAATGAACAGCAATACAGAGTTATGAGCACTTGTTGGTAGTACTTCATCAAGAGACGTTGCAGTTGTGTTGAGGATTTTTTCTCTCCACACAGGATCTTTCAAACGCTCTTGGTATTCTTCATCGTCGTCTAGTTCTTTACCACGCTTTAGGCTGTAAAGTGACATCAACAACGTACCGAATAAGGTTGCAGGTACAGTAACGAGCAGAATTGAGAGCAGAGTGATCTCGTGTTGAATATCAGAGAGTTGCGCCAAGTAGTAAACTACGGCCGCTGAAATTGGTGATGCCGTGATTGCGATTTGAGAGGCGACAGAAGCGGCAGCCATGGGACGCTCAGGACGAATGCCGTTTTTAAGTGCAACGTCGCCAATGATTGGCATGATAGAGTAAACCGCGTGACCTGTACCAAGTAGGAAGGTCATAAAGTAAGTCACGAACGGAGCAATAAGGGTGACGCGTTTTGGGTTCTTACGAAGCACACGCTCGGCAACTTGCAGCATGTATTTCAAACCGCCAGCGGCTTCAAGAATGGAAGCACATGTTACCACCGCTAAAATGATCAACATGACGGTGACAGGAGGAGAGGTTGGCGGCATCTTAAAGATGAATACTTCAATCACCAAGCCAATTCCGGATACGACCCCAAGGCCTATACCACCATAACGTGAGCCGATATACAGCATCACGAGCAAAAATAGAAACTCAAGATACAACATGTGGATTTCCTTATTCAAAACAGAGGGCTACATAGCCAAATTACCTCTTTGTATTGTCTCGATATTCAGAAAGAAAATACTTCATGTTGTTCACAATCCGCTGGATAAGAAACAGCAATATTCAATTATTGGCAATAACTCACGCTACACAGGGAAACTGTTAACACAGTTTTATTAGGGTGTTTTTATGCTGTGTATTTTTGCGGTCATGTCAGCGCTAAATGCGAAGAGGTTTAAGAGTTTGTTGCTATTCATCGCATACTTAACCAGACCTTACAGCTTCACAGAGCTCGGAAATACAGTCATGACTAACCCTAAGAGTGTTTCTTTGTTATGAAAACGCAAAGGATAATAGTTTGCATTGCGATTGGTGCTTGGGTATAAAGGTGTCAGAATGACTACACCAACAATAAGCCATCATGTCTGAGCAATTTTTCCCGCAACTGTTTCAAACTTCGAGTGAGATTACACCTTACCTACACGGTGATATCGGCGAGATAGGGCAAGAAGCTATCCATATCGAGAATGATATCAACCCGATCATCCAAGGCCTTTACCAGCAAATCTCGGAGGCTCATCCGGAAGCGGGAAAAGCATATTGGTTGACAAGAACGTGGGATTTACTTTGTTGGCAGCCAGTTTATGTCGCATTCATCTCTATTTACGGTTACCACACGTTGCCAAACATTCGCGAGATAGCGCAGCACCTCAAACCTTGTTTTGTTTCTGGGTACCGATTCGCCGACGAAGCGCATATACATGGCGAGCCAGAAGCGTTGATAAAAGAGGCGGGGCGTCAAATCCGAGAACTGTTCGACTTCTATCAACAAGAGATGAGTCAATGGACACGCATTCGTCCTGGCTTCACTCATCAATTGATGTCGGACGGAATCATGGCTTGTTTAATTCGTCTCCAACAGCGCTTTCCGCAAATGACTAACTCGACACTTCAGGAGCATGCGGTCTTGTGGCTAAGCGCAATGGGTTTGGATGTTGATAATAGCCGCTCACTTCATGAGACGGAATCTGATCAGCCGCTAAAGTTAGTAAGAAAAAGTTGTTGTTTAGTCTATAAGTGTGAAGGCAGAAAGCTTTGTGCAGATTGTCCTCGTTTAGAGGAAAATCGACAGCTTATGAGCAAGAAGGTTCTTAATTAACATTTATTTAACTTGTGTAACAGTGCTCGATTTGAGAGTGAGAATAAGTATCATTGCATGCTCTTGTTGACAACAAAAAGATAAATACAATGATGAAAAGGACGTTTTCTTTCAATCTCATCGTACTTGCGATGAGCAGTGGATACGCAGTTAGCTCAATAGCAGCAGAAGATCTTCAACAAACATCGACTCCAAGCGATGAGCAATTGGTTGTTGTAGGCAGTGTGATGCCGAAATCGATCCCCGATATTCCAGGAACGGTTTGGTTTGTTGGCCAAGAAGAGATTGCTCAGCAATATCGTGCGGGCAAGACACTGGGTGATATTCTTTCTGCAACCATCCCTTCTTTAGACGTCGGCACCGGTGGTCGAACTAACTATGGTCAGAACCTTCGCGGTAGAGCAATGTTGGTAATGATTGATGGTGTCTCGTTACAGTCTTCTCGCCCGATTAGTCGTCAGTTAGACGCAATAGACCCATTCAACATCGAGCGAATTGAAGTACTATCTGGTGCAACCTCCATTTATGGTGCAGGCGCTACTGGTGGTGTTATTAACATTATCACCAAGAAAGCGTACTCGGATGACTTGTCGTTTGAATCCTACGTGAGTGGCACTACAGGCTTTAATAGCAGCGATGACTTTGATTACAAACTCGCTCAGTCTATCTCGGGTGGTAATGAGCGAATTACCGCTAGAGGTTCGGTTGTGTACACCGAGACACAAGGTGCATTTGACGCAAATGGCGACATTGTCACCCCAGACATTTCACAGGGCTCTTTGCAGTATAATTCAACGCTCGATGTTATGGGATCGACCGAGATTCAAATCTCCGATGCCAGCAAGTTAAACCTTGTCGCACAATACTATGACAGCCAGCAAGACTCGCCATACGGTTTGTACATTGTTAACAATAAATTTGTTGATGTACGAGAGGGGTTCGATTCCGACCGTGAACATGGTACAGAGCGAGTTCTCTTAAGTGCGAACTACGCTCACGACAGCGTATTCGGTCATCAACTGATAGGCGAGTTATCTTACCGTAGTGAAGACCAAACCTTTACTCCTTATTACCAAAGTGCCTCTCAACAAAAAACAGAAGTTTTTGCTGGGCGCTTAGCATTAGCTAAAAGCTGGGAGTCATTCAAACTTGTTTATGGTGTCGATGCGTACTTAGACCGTTTTGAAAGTAACCAGGCTCTGTTCGATTCAACCATTGCGAACAGCTCTGGGAACTTAATTAATCGAACCTATGCCGAAGTGGGGCGTTACCCAGATGTTGATGTGGCGTCTTACGCAATGTTTGTCCAAGGGGATTACCAAATCAATCAAGATTGGTCAGTACAAGCAGGCTACCGCTACCAATACATGGACAATAAGATTGATGATTTTGTTGCCTATAGTATACAAAAGAAGATCGCATCGGGTAATGGTGTATCAGCGGATGCGGTACCAGGTGGCAGCACTGACTACTCTGTGAGCTTATTTAATTTGGGCACCATTTATCAGCTTAACGATGAATCTCAGCTTTGGGCGAACTTCTCTCAAGGTTTCGAACTCGCTGATCCTGCAAAGTACTACGGCCAAGGTAGCTACGATGCCGCGGATGCAAATGGTCACTACGCGTTGAACAATAGCATTAATGTATCTGACTCAAAAATGTCGGGCATCAAAACGGACAGCTATGAAATTGGTTACCGATTAGATACGGATACTGTCGCACTGCAAGCGGCGGGTTACTATTCGGTTTCGGATAACTCAATCAAGTATGACAAGAAGACGCTCCTAATCACCAATGTTGATGACGAGCAACGTGTATACGGTGCCGAAGCAAACATTAACTACTGGGTAAACCGTGATATTTTGTTAGGTGCATCAGGTCACTATGTGGTTTCTGAGCTTAAAACCAACGGTAAGTGGGAAGATCTAAGCGCGGGTAAAGCAAGTACATCAAAAGCGAACGCGTGGGCGGCTTACTATCAGGATAGCTATTCAGTACGTTTACAAAGCCAGACGATGTTTGATTACGAAGATGACGCAAACAATAAACTAGATGGATACACTACGTTTGATCTTCTTGGTAACGTAACACTACCTATCGGGCAGTTAGGTTTTGGTATTCAAAACCTATTTGACGAAGACTACACAACCGCTTGGGGACAACGTGCGCAGATTCTTTATGCAGCACACTACGATGCTGCAGCGTACGACTACAAAGGAAGAGGTCGCACATTCACACTGAACTACAGTGTCGAATACTAAAGCTAACTATCTCCGAATATCAAAAAAGCCGCTTGAAGCGGCTTTTCTTTTAGGCTTGATCTGTCTGCGCTGTGTCTACAACGTTTTCCGTGTGTTCTGAAGCTTGGTTTTGTTCTTCAGCTTCCATTTTCGCGCGTTCAGCTTTGGAGATATAACGCGGCTTATTGCTCTTATGTAGCTTAGCGTTATGCTTCTTCTGCTTCGCTTTCAAGATCTGATTGATTTTCTTCTTGCGGTTCATGGTGGTGGTCCTTTAATTTAGCGAGGCAGGATAGTTACTTTTTTATCAAGTTACAACTAAATAAGCGCCGGTATCGGTCGCAAAATTCAAGTACGTTCCTATGTCCAATCATCTATCGCGTTTTAATGGAGCCCAAATGAAAACACTGTACACCGAACGTTTGATACTGCGTCTTGTGAGTGTAGATGATGCACCATTTATACTAAAACTTTATAACCACCCAGACTTCTACCGTTTTGTCGGAGACAAACAAATTCGTACCGAATATGAAGCGGCGCGTTACATAAAAGAAAACATGCTACGCATGCAACAAATTAAAGGCGTGAGTTTACTCGTTGTAGAGAAGAAAGAAGATGGACAACCCATCGGGATTTGTGGGTTGGTTAAACGTGACACATTACAACACTATGATCTCGGATATGGATTTTTACCTTCCGCTTATGGCTTCGGCTACGGAACGGAGTCTGCAACCGCAGTGCTGGAATACGCTAGAGAGGAAATGAAACTCGATAATTTGGTTGCCATCACCAACAATGACAATATTCGTAGTATAAGTTTGCTCAAAAAACTGGGCTTTGAGTTTGAACGAGTTGAGCAGCAATATGATAATGGCCGCACGTTAGAACTTTACACAATGATGTTGTGATTTTTGGATAGCGCATGAGCGATATTTTACTTGGCAAACTCGCCACTGAATTTAAGACAGTAAAAGCCATGGTAGAGGTTTACTGTCATGACCATCATGGAACAAAACGTGACTTATGCTCAGAATGTCATGAGCTGCTTGAATACGCAGAAGTGCGCCTCGACCGCTGTCCTTATGGAGAGAATAAACCGACGTGTAATAAATGTCCGATTCACTGCTACAAACCAGAGCCGAAAGAACAAATGCGTTTGGTCATGCGTTACTCTGGCCCCAGAATGTTACTGAAACATCCCATCTTGGCGGTTCGTCATTTGCTTCATGAAAAGCGAATGGTACCGGAAAAGCCTGCAGCGAACGCGTCAAACCGTCACAAGCGTTTATCTAAACAAAAATGCGAAGAATAAAAAAACGAGGGCGACATGCCCTCGTTTTCGTTGAGTAGAAGCGGCGTGGTTAGAGGCCAGCGGCCATACGCTGCTTGGTTTTGCTCGCAGCAAGTAGCATGTATACGCCAGTCGCAACCAAAGCGGCAAACAAGTAGCCTAGCAAGCCGTGTTCTTGGCCCATAAATTTATCAGCGACAACAGGACCAGCAACAGAGCCGATGCTGTAGCTAAACAGCATGACTTGTGTCGCAGAGACAATAAAGCGTTCATCAAGTCCTTCGCAACCTAAGTTGATTGCAATCGGGTACAAGGCAAAAGTAGCTGCACCTAAAAAGAATAATGCAGCAGCCAATACCACGGCTGACGAGGAAATAAACGTCATACCGATCGAAAAAATACCCAAAATACAGAAAAACGCCATTAGCACTGTGCGGCTCATGTATTTGTTTAACGCGGTCACCATTGGTTGGACTAGCATGCCACCTAGAATCACTAGCGCCATCAATGTACCAATGTCTTGATGGCTAATTTTACGGTTAGTTAACTCAACTGGCATTAATCCGTAGATCGCGCCTAAGGTCAAACCTGAAACAACACAACCAATAATTGCTGCATGGTTTAGTTTGGCAATTTGCTTAAATGATAAAGCGGTTGATTCATGGCTGTTTGGCTGCTCACACTCAATGAACATTAGCACCAGCATCGCCATTAAGATCAACGTCGTGATCGCAATAAACGGAACGCCGCCACTTACGCCAAGCACGCCAATACCAAACTGGCCTAATGCTGAACCACCATAAAGCGATAGCATGTACAAGCTCAAACGTCTCGCACGCGATGCTTCGTCTCCAGACATTAGCCAAGATTCAACAATGACAAAAACACCAGCAACCGCGATACCCGCAATAAAGCGAGCGGCAAGCCACATCAATCCGTTAGCAAACACGGGTAGTGTGACGATAGTTAGCGAAAATACGGCCAAGCAACCAATAAACGCGTTACGGTGACCAACTTGACGTACGATACGTTCAATAAAAATAGCACCGGTTAATAAGCCGCCATAAAACACACTCGCCAACCAACTCGCGTAATCTGCTGAGATGTTGTATTCACCGAGCATGAGAGGGATCAAGCTCATTAAATAGCCCGAAGCCACCGCATAAAGAGACAGTGCGACGACTGGAACTGTAACTCGTGGTGATGCTGCAGGAACGACTGTGTTTTCCACTGTTTTGCGCCTATAAGTTAAATGAAATCTAAGGGTTATTCGGCGCGAATATGAGGCTAATAGTTAGGCAAGTAAAATGATAAATTTAAGTCGTTTCGATAAATAATATTTGTTAACTAGATAGGTTGATAAGTTGCATAAAAACGCCAACCTACAAACAAGGTTGGCGTGGAAGATTATTTAGTAAGTGCTTGATTTAACCATTGATCGAATTGAGTTTTAGGTAACGCACCATTGATCATATCAACGCGTTGACCATTCTTGAAAACCATAATGGTAGGAATACTGCGAATACCAAATTGCGTCGCAAGTTGTTGTTGAGCTTCGGTATCAATCTTAACAAAACGAGCCGTTCCGGCTTGCTCATGAGCAACATCAGAGAAAACAGGAGCAAAACCAACGCACGGGTTGCACCATGGGGCCCAAAAATCTACTACAACAGGCATATCACTTTGTAATAGAGCAGAAAAGTTATCTTGTGTACCTTCGATAGGCGAGCCGTCTAAAAGTGCACTTTTACATTTACCGCAAGTTGCAGATTCGGCAACGCGCTCATTAGGGACACGATTTAGACCGCCGCACGAAGGGCAGCGAGTTTTAAACGATGACATGACTTCTTCCTTTATTACGTATTGATGAAAACATGACTTACCAGTCAGCCTCATTATTTGTATACTTATTTTTTAACCTGCCGAAATAACGCAGCGCAGGTTTGTATTTGAGCCTAAGGTTCTAAGAAATTTTATTAAAATACAACAATAAATAGGTCTGCGATGACAAATTACTACGCTGAAATTACAGGTTGGGGGAAATGTGTTCCGCCAGCCGTGCTCTCTAACGATGATCTTAGCACTTTCCTCGATACTTCCGATGAGTGGATTCGTACCCGCACTGGTATCGAAAACCGCCGTATTAGTCATGTAAACACGTCAGACATGGCGACCGTTGCTGCTAAACATGCATTAGCTCGAGCAGGCGTCGATGCAACAGACGTGGATTTAATCATTGTGGCGACTTGTTCACCAGATTCATTGATTCCAAATATCGCGTCTAAGGTACAGCAGAACCTAGGTATTCGTGCAGCCGCTGCCTTTGACTTAAATGCCGCATGTACGGGATTTGTCTATGGCTTAGAAACGGGCACACGTTTGATTCAATCAGGTAACTATCGTAACGCGATCATTATTGGTGCGGAAAGATTGTCTTTCTACATCGATTGGGCAATGCGAGATACCGCTGTTCTATTTGGTGATGGTGCGGGCGCCGTTGTGTTATCAAGAACGGAAAAAGAAACGGGTTTACTACAGTCTCAAATCGGTTGTGACGCAAAAGGCCGCGATATTCTGTCCGTACCAAAGTTTGGTACTTGTATGGATCGCTTTGCGGAAGACAACGGTTACTGGGATTTCAACTTTGTAGGACAAGAAATTTTCAAACGTGCAGTAAAAGGCATGGGGCTAGCTGCGAAAACCGTACTGAAAGCATCACAGTTAACGACGGAACAAATCGATGTTGTGATTCCGCATCAAGCGAATATTCGTATTATTCAAACCTTGTGTGACCTGTCTGGAATTCCACACGACAAAGCGTTTGTTAACATTCAAAACTATGGCAATACTTCAGCTGCGACGGTGCCAATTGCATTGTGTGAAGCGGTAGAGCAAGGTCGAGTTAACCCAGGTGATAATATGCTTCTTGCTGCATTTGGTGCAGGTTTGACATGGGGTGCGGCAGTATTGAAATGGGGTGACCGCGTAACGCCAGTTTCTGAAAGTGATGCGGTTCTGCCTGAATGTGAGCAATCCGCGTTAGAATTACTTGAGCGTGCCATTAAGCTGTGTAACGAACGCCGTCGCGACGAGGTGTAACGGACACTCTGCAAACATAAGATGAGTAAGGGAGCGCGAGGCTCCCTTATTTGATGATGCGTTCTACAGCTAACCTGAAAAATATCTTAAGCCATAAAACCCAGGTTTGAATGAGTAAAATTACGGATGTTCGGGAAGACGTATTCCAGTGCAGCGTTATCACTCACGCCCATCCACTGCGCTAGTGTTGAACCAACTTGATCAGCGGCAATTTTGGGTATGAGTCGGCCTTGAGAGTAATCATCGTTTCCGCCCAGTATTAGTTCCGGCCATGTACCGATAGGTTGTTTCCCATTTACCGCGCCTCCAATTAATAGTTGATGGCCACCCCAGCCATGATCGGTACCATTTCCGTTGCTCATCATCCGTCGACCGAAGTCAGACATAGTGAAAGAGGTGACTTGCTTGTTTAGCCCTAACCGTTCGACAGCACGATACATTGCTAAAAGGTTTGTCGCGAGATCCTCAAGTAACACTGGATGACGTGTCAGTTGCGAATCGTGCAGGTCATACCCAGAGTGTTTAACGAAAAAGACTTGTCGTTGCTGCTTCAGGACATCTTGGCTTGCTATCAATTTGTACACGGTTTGCATCTGCTTGCCGAGCGTCGATGACGTAAACAGCGGCTCGTCAGCAATGTGGTTGAGTTGCTCGCTCAGTACACTACTCATTACCATCGACTCATCAACCATCAAATTAAAATGACCATTAAATGGATTGTCAGTTTGATGAGAGAGAAGGCGATCATAGATCCCCTTGTATAGCGGGTTATCAATCGCGGTAAGCTGAACTGCGCGATCTTTTTTCAGGACGGTTTGGCGGTGTTCCATTGCCCGTAACCAAAGCGAGTTGCCATGCACACTGTATAGCGGTGTTATTTCTGATTCAGAGTTTAATACATCCAACATTCTGCCAGCCCAACCAAGATTTTTAGACTCGCTCATTCCACCAAGTAACCAAGCGTCTGTTTGAGAATTATGAGAAAACAGTTGCTCGGGAAGTGATGCTTCACCTTGCTCAATAGCTTGTTTGGTGACGGGATGGTTGAGAATGCCACTATTGAGCACGATGCTGGCATCGCCTTGTTCGAAAACGGAAGTTAACGCATTTAACTTTGGGTGTAAGCCGAGCTTCACTGGGTGATTTGAGCTATCGACAGCACTTAAATTGATAGGGAGTATGTCTTCTTTGGCGACAGAGAGTGGCCCTCTGACTTTGGAATATTGACGATAGTGCGCCTCCGATAATGGCAGTATGGTGTTGAATGCATCGTTTCCGCCTGCTAAATACACACATATTAATGCTCGAAAGTCATTGGATGGCGCTGCGAGAGAGTAACCTGGCAGACTAAGAGAGGCTAGTGCGCCCATCGATAGCGTGCTTTGTATAAAATGTCGTCGTGAAATATCCATAATTCACTCCTAATCCTGAATATAGAATTCGTCGCCAGAAATGGCGGTAAATATCACTAGAGCGAGTTTTGTTGTTGGCACATAGTCCCCACGATAATCATTCAGGGCGGTGAGCATGAGCTCTTTCAATTCAGCAGAAGCCGTTCCAGCAAAGAAACGCTCGTTAACCAATTCGACTAAGGCACGGTGATCGTCCAGAAGAAGATAAAACTCGTTAAGATCGAAGTGGTAGGAATCACCACCTCCTCTACGAGTGCTGGTTAACATATAGTTGACCAAATCGGTATAAACAGACCAATTGAGAAGTTCATACTCTGGAGAGTTAATACCAGACTCCGTAAACTCGTTAGACGGCTGATAGTCTGGAGAGTAAAAATTAAACACGGAAGGAGAACGAAGCGGCCCTTGATTAGCGATGTTCATCATCGTTGTTGCGTCTTCGTAACGTGATCCTTTAATCGTAAAACCTGATGCTCGATGAAAATTAGTCAGGACCAGTATCGGTTCTTTCACTTTTATAGGCGGGGTATCCGTCATCCCTAATGCTTCAGGGTCGAGCAATATGGCTCGAACAATGGCGGTTAGATCGCCTTTTTCTCCTTCCCCATTGTTGTTAAATATCGTAGCAACACGCGCGACGTACTCTGGGCTTGGATTTGAACTGACCAAACGTTGGATAAGTAACTTTGAAACAAATGGAGCAACATTTGGGTGAGACATCAACATATCAATCACTTTTGAAAGCTCTTCTTGTGCGGTTAGACCCGATGGGATCACGTTCCCTAGAAATCGCTTCTCGCCGGTGTCGTGTCTTTGACTGATAACTCGCATCGGTTTCACGAATGCGATGTCGGAATTTTTCCATCCAGTTAATGCTCGCGCGAGCTCTTGAATATCAGTTTGATTGTACGTGGGGATAGGTTTGCCTGTTGCGTGGTTTAGCTTTTTACTGCCATCTAAATTGAGTTCATACAAACCGATAGTGAATAACTGCATTAACTCTCGAGCAAAGTTCTCATCGGGAAGCGTTCCTGTCGCACTATTTTCTTTTGCACTACCGAGCATAGACAAATAGCTCCCCATGACTGGATGGATGGAAACGTCATACAACAGGTCTCGGTAGTTGCCAAACGCATGCTCAACCAACAGATCGTAGTAATTCACTAACCCTGTAGGTTTGCTGGAAAGAACGCCGCCATAACGAGAAACGACTACGATCTGACTCAATGCATAAGCCGTTCGCTGTCTGAGCTGATCTTCAGCAGTAACAACAATCTGATACCAAGCATTTTCTCGGTTTGACTGTAGGCCTTTAGAAAAAGGCGTTTGATAAAGTGGTTGATGGTAGGTTGCTGGCAGGTTGATTTGTTTCTGTATCCAGTCCTCTAACCCGTTTTCCCTAACCTCATTAATTAACGCAGGAGTTGGTCCAAAAGAGGTTTGATAGAGAAAACGCGCAACGGTTTGATCGGATGGGGATTGCTGTATTTGTGCTGATACATTAGGCACATGGCTCAGCAATAAGATAGCCAATCCTAGTACCCAAGCAGAGATTTTATTTAGCTTCTGACGTCTCATAGTTAACTCGCTTACCCGAAGTAACGATTTAAGTCCATTTAACGGGAGTTATTAAGCTCTTTTGAGCTGTTTAGTAAATTTATGAAAATCAAGCAGCTGCATAGGCGAGTATAGTAGCTATAAGTGGTGAACAAAAAACTCAAACGATGAATTTGGTACTATAGTGCTAGAAGTTTTTGATGCTATTTTTTCTAAGATGCTGATATTAAATATGGCCAATGAAGAGTAACAAGCAGAGATATCGCAATGGATATAGAAGGGGGACAGCTAAAGTACTGTTAACAAGAGATTGGTATGTTTGTTAAGGCTTAAGTTAGTTTCAAGAAATTATTGAGCCAATAAATAAAGTCCATTGGTTTGCACAAGAGAAAACCACACGGATGTTCTCTTGTACAAAGCAACAAAGGTTATTTTCGGGCAAGCTTATGGTGAGCACGAGAAAAGTGATCGGCACAAAATGCGCCCACGATCGAGAGTTCGCCAGCCAGACAAAGCGCAGCTGCGACTTCGGCTAACGCTTTCGCATTGCCGTTGCCGTGCAAACCCAAAATATCCAAACATGCTTTTTGTGTTGGAAGGCCAGTACCACCACCAACCGTCCCCACCATGATGTTTGGCAAGGTCACGCACGCGTACAAGTTGCCTTGAGCGTCCACATCCATACGAGTGATTCCAATGGCAGACTCTGCAACGCAAGCGGCATCTTGACCACAAGCAATGTACAGCGCGGCAAGCGCGTTTGCGTAATGCGCGTTGACGCCAATTGTCCCGCTAAGTAAACCGCCCACTGTAGTCATTTTGCCAAATTGAACCATAGACTCCGGCGTCGTATGCAGATATTTTTCCACCAACTCAGCAGGAATGGTCACTTCGGCGGATACTTTCTTACCGCGTACCGAGCGCAGTGTGTGCGCGTTTGGTTTTTTGTCGCCTGATAAGTTGCCATCCAAGAATGCTTGAGTTGGTTTGATTGGGCTGGTCGCCAAAATATGATGGAACACTTCGTTTGTTGCGATGGTCACCATGTTTTGTCCGGAAGCGTCACCAGTCACGTATTCAAAGACCAAATAAACGTGGTTTCCTTCGATATTTACATTGATGTCTTTGAGTTTGCCATGTGAGGTGGTGGATTCCGCAATTTGACGAAATGCGTCAAACTGGGTCACAACCCAACTGACGAACTGGCCAGCGTCGGCAAGGTTATTAAAGGCGAACACTGGCGTTCGGCTCACCCCTTCACTCAGCAACAATGCGCTCGCGCCACCAGCGGCGGTAATAAGATTTGCGCCACGGTTGTAGGAAGCGACTAACGCGGCTTCTGTCGTTGCGAGCGGAACCAAAAAGTCATCGTTCGCATACAAGCCGTTGACGCGCAAAGGGCCTGCAATGCCGACCGGCACATTAACAGTACCAATGAAGTGCTCGATGTTGTTGGAGTAAGCATCGCAATGTGACTGCGTGAAAGGATCAAGGAGATGATCTTTATTGGTCACGTGTTCCAATACTTGCCAACGGCGCGCCAAATGCTTATCCGACAGGCCAGGGCTTAAGCAGAGACGTTTCTCTGGCTTGTGAAACTTCGGTTCTAATGCCGATTGAATCTTACTGCTGGTTTCGATATCGGAAAGGGCGGAGCTTTGAACAGGGTTATCTTGGTTTAACTTCGGCATACAAACGTTAACTGAAAAATCGAACCAGAGATTGTAGTGATTGAGGTTTTGATTACAACGTTGATTATACGTTTTGCAACAAATACCACTGTGCAAGCGCCTTTATTATCCAAGTGATTTGATATTGGAGCGACGAATTTACCGGACATAAATGGGTTTTGACAATGAATGTTGCAGTAAATGGCAGATCCGGGAGGTTATGGCTTTTAGAGAAACTGGCCTGTAGGTGTTTGGATTCGGCAAGGTGTAAGCATGAGCGCCTTAAAAGCGGAATGGTTCAATCTATGAAAGGAATAAATTGTCTAACCCAGTCCCTTGGGTCAGACGTTAGTTTGAATCGGTTGTTCAAAAACTAGTTGAAGGCGCGAGCCACACGTCCCGCACTTTGAATACGGTAATGGCCAACGTAAGCAGGAACAAATACAGATTGCCCCTTCGCGGCGGTTAACGTCTCACCGTTATCACTGATGAGTGTCAGGTCGGCATCAATCGCCATCAAAATCTCTGCGCTATTGGCATCAACCACTTCATTGTTCGGTTGGTTAAGAATGCTGAAACTAAAGTCTGCCACTGGGACCGGATAAAGGCTTTGGCAACCATTGGCATTGGGTTTAAGAACAAGGCTGTTAAACGGCTTAGGCACAAAATCTGTGCATTTAACCAGTTCTTCAACATCCATATGTTTCGGCGTGAGTCCTGCACGCAAAACGTTATCTGAGTTCGCCATGATCTCTAATCCCGTACCTTTAATGTAAGCGTGTGGCGTTCTTGCGCTCAGGAACATCGCTTCGCCAGGTTGCAGCGTGATGACATTCAACAGTAATGGCGAAAACAAGCCGACATCGCCAGGGTATTGAGTGGATAGATCCAAGATGAGCTGGTAAACGTCGCTGTCAGTGCCTTGTTCCGATTGACGTGAAGCGTGGGCAAGAAGCTGTTTCAGTGCTCGCTCTTTTGTTTCTCCTTCCATGGTAAGAATGTGCACAAAGAAATCGCGTAAACCTTGTGAGTTGATTTCGCGTTTGAATGTGTCAAGAGGCGCGCGTAGCTCATCGATATCGCAAAGGCTAAATGCCTCAATAATCTCGGCATACGAGCGAAAACCGTTCATGGCTTGGTAACTTGTCAGCGCGTACACCAACTCAGGTTTGTGGTTTGGATCCTTGTAGTTACGATGGCTTGCGTTTAGTGGGATCCCGGCACTTTGTTCTTTTTCGAAGCCTATTTCGGCATCTTGTTTGCTTGGGTGAACTTGAATCGACAGTGCATGTTCGGCCGCTAAGATCTTAAACAGAAAGGGCAGGTCGCCAAATTTCGCTGCGGTTTCTGCTGATAAGTAAGCGGGTTGGTTTTGTTTGATCAGTTCAGACAAAGGCAGCGTGTTTTGCTCAATCTGAACTTCAGAGCAGCCGTTTGGGTGAGTACCCATCCATACTTCTGCTTGAGGCTCATTCGTTTCGTTAGAAAAGCCAAACAAATCGTGAATAGAAGAGGTGCTTCCCCAAGCGTAGTTTTGGATTTTGTTGTTCATTTGAAAGAAGCTATGCGATGAAATAGTGTTCAAATTCATGAATTTTTCCCATAGTTAACCCTCCGAACTGAATCGGAAGAAAAATTGAGCAGAGATACGTTAAATAAGGTGGGCGAGCGCGGTTAGGTCACTCGCCAATTTGCCCGAAGGGCGATAAGTCGATTTACAACCGAGGTTTTGGTTCGAGTGGTTTTCGTGATGGTTGCGCTTGCAAAAATGGCAGCAACAAAAGGCCAATGACGGCTGCACAAACTGAAATGGTGATGAAGAAACCCGTCCAATGATATTCTTCAAGAATTAACGCCAGTGGATAACCAGACAATGCTGCGCCCATGTAGGCGAACAAGCCCACGAATCCTGTTGCCGCGCCGGCAGAGTCTTTGTGAGAGCACTCCGCCGCCGCCATACCGATCAGCATTTGTGGTCCAAAGACAAAGAAGCCGATGGAGAACAATCCCGCTGCTTGGAATGCAAAGTTGGTCAGAGGCATTAGCCAAAGCGCGGAGACAGATAAGAAAATCCCAATCGCGAACAGCAAGTTCATTGGCCCACGGTTACCGCCAAAGAGTTTGTCTGAGCCCCAACCCGCAACCAATGAACCAACAAAACCGCCGATTTCAAACATAGACAGAGCAGCGTTGGCATTAATCAGGCTATAGTGATGCTGCTCGGTCAAGTACAGGTTTCCCCAGTCATTGATTGCGGTTCGGACGATGTAAACCAACACATAACTGAACGCGAGCAGCCAGATGTATTTGTTGTTAAATACGTACGATTTCAGAATTTCTCGGTAGGTGAGGCCACGTCCGTAATTTTCCTGCGCAAGTTCTAGTGCGTCGTTGCGCCATTGGCCGACACTTGGTAAACCCATTGTTGTGGGTTTGTCGCGCAATCGCCAACAAACGAATAGACCGAGTAATACGCCGATGATGCCGGGTAGAATAAAGCCTTCACGCCAGCTGTAGTGCAACGTTAAATAGCCCACCAAAATAGGGATCAGCGCGCCACCAACGTTGTGTGCGGTGTTCCAAATGGCCCATAAGAAGCCACGCTCGGAGCGTGAATACCAAGTGGTTAACAGCTTGGAGCATGAAGGCCAGCCCCAGCCTTGGAACCAGGCGTTTAAGATCCACAGAGTAATGAAAGCCGCGAGTGAGCTAGAAAAACCGAACGCGATATTGACCAGACCTGTCGCAATCAATCCTAATCCCATGAAATAACGAGGGTTAGAGCGATCCGAAATCGTGCCAGAAATAAACTTCGAACAGCCGTAAGTAATGTAGAAAAGTGTACCGATAAGACCCAAATCGCCTTTATCTAAGCCAAGATCGGTAATCATCGCTGGTGCGGCGTAGTTAAAGGTCTTACGGGTAAAGTAGAAACCTGCGTAGCCGATGTACATCCCCAACATAATGTGCAAACGCCAATGGTGGTAACGCTGGTCGATTTGCTCGTTGCTCAGGCTCGGTTGAGTAAATTTAGGTGAACGTAAAAATCCAAACATCTTGAGTTACACCTTAGGTAAAGTAATGCTGATTTGTGTGCCGATCACTTGATCGCTGGTGGAGTAGATAACCATTTTTCCACCTAACGCGTGCACACGTTCTTGCATGCCGCGAACGCCCATGCCTTTCATGCTGTCCTGAACTTTGAATCCGACACCATCATCGTGAATCATCAGTGACACCGCAGCTTCTCCAATTGTCAGTTCAATATTGATCAACTGCGCTTCTGCGTACTTGGCAGCGTTATTTAATGACTCTTGGCATAAACGGAATAGGGTTACTTTGAGTGTGTCACTCAGGCTGGTGTAATCGCCTTGCCAGTTCAGTTGAACAGTTGTTCCGTGATTGGCGAATTCCATCTCTCGCGTCAGTTGCTCGACGGATTCTTTTAAGTCCAAATCATCCAGCATTTTTGGTCTTAGCTTGCTTAACAGTCGCTTAGTGGTGTCGTACACGTTGAGGGAAAGCCCTTCGATCATGTCGGCGCAACCCACGCTTGTTTCGGCGTTATTTACCCGCTTAATGATGTTGGCTTGTGTGCGGATCGCCGTGATGTTCTGTCCAATTTCGTCATGTAGCTCGCGCGCAATATCGCGTCTTACCGATTCTTCCGCTTTGATAAGCTGGCGAGACAAATTCTGATTGCGTGCAAGTTCGCCGCGCAGTTTGTGATTGAGGTCTTTTTGTTTCTGAACCCCTAAGCCGAGCATAATGCCGGTGATGGTTTGCGCCGAGAGAGATAATAACAAATCGGTGATTTCTAGATTTGATACGCCGCTGCGAGCCGCAATCAGCGCAATGCTGTTGAGCATGGTGGCGAGTAGGGCACCTTGCCAGCCGTAACGCAGAGCAAGCACGATGATTGGAATCGCCATACAAAACGGCGCAAATCGTTTTAGCTCTTCAGGCAAACTGGTTTGCACCAAAATACTGCCGATCAAAAGCAGTGCATAAAGCACGATATGACGCACCTGAAATACAACGGCATTGCTAAGTAGGAGAGAGCTAAGCGGAGACCAACGACTTTGGAACAAATAACTCCATAACAAGTAGCACATAGGAACCACGAGCAAGCCTCCAGAAATGCTAGCCAGCCATACCATGTAAACCGAAGGAACGTGAAAACCAACGGCGATCACATTAATAAACGCGCTAATGATAATGACTGCGCTCATCACGGCTAAATGGCGGTTTTGGTCTCCGTAGTAGTATTTTTTCGCAATCAGAGTGACCGGGATACTGGCAATGCTCGCAATCAGCACGGTAAGCCACTGCGGTTGACCCAGTAAGATCGCAAGTGCGATGGAAAGTCCCCACTCCGAAAGGTAAATCGTCGGCCAATAAGCGGTGCGAGTGTGAAGGGCGACACCTAATCGTAAAGCGAAAGGAAACAATAAGATCGCCAGCTCGGGATCATTGACAAAGTAATAGGCAATCACCCATAAGCAGAACCAGGCGCAAGCCATAACAAAAAGTCCGCAAATGGTGGTAACAGCATAAGCTCGCATTAAAAGGACTCTTGAGAAAATAGTTTGGCGAGCTCAACGTTGTTTTTCACGCCGAGTTTGTCGATGGCATTCGCACGATGAACATGCACAGTCTTGTGGCTCAAGCCAAGCTCTGCCGCGACAGACTTTACATCCAACCCAGTGGCAAGTAGCTGACATACCTCGTTTTCACGTTTTGTCAGTTGGCATAGAGAGGTGGTGTTGTCGCTAGGCGTTGCAAGTTTAAGTGCAATATCTGATGTGAGGTAACAGCCGCCAGAAGCACTGGTTCTCACGGCTTGAATAAGTTCGTCTGGGCTACAGCGTTTACTAAGATAGCCTTTTGCACCTAACTTTAGTGATTTTTCCACCATCGCAGGGGAGTCATGCACGCTAAGCATCACGCAGGCAATGCCAGTTGGTATTTCGCTGAGAAAGTTTAAGCCGCTTTCATCTGGCATGGAAATATCTAGGATGACGACGTGTGGGTGTACCGCAGGCAACCCTTTTCGCGCTTCGGCGACAGAGCCGAACTCACCAACAACGGTAACATCACTTTCTAAATTTAATAATTGTGCGAAACCTGAACGCACGATGACGTGATCATCAACTAGAGCAACATGAATCATTATTACAACCAAATAGAGCAGACGACTAACAACAATAAGCTCCAACAGGAGCCAATAGAAAAACCTTTAATGATACTGAATTGAGCCATGCTTTTTAATGATCTTGCGCGCTTTACCGAAGTAAAGCGCGCAGAGAAGTTAGGCTTGGTTTTGTGCAAGTTGAAGCTTCTTCGCGTGTCGAATCTTCTTCTCTTCCGCGATAGCGACGAAAGCAAGCAAAACAATACAAATCATGGCGGAGGTATCTAGAGCTGCGAAGGTACCTTTCCAACCTGTTAAGCCGAAGATAGGTGTACCGTCTGCAATCATACCGAGACCAAGTTTCGCGAAGCTGTCACCGATTAGGTAAGCGAATGTACCTTTTACGCCGTCAGCCACACTGATTGCTTTTTTAGGGACAAAACCAACCGCGGCAACACCGATAAGAAGTTGCGGACCAAACACCAAGAAGCCCAATACAAATAGTGAGGCCAAGTACATGAACTCGCTAGTGGCGTGTTGGTAGAACTCAAGCGATACGATGATCAAACCAAGAGACACACAAGCAACCAATGCGCGGCGACCGTTTGCTAAGTCAGATAAGTAACCCCACATCAAAGTACCCACAAGCGCACCGACTTCGAATAGAGTAAAGCCAGAGATTGCCGTTTCTTTTGACAGACCAAGTTCTTGGTACGCGTATACCGTTGACCATTGGTCGATACCGATACGAACGATGTAAAGGAAGATGTTGGCAAAGCAAAGTAGCCAGATAACTTTGTTTTTAAGAACGTATTCAACAAAGATTTCTTTTTTGGTCATCTGGTTTTCTTCAGCGGCGGTGTCTTCTTCACTCACTGCTTCATCGAAAAGTTCTTCTACTTTACCTAGACCGTAAGCTTCTGGAGAGTCGCTACCAAAGCGCATACCGATGAAGCCAACGATGATCGCGATGATAGAAGGGAACACGAACATGCCGATTACGTGGCCGTCGAATAGGTAGTTGGCACCGAAAAGAGCAACACCCGCTGCGCCCGCACCACCAACGTTGTGTGACATGTTCCACAAGCCTAAGTAAGAGCCGCGTTTGTTACGAGGTGTCCATTTTGTAATGGTTGAGTAACTAGAAGGGCCACCAGTACTTTGGAAGAAACCACTTAGAGCGTAGAAAGCCACCATCAAGAACAGGCTTGCGCTACCGCCGCCCATGCTGAAGCTGAAACCAAGCATTGCAAGACCTGAAAGGATCAGCATAAAAGGGAGGAATTGCTTGGTGTTCTTACCGTCAGCGTAGTAAGACACAACGGTTTTACCGATGCCGTATGTGATGGAGAAGCCAAGGCCAATAAGACCTAGGTCTGTCATGCTCAAACCGTAAGTTGAGATCATGTCGTTTTGCGCGACATTGAAGTTCTTACGAATCAAGTACATGGTTAGGTAGCCGATAAATACGACCAAGTAAGATTGGATGAACGGTTTAAACCACATCTTTCTTCTAACTTCGACAGGAAGATCGAGGGTCGGCTTCCGCACCTGTTCGAGGAATTTTAACATGATGAACTCTCTTGTAATTGTTTTAGAAACACAACGGAGACCGTTATGCGCTCTTGTTACCTTTGACTGAGCGGAATTCTAGAGAGTGGTTTTGTGAGGCACATGAGATGGTTGCCTAGATCGGCTAGGAAAAATTCCTAGAAATGCCTAGGAAGGCGGAAAAGCGTGAAAAGAGTCACACAAAATCCTTACTAATTTATGGGTTTTTGACTGGTTTCTTATCGGATTGGAAAGCGTTCAAATGCAAGCAGGTTAATATGCGTAAGCTTAGTGCTGACAAGGGGTGAGTACGTTTGGTTGGAAGAATAGTGTCTCGTTGCTAGCTATCAATCGCGAATGAGAAACAAACAACAGAGACCCAGAGGTCTCTGTTAGAAATATTAGGAATTCGGCTAGGTTGACGTGTTAAGGCGCAGGGCTGTATAGACGCGGCGAGCCGTGTTTTGGTAAGTGAATTAGGTTCAAATGGTTTCTTCTTGCCCATTCGACGGTTAACGCTGTAGGTGCAGATAAGCAAACCAGAGTGGGGATACGCGCGCGAACGGCTTTGTGGATCAACTCCAAGCTGCAACGGCTTGTCATGATAGCGAAGCCACTTTGAGGTTCGATGTGATTGTTGGCAAATGCGCCAATCAACTTATCTAGCGCGTTGTGGCGGCCGATATCCTCTCGGCACAACTTGATGTTGCCTTGTAAATCTGCAAATAAGGCGGCGTGTAACGCGCCAGATTCACGTGCGGCTTCTTGATGCAGTGCGACTTTGTCTCGCAGCCCTTCAAATACATCGGAGCGCGGAGGAAGAGACGGTGTTAGCGGTGCTAAATCAGGCAAAGCTTGTTCCAGAGCCTCGACACCACAAATGCCGCATCCGGTTGTGCCGGCAAGATTCCGGCGTTGTGTTTTTAAAGCCCAGAAAGCGCGGTTGCTGATTTCCACTTCCGCATAGTGAGATTCGTGATCGCCACCAACTTCAATGTCTTTGATCTCTTTGAAGTCGTGGACGATGCCTGTGCTTAGGCTAAATCCTTTCACGAAGTCTTCCAGATGGCCTGGCGTCACCATCATGACCGCTTGGCTAATGCCGTTGTAGCTGATAGCTAAGGCGGATTCACTCGCCAGCGACATTTGTTGCACTGGGCGGCCATCAATCAATTCTCGGTAATTGAACGCACTTGGTTGAGGTGGTGCTTGATTGAAATCGGACAGTTCAAAATAAGATTGAGTAGTACATCTCATGAAATCACCTCATAAGCCGTTATGTATGCCAAAAATTGACGTGTGGGTTGTTGTTATCGATTGAATATGTTTTTCGCTTCTGCGAAGCACTGATCGGTTAGCGCGGAGAAGGGTTCTTGTTTTCGCTTTAACAAACCTAGCGGGGCGTGAACGGCGGCTTCTTCGATAGGGATAATGCGAAGCGTATCGTTCAACTCTTCCAATCCACAGTTTAGCGGCATAATAGCGCAACAAAGGCCACTGGTTACTGCTTGGATCAAGTGAAAGGTGGAGTTACTTTCAATGACGGTTTGCGGAACCAGCCCTTTACTCACAAAGCTAAGATCAATTGAGTGGCGATAGTGCATACCCTTCGAAAGCAGCCCTAGCGGAATGTTATTGAGTGACTCCCACAACACTTCAGATTCGGCAAAATCGAAATGACGCTCATCGAATAATACGCCAAGTTTTGTCGAGTCGAGCTCGATAACATCGAAGTAAGCGGTGTTAACTTGATCGACATAACACATCCCCAAATCTAGTTGATTGCGATTGAGTTGGTCTATGATCTGTTCGGTCGTCATGGAGAGTATTTGAAAGCGTAACTCAGGGAACTGGTGAGCTAATGGTTTGAGCAATTGCATCGGGTTTTGGCTGGCGAGTGGCACCATTCCAAGCCGAAGAGAGCCGACCAACTGACCACGGCAGTTGGCGGCTTCAGCTTGCAATCCATCATGAGCTGCTAAGACGGTTTTTGCCCAAGCTAAAATGCGTTCTCCTGCTTCAGTAAACCCTTCAAATCGTTGACTTCTTTGGATTAATTCGAGATCGAGTTCTTCCTCTAAGCTTCGGATTCTCATGGACAAGGTAGGCTGCGTAATGTGGCACAATGCGGCGGCTTGACCAAAGTGTTTGGTCTGTTCAAGTGCGATGAGATATTTAAGTTGTTTGATATCCATAATGGCTTGTTAACCTTGCGTTGTGAGTCACATGTACGGGAGAACTCCCTAAAAAGGGCACAGCACTACCGTACTTTTTAAGCGCTGGAGCGTTTTAACTGGGGAATGGAAAACCAAAACCAAGTCAAGAATAAAACCACACTCAAAATTGATCTGAATCAAGGCTATTCCTGATATTAATTAGGGTCAAATTTAAAGTATCTATAGTGTGATAGATATTATCTATTATCAAGAGTGCCGATTTTATTGAGTTTGTTAAGCGAGCTAGGTGGAATCGGATGGGAAAACGATTAACCTCATAAATTGTATTGATTAAAAATGTGATGACCGTCAGTGGAAAAATTCGTCATAGATTTTGTTTATCACTCGGTCAGGATTATCAATTGGACGCATATTGAATAACGACTTAATCTTTGATTTAGATCAAGACGCAACAATGCGAATTGAATCTACCAGTCTTAGAAACAGTAGGCGGGTATCCGATATCAAGAATCTAGATAAGTAAACGCTCGGACAAGCGAGAGCATGTTGAGTGGTTACTTATTTGGATTAAAAAATACATGGATTAGAAACTAAGCCCTTCAATACTTCCGCATTATCTCAATAAATAACGCGCTTGTTTTCACGGGCACCCTGCTTGCTGGTATATCTGCGAGGAGTAAAGTCGTGAGCCAAAAAGAACAAATAAAAACATACAAAGGTCCAGCTGGTGGTTGGGGTGCACTGAAAGCCGTAACCAGAAGTTGGTGGGGCAGTGAAAATGCAGTTAAAAACATTCGCACTATGCTCAAAACCAACCAAAATGGCGGTTTCGACTGCCCGGGATGTGCATGGGGTGAGTCGCCAGATAGCGGTAAAGTCAATTTCTGTGAGAATGGCGCGAAAGCGGTAAACTGGGAGGCGACCAATCGTCTGGTTGATCCTGAGTTTTTTGCCAATCACAGCGTTTCTTCTCTCTCAACGCAAACCGATTACTGGTTGGAATACCAAGGCCGTATCACGCACCCAATGCGATACGATGCCGAGTCCGACCACTATGTGCCTGTCTCTTGGGATGAGGCTTTTGCACTTGTCGCGAAACATCTCAATCAATTGGATTCACCACACCAAGCTGAGTTTTATACCTCTGGTCGTGCAAGCAACGAAGCGGCGTTTTTGTATCAGCTATTTGTGCGCGCATTCGGTACCAATAACTTTCCAGATTGTTCCAACATGTGTCACGAAGCCAGTGCAATAGGGATGAAAGACACCATTGGCGTTGGTAAAGGCACAGTGATCTTTGATGATTTTGAAGAAGCTGATGCGATTTTCGTGATTGGTCAAAACCCGGGTACGAACCACCCACGAATGCTTGAACCTCTGCGTGAAGCGGTAAAACGTGGTGCACAGGTTATCTGTCTAAACCCGCTCAAAGAGCGCGGATTAGAGCGTTTCCAAAACCCACAAATGCCGATTGAGATGTTGAGTAACGGCTCAGAGCCTACAAACACGGCGTACCTGCGTCCTGCTTTGGGCGGAGACATGGCTGTATTTCGTGGCATCGCGAAATTCTTGTTGCAATGGGAACGCGAGGCATTGCAAAACGGTGGCAAAGCGGTATTTGATCGTGAATTCATCAAGCAACACACAACAGGTATTGATGAGTATTTGGCTGAAGTGGACGCAACCTCTTGGGAACACATCGCGGAACAATCGGGTCTTGATTTAAGTGAAATCGAGATGGTGGCGAGCATGTATCGACGTGCAGAACGTGTGATCATGTGTTGGGCGATGGGGTTGACTCAGCATCGTCACTCTGTGCCAACCATTAAAGAAGTCGCAAACGTGCAAATGTTACGAGGTAACGTTGGTAAGTCGGGAGCGGGGCTTTCACCAGTGCGTGGTCACAGTAACGTTCAGGGCGACCGTACGATGGGCATTGATGAAAAACCTTCAGATCTGTTGTTGGATCGCATTGAAAGTCGATTTAACTTTGCCGTCCCGCGTGGTGAAGGCCACAACACTGTGCAAGCCATTAAAGCGATGGAAGAAGGGCAAGCGAAAGTATTTATCGGTTTGGGCGGTAACTTTGCACAAGCAACGCCAGACACAGAACGTACGCACAACGCGATGCGAAACTGTAATTTAACCGTACACATTTCGACGAAGTTAAATCGTTCTCACCTTGTCACAGGTAAAGATGCGCTTATTCTTCCATGCTTAGGCCGTACTGAGATTGATCAGCAAGCGACTGGCCCACAAGGCGTGACGGTTGAAGATACCTTCAGCATGGTACATATCTCATTTGGTCAGCTAAAACCGCGTTCGGAGCATTTGCGTTCAGAACCAGCGATTATTGCCGGTATTGCCAATGCTACACTCGGGGCAAAACCAATTGATTGGTTGTGGGCGATTGAAGATTACGACCGTATTCGCGATTTGATTGCCGACACGATTCCGGGCTTTACCGACTTTAACCATAAGCTTAAACACCCGGGTGGATTCCACTTGGTAAACCCAGCTGCCGAGCGTCGATGGAATACACCAAGCGGCAAAGCACAGTTCAGCTCTAGCGAGTTGCCGAAGCAGTTGATCAGCGAAGCGATACTCGAAAAAGGCCAAAAGCCAGATTTGATCTTGCAAACCATGCGCTCACACGACCAATACAATACGACACTTTACGGCTTGAATGACCGTTATCGTGGAGTATTTGGTATGCGCGAAGTGCTGTTTATCAATGAAGAGGATATTCGTAAACTCGGTTTTGAACCGGGAGACAAAGTGGACATGGTGTCATTGTGGGAAGATGGCGTTGAGCGCCGTGTGAGCGGATTTACGCTTGTTGCCTATGATGTACCAGCAGGTCAGGCGGCGGCTTACTATCCAGAAACAAACCCATTAGTTCCTTTGGACAGTTATGGGGATAGAACGTTTACGCCAACCTCTAAGTTTATTGCGATAAAATTGGAAAAATCGATATCCGATAAGATCGCTTTGGTGGAAGCGGAATAGTGACCAAACCGGCACAACGACATTTCCGATAAGCAAACGGCTGATATTAATTATCAGCCGTTTTTAATTGCGCTCAGTCTGCATTTAGTGCGCATAGCTTGTGTATAATGTTAATGACATTATGCTGCTCGATAATAGACAGATAAGGCCGATTTGAATCTAAATTCAAGTAGTAAAACTAATAAGAAGATGCTTATGACCTTGAAAAATATAATTAAATTAACAATCAGTCACTTAGTGGCAGTTTCTATTGGCATTGCGATAGGTATCTATACTTTACCGATCCTTATTGCACCACCTGCGCCGACCGATGAGCAAGTTGCTAAGAGTAAGCAAGGTGCAGAATACAGCGCAGTGTTTAAGAGGGAACTCAAAGGTAGCGATGCTTTTCATTGGGGAGAGGGAGAGATTCATTTGAGTTCTGAAGTCATTACGTTGGTAGGAAAACTCGCTCCCGGACCAGACTATAAACTCTATCTATCTCCTAAGTTTGTCGAAACGGAACAAGAGTTTAATGACCTTAAATCTGAGATGAGCTTAATTGGTGATGTCAAAACGTTCGATAACTTCGTTGTTGAGGTTCCTCAAAGCACTTCAATTTCTGAATACAATACGGTTGTTGTATGGTGCGAGACATTCGGTGAGTTCATTACTTCGGCAAAGTATCAATAAACCTTAGCAGTAGAGTGAAAGGCTTTTCTTTTCACTTTACGCTAGGATGTTGTTTCGCATAATTAAGAGGCAAAGACTCTTAAACATTCTAAATTTAAGAGCCTTTATTTAGAGTTATTGACAGAACCATTCGACTTGTAAGTCGTTTGCACCTTTCAGGCTACGTTCTGGAAAAACAAGATTTCGAACTATTTAGAGTTATTCTCTGTTTGGCTTGTTTCGTTCGATGACGCTAATCGCAATGGCTAAAAATAGAATATCTTTTACTAAAAAGAAGTTTGTCACCAAAACCCCATCAGACACTTTCCATGTATTCGGTGTCGTAATTAGAAAGCTGAGTGTCGCAAGAAAAATAATTGCGGCGGCTATGCCAGAAAAATAAGCGACTCGTGTGTTTTTAAGGCCAACGATTAATCCAATAGCGACAATGATTTCTGTTGCGCCAATGATGTTTGATACGGCTTGAACTGACATCACATCATACAACCAACTCATCAGAAAATGATTTTCAACGAGCGGTTGTATAAGCTTGGCCTCTGTAGGTGTGAATTTATAAATACCAATCCATATTAGAACTAAAGAAACGCCGAAAACTCCGATAAGATATCCAATTGAGTCACATTGATGATGGCTTTTTACGTTTTGCATAATTAACTACATTCTCCTGTTTGTTAGCGCTTCCAACAAGACCTATAAGGTTGGTAGAAAATTTCATAGGTTTTTTCGCTCAAACAACAGATATTAAAAATCACGTGATACAGAATTACGTGTTTGATAGAACTTAAGGATATTTCGTGGAAGTTAAAATTTTTCAGGTTGACTCGTTTACATCAGAGGTTTTCAAAGGTAATCCCGCGGGTGTTTGTATCACAGAGTCAAGCCTTGATGAGGAAACGATGTTGGCCATCGCGGCCGAGATGTCGTTATCTGAAACTGCATTTCTGTCACTCAGTACAATGCAACTTCGTTGGTTTACACCGAGGACGGAAGTTGCTTTGTGTGGACACGGCACACTTGCAACGGCGCACGTTCTGAAAGAGCAGGGGTTATATAATACTGGAGATACGATTGAGTTCGTTACGCTATCTGGGGTTTTAACCGCACAACTCGATCATGAAGAAATTCATTTGGTGTTTCCTGCTCCAACTTTAGATATGCGAGCGAGTATTAACAAAGACTTACTTCATGGTTTGGGGCTAGATGCCGCCAATGTAGTCGCCTACGGTCAGTTTGATAATAAGCAGTTGATCGTCATTAATGATGAATTTGTGCTTGAACAGCTCGACCCTGATTTTGGTGTGCTGCTTAAACAAAAAGGTCGTGGTGTCGTCATCACTGCTCAATCAAGCACTGACGCCGATTTTGTCTCTCGATACTTAGCGCCTTGGGTGGGTGTTAACGAGGACCCAGTTACAGGCTCTGCACATTGCGCTTTATGTGTTTACTGGGCTAAAAAGCTCAACAAAAAGCAACTGAAAGGCTTCCAAGCCTCTAAGAGAAGTGGGGTCGTTCATACAGAGTTGTTAAGCACTGAGCACGTTAAACTTTCTGGAAGTGCGGTAACGATATTGCGAGGATATATGAGAATCGCGTAGCGGTCCCTGTGGGAATGATTTTATTTTCGTGTTACCCAATGCTCAATAGTGAATACGCTTGAATGCTTCTTATTTAAGTGGTTAATTTTGTTTGTAACCCCCCTGACACGGTGGTGTATAACGATTGGAGAGTTATATGAAAACTATCGGCCTTCTAGGTGGTATGAGCTGGGAGTCGACGCTTAGCTATTACAAATTGATCAACGAAGGAGTAAAAGAGGCGTTAGGCGGCCTAAATTCTGCAAAAATTTGTATGTATAGCGTGAATTTTTCAGAGATAGAGAAGCTTCAACATCAAGGTAAATGGGAAGAAACGGCAAGCATTCTATCTGATGCTGCATCTTCAATAGAAAAAGGGGGCGCTGACTTCATTCTTATTTGTACTAACACAATGCACAAAGTTGCGCCTCAAATTGAAGCCAGTATTAATATCCCCATACTACATATCGCAGACGCGACTGCTGAGTTACTTCGTGAGAAAGGGGTTCAAAAGGTCGGACTCCTTGGTACTCAATTCACAATGGAGCAAGACTTTTATAAAGGAAGGCTTTCAGACCTCTATGGGCTTGATGTCATCATTCCCGATCAAGACGACCGCTCTAAAGTACATAACATTATTTATAAAGAGTTATGCCAAGGTGAAATCAAAGAGGAGTCAAGGACGATATACTTGCAAATTATTGAAAAACTAAAAGAGCAGGGAGCTGAAGCTGTGATTCTCGGGTGTACTGAAATTGCCTTACTTGTAAACCAAAGTCACACCGATGTTACACTACTCGATACCACTTCTATCCATGCTCAAGCAGCAGTCCGTTTGGCAATTGAAGGTGAATGATCTACGCTTTCTTTCCTGCAAAAAAAGAGAAAACCAAGCACGTGGTTTTCTCTTTTTTATTATCAAGTTATAAGCGAGCAAATTTGAGAGTTCTGTATCCACCAATCAAGTTGCGGGCTTTGTAACCATTGTTGACCAGCTGACGGTATGCTACGTTACCGCGTAACCCAACTTGACAGTAAATCACGATCTCTTTGTCTTTAGGAAGTTCGTGCATGCGACGACGTAGTTGATCGACAGGAATATTAATTGCACCTTCAAGATAACCAACGGACTCCAATTCACCAGGATTACGAACATCAAGTAACAGTTGGTCTTCTGTCAGTGAATCCATTTCATCATAATGAATTGCGGTCGCATCGCCTTTGATGATGTTATTTGCCACAAACGCCGCTTGGTTAATTACATCTTTAGCAGAGCCATAAGGTGGCGCGTAAGTTAGCTCGAGGTGTTGCAGTTGCTCTACCGTCATACCAGCACGCTGAGCAACTGCCATTACGTCGATACGTTTATCAACACCGTCTTTACCTACTGCTTGCGCACCTAATATTTTACCTGTTACTGGATCAAACAGCATTTTGAATGACACGGTTTCTGCACCTGGGTAGTAACTCGCGTGACTTGCTGTATGCACATACACTTTTTCATAAGCGATGTTTTCACGTTTCAGCTGTTTCTCGTTTTTACCAGTAGAAGCGACGGCTAAATCAAAAATCTTACAGATCGCCGTGCCTTGCGTACCTTGGTAAGTTTCTTGGCGGCCAAGCATGTTGTCTGCTGCCATTCGGCCTTGACGGTTTGCCGGGCCCGCAAGTGGCACTAGAGTTTGCTCGCCAGTCACAAAGTCTTTCTCTTCTACCGCGTCGCCGACAGCGTAGATCGAAGGATCGCTGGTTTGCATGTATTCATTGGTATAAATACCACCAAGAGCGCCGATTTCTAAGCCAGCTTCTTTCGCTAATTTGGTCTCGGGGCGAACACCAATTGCCATAATCAAAATATCGGTGGTGAGTCTTTCACCGTTGTTTAGTGTTAATTCCAATTCACCTTCTAGATGTTGGTGTTTTTCGCTCTCACCAGAGTCGAAACTTGCCACGTGCTCGTTAGGTACGAATTTCACCGACTCAAGTGCGACGCCAAGTTTAAGGTCGATGCCTTTCTCACGAATTTCAGCATGTGCGAAGCCAGCCATTTCACGGTCAACGGGCGTCATCACTTGATCCGCCATTTCAACTAATGTGGTTTTTATGCCTAGCTGGTGGAAGGCTTCCATCATTTCCAAACCGATAAAACCACCACCAACGACCGTAGCGTGTTCAACTTTGTTGGTTTCGATCGTTTTAATGATGCGATCCATATCTGGAATATTGCGCAGCGAGTGCGTTAACGGGTTATCAATACCCGGAATAGGCGGCACAACTGGACCTGCGCCAGGGCTGAGTAGAAGAAAGTCGTAGCTCTCTTGGTATTCCGAGCCATCAAGCAAATTCTTAACCGTAACCGTTTTGTCTTGACGGTTAATAGAAACCACTTCGTTCATCACACGGACATCAACATTGAAACGCGCTAAAAAGCTCTCAGGCGTTTGAAGAAGCAGTTTGCTGCGCTCTTGGATATCACCACCAATGTGATAGGGTAAGCCACAGTTTGCAAATGACACAAATGGACCGCGTTCAAACATAATGATTTCTGCATCTTCACTTAAACGACGAGCGCGAGCTGCTGCAGATGCACCTCCAGCAACCCCACCAATAATCACGATTTTGCTCATGGATTTCTCCTGCTGAATGATCGAAAACGCCTACACCTTACTTAAATAAATTAGCTGAGTCTAATGTTATTTAATCTACATTAGCATTGACTTAATAATATTAATTAGTAATATCTAATGAAATGTAATGTAGTAATGAAGAGGCATAAGAATGGGCGACAGTATGCTACAAAGTGCGACCGAAGCGAGTGAGCTGCTTAAAATTATGGCTCATCCAGAGCGCCTAATCGTGATGTGTAAGCTGATTGAAGGCGAGAAAGGGGTCGGTGAACTGTTTGAAGGTTCATCATTAAGCCAATCTGCTTTTTCACAACATCTCACCGTATTGAGAAAGCACGACATCATTAAAGCTAGGAAGGTTTCTCAGCAGGTATTTTATTCAATTTCTGATGAAAGAGTTGGTCCGCTGGTTGAAGCGTTTAAGCAAGTTTTCTGTAAGTAATTAGTTTGGCGGATGCTATGTTTGAAGTTCCTTGGATGTCGCTTTTGGGCGGCATAATAGTTGGCGTATCAGCGATAACACTGATGCTATTTACTGGCAAGACTGCTGGGATCAGTGGGATCTTAAACGGTGCCGTTGAGAGCGCAGACCGCGTTTGGCGAATTGTTTTTTTAATTGCGATGGTATTAGGTGGCTTGTTTGCTGTTTATGTTCTTGGCGGGCATGTACCAGATCAGTACAGCGGTTCTCTTATTTTAGTTATCGTTGCTGGCTTGTTAGTCGGTGTTGGTACGCGTATCGGCAATGGTTGTACTAGTGGCCATGGTATTTGTGGGATAGGGCGTTTCTCAATCCGTTCTGTGGTCGCGACGTGTACTTTTATGGCCACAGCCATGTTAACCGTCTTGCTAGTATCGTGAGGAATAGTGCCGTTATGAAAACTCATGTAATGAAAAGTATTAAGCAAATGTCCGTTGTTGCATTTTCTGGTGTGCTCTTTGGTATTGGTATGGTGGTCTCTGGTATGGCTGAACCGGCAAAAGTGATTGGCTTTCTCGATATTACTGGAGCATGGGATCCAAGCTTAGCCTTTGTAATGGGCGGAGCACTTGTTGTGTTCGTTCCTGCTTATCTTTTATTAATAAAGCCAAGAAGCGAATCTGTGTTTGGTGATGAGGTTGTCTGTCCGACTTCTAAAACGATAGACAAAAAGTTAGTCGGTGGTGCAGCACTGTTTGGTATTGGTTGGGGCTTACTGGGTGTGTGTCCTGGTCCTGCGGTTGCCAGCCTTTTTACTGGCAACACACAAGTTCTGCTCTTTATAGCGGCAATGTTGGTTGGGTCATTCACCGCTAAAAGAGTGGTTCGTCAATAAAGAAAGTACTTCAACGTTAAAAAGAGTACTTAAACGCTAAAAAGTGAGTGTCGTAGAAACCGGGCAATGGTCACTCAGTTTATAGTCGAGTACATCTTGTGTTTTGAAAACGGTTTGAACACCAGACGACGCCTTTAAATCACCACTCGCAATGATGTGGTCTATCACCGAGCGGAATTGGTGGGTTTTATTCGGATTACGATTAGAGCGCACTTTACATTCCGCTTTAGTGTCTTTAGTCACTAGCTTTGCACTAGTATTGTCCGATATCACGTCCCACAACCAATCTCCTTGATAACCCAAGTTGTGGTTAAAGTCGCCAAGCACGACATAATGTTGTTTGTTGTCCTCGCGCGCCTTTATCCACTTAGCTAGTGCCTGTCCTTGTTGTTTCACTATCTTACAATCGCGGTTATTACGATACGCGCCACTGCAACCCGCTTTCAGATGTACAGAGAGTAGGTGAGTCTCGTTTTCTTGGTTTGGATTTAAAACAAGGTAGCTCGCGAAGCGAAGCTTGCTGTTGCCTCGTGTGATAGAGAAGTCTGGCTTGTCTAATACGCTTACGCCATTGCGCACGGCAAAGCCTGTGTATTGGTTGGTGTCGTTAAACTGAAGGTGTCGGTTGGAGGCGTTTGAACGATCGGAAAGATAAATAGTGAAGTCATTGCCAACGGCTTTTTGGATGGCAGCAGCACTTTCGACTTCTTGAAAAGCAAAAATGTCGGCTTGTGTTTTATCCACATAGTGGGTCAGCTTTTCAAAATCTTGTGGTGTTCTCGACACTTTTCCACCATCTATAGATAACCATTCTATGTTCCAACTGGTTAGATTGATGGAGTTTTGAGCAAATGAAAGAGAACTAAAAAGTAATATTAACGTAACAAAAAGTGATCGCATTTTGGCCTGTTGCACTCCTATCTTTTAGCGTATTCCTTTCCATCCTTTATCCTACAAGACCTCCAAAAATAGCAAGTAGATTTAGTACCAATTTTGCAATTTTCATGGTTTTCTTCGCAACTGAGATCAACGCCAATAAGATCGATTTCTTCTTGTTCGCTAGCCAATCTTTATTGATCAAAATCAATGTTTTCGAGTGGTGCTTCTCGTTAAATACGCCACAATATATTGTGTTGCCAGAATAACAAATAACCCCATATAGTGTGTTTGTGGATAACTCTGTGAGTATGCTCGGGTAAGGAGAACAAAGTGAAACCAATCGTAATCAAACGCGACGGATCAAGAGCTCCGTTCAACAGGGATCGTATCCAAGCAGCAGTTGAAGCAGCAGCGGAAAACAAAGATAAGGATGTCGCTATTTATGCTCTTAATGTGGCTCTTGCTGTCGAGTTACAGTTAAGAGAACACGATGAAGTTCACATCCATGAGATTCAAGACTTAGTCGAAAATGAACTCATGCAAGGTCCTTACAAAGCCCTAGCGCGTTCTTACATTGAATATCGCCACGATCGCGACATCGCTCGTGAGAAGCAAAGTGCACTAACTCGCGAAATCGAAGGTTTGATTGAAGAAAGTAATCTGGATCTAATCAACGAGAACGCGAACAAAGACGGCAAAGTAATTCCGACTCAACGTGACTTGTTGGCTGGTATCGTAGCGAAACACTACGCGAAGACGCACATCCTTCCTCGCGATGTGGTTCAAGCGCACGAAGTGGGTGACATTCACTACCACGATTTAGACTACGCACCGTTCTTCCCAATGTTTAACTGTATGCTTATCGATCTTAAAGGCATGCTGACGCATGGTTTTAAAATGGGTAACGCTGAGATTGATACGCCAAAATCAATTTCGACTGCAACAGCGGTAACAGCACAAATCATTGCTCAAGTCGCGAGCCACATTTACGGCGGTACAACCATCAACCGTATTGATGAAGTTCTAGAGCCGTACGTAATCACAAGCTACGAGAAACACCTAGAGATTGCAAAAGAGTGGAACATTGCTGAGCCAGAAGAGTTCGCAAAAGCGCGCACTGAGAAAGAGTGTTACGACGCATTTCAATCTCTAGAATACGAAGTAAACACGCTGCATACAGCGAACGGTCAGACCCCATTCGTTACGTTCGGTTTTGGTCTTGGTACAAGCTGGGCATCCCGCCTGATCCAGAAATCGATTCTGAAGAATCGAATTGCAGGTCTAGGTAAGAACCGTAAAACAGCGGTATTCCCTAAACTGGTATTCGGCATCAAAGATGGCTTGAACCACAAATCAGAAGATCCAAACTACGACATCAAGCAACTTGCGCTTGAGTGTGCGTCTAAGCGTATGTACCCAGACATTCTTAACTACGACAAAGTAGTGGAAGTAACGGGTTCATTCAAAACCCCAATGGGTTGCCGTAGCTTCCTTGGTACTTACGAAGAAAACGGTGAGCTGATTCACGAAGGTCGTAACAACCTTGGCGTCGTGAGCTTGAACCTTCCTCGTATCGCTATCCGTGCAAACGGAAGCGAAGAGAAATTCTACGAGCTTCTAAATGACCGCCTACGTCTTGCTCGTAAAGCACTAGAGACACGTATCTCTCGCCTTGAAAACGTGAAAGCACGTGTGGCCCCAATCCTATACATGGAAGGCGCATGTGGTGTTCGCTTGAAAGCAGACGACTCAATCGCAGATATCTTCAAGAACGGTCGTGCGTCTATTTCTCTTGGTTACATCGGTGTACACGAGACAATTAACGCGCTATTCGGTACAGAAGCGCACGTTTATGATGACGCTGTTTTGCGTGAAAAAGCGGTCGCGATCATCAAGCATCTAAAAGATGCTGTGAATCAATGGGCTGACGAAACAGGTTATGGTTTCAGCTTATATGCAACGCCAAGTGAAAACCTATGTAGCCGTTTCTGCCGCATCGATGCGAAAGAGTTCGGCGTAATTGAAGGCGTAACAGACAAAGGTTACTACACCAACAGCTTCCACCTAGATGTTGAGAAGAAGGTGAACCCATACGACAAGATCGACTTTGAGATGCCTTACCCAGAAATCTCAAGCGGCGGCTTTATCTGTTACGGCGAGTTCCCGAACATGCAACGTAACGTTGAAGCACTAGAAAACGTATGGGACTACAGTTACACCCGAGTGCCTTACTACGGAACTAACACGCCAATTGATGAGTGTTACGAGTGTGGTTACAACGGTGAGTTTGACTGTACAAGTAAAGGCTTCACTTGCCCAAGCTGTGGCAACCATGATTCAACCAAAGTGTCAGTGACACGTCGTGTTTGTGGCTACCTAGGCAGCCCAGATGCACGCCCGTTTAACTTCGGTAAGCAAGAAGAAGTGAAGCGCCGAGTTAAACACCTGTAAGGTTAACTACCACTCGTTTTACACTTTGAAAATCAACTTTAAACAGGTTGATTTTCTCTTTCGCGATAACACAGAGACGCATTATGAATTACCACCAATACTATCCAATTGACGTTGTTAACGGACCGGGTACGCGCTGTACGCTGTTTGTGTCGGGTTGTGTGCATCAGTGCCGTGGCTGTTATAACCAGTCGACGCAACGTTTGGATTCTGGTGTACTTTTCACGCAAGAAGCGGAAGACAAAATCATCGCTGACTTAAACGACACGCGTATCAAACGCCGTGGCTTGTCGTTGTCGGGTGGAGATCCGCTTCACCCTGCTAATGTGCCTCATATTTTGAAGATAGTGAAAAGGGTGAGAGAGGCGTGCCCAGGTAAAGACATTTGGGTTTGGACTGGCTACACGCTGACGGAACTGAATGACGCGCAAAGGGAAGTGGTGCAATACATCGATGTTTTGATTGATGGTAAGTTTGAACAAGACAAGAAAGACCTCAATCTCGAATGGCGTGGCAGTTCAAACCAAATCATTCATCGATTTACGGACATCTAATCAAGCATTCTCCGCACATAAAAAGAGCTCACGCGTGCAGAACGGGTGAGCCCTTTTGGTGTGAGTTCGTTAATGTCTTTTTGGTTACGCTGTCACCGATTGGTCATCTTCAACCATATTATTTATCCAACGTTTAGATTGAATACGGTAAGTCGTCAGTACGCCTTTCACTAACTCTTCCGCGAGCAGAGACATCAAGACAAAATGCAAAGGCAGCCCTAACACCATGCCTGTGTAATAAGTAAGGGGGATGCCAATAGCCCACTGACCGAACGTGTCGATGAAAATGCTATAGCGAATATCAGCGCCACTCTTTAGTACGCCGCCAATCCCAACCATGTTAAACACCCTCAAAATCATACCTAGCGCCATGACTAAACATACGTTAAGTGCCATGTCTGCATCGGTTAACGGGCTCAGTACCAATAGGTGATGAATCATGGGCGAGCTCAACCACACTAGGAAAAACAGCAAGGTGGCTAAGATTGCGCTGGTTAACACATACCACCACGCCGTTTTCTCGACTCGGTCATAATGTTTTGCACCAATATCATTCCCAAGAAGAACGGATGCAGCGACCGCAAATCCCATAAAGGTTGAAATCAGTACCCCTTCAATCGGTGATAAGAATGAGATGATCGCCAGTTCTGAAACGCCCAATTGACCATAGATGATGCTGTAAACGATCAATCCACCAGTCCAAAGCGCATCGTGGACCAACATGGGTAAAGAAACCTTAAAGTACTTTTTTCGATACTGTTTTAAGCGGCCTTGTACCCAATCGAACTTAGTCGGAATTAGGTAAGCATATCGTTTGTAGAAAAAATGAATCAAGACGGCGGTTTGGAAAAATCGAGAAACAAAACTACCTACGGCTGCACCAAATACGCCCCATTGAGGGAAACCAAATAAACCAAAAATCAAAACATAATTAAGCGCGACGTTAACGACAATGGCGGAGATACTAACGTTGGTTGCCAGTTTGGTTTGGCCCACGGAGCGCAATACCGCTTCAATCGGTACTACTATCGCCGTAGCAATGAGGCTAAAGCCCGTAACCACAAGATAATCACGTGCATAAGTGACGTATTCAGGATCGTCTGACATAAAAGAGACGATCTCTTCATCAAAAATCGCATAAAGAGCGATAAACGGCAGCGTCACCAAAATGGAAATAAACCACGATTGCGCCAACGTTCTGCGAATTCCGGCTAGGTTTCCTGAGCCGTAGTATTGAGAAGCAAGTACGGTAACTGCACCGCATAGGCCAAAGACAACCGCTAGGTTGAAGAAAAAGATACGATTTCCAACTCCAACTGCTGCCGTTGCAGATTCACCGAGTAGGCTTACCATGAAAATATCCACGACGCCGAGCAAAGCAAAAAGCATGGACTGAAGTGAAACAGGTAGGCCAATCGTAATCAGTTTTTGCCAAAATACTTTATCGATGTATTCGCGTGTTAAGAGCATCGCATTTCTCCTTAAAGATTAATGCGAGTAGTTTATCCTCATGATTTGGCGGTGTATTTTTCAAAGGAATCCAAAACCTTTGTAAAACTCTCTACTAACGCACATGTGAGCCAATAAATCATGGAAGATAAACAAGAACGCTACGCGATTTCTGAAAAAACTTATCAAGAGTTTATTGATCACAGTCGAGTATTAGCACTTGAGGAGAGAGGCATTGTGCAGTGCGGCATTGCCACTTGTCGTGACTTCTTCTCTGTTTATCGTAAAAACCAAAAGAAACACATGCTGCTCTATACGGTGCGTGGTAAAGGGTGGCTAGAGAGTGGGGCTTGTCGATACGATTTGGAACCGGGCTCGTTGATTACAGTACCCGCAGGTGTTGAAAACGGTTTTGGTATAGAAGAAGAACCTTGGCAGATCGCGTGGCTTTTTCTTGCTCCTGATAGAGAGTGGCCGATATTAGAATGTGATGTTCGCTATCAGCTTTCATCTACACCTGAAGTGATGTATGCATGTATCCAAACACTACTACGCAGCATTCACCTTCCAATCGATTATGGTGGTGCGGTAGGTGAGCATAGTGTGGCTCAGTTAGAGCTGATGTTAAACATGCCGCCCTCAGAGTCGATATCACGCAGCCAATTGAGGCTTCGGCGTGTATTTGACCTTGTCCAACGTCAGCTCCATAAGGATTGGAGCGTTGAGCAGGTAGCGGCTCTATATCCATGTTCGGAGCCTCATTTGCATCGACTGACTCAAAAGCAGTTTGGTCGAAGCCCAATGGCACATTTAACGCGTATGCGCATGGAATATGCTGCTAGGTTACTTCGTTCAACAGAATGGCCAATTCAGCATATTGGAGAAATAGTCGGATATCCGACCAGCGCTAACTTTAGTACACGTTTTAAAGCGTGGTCGACCATGACACCAAGAGAGTTTAGAAAAAACGGTAGAGTGGATTGGTACGACGAGGAGTGAATCGTTCTTTTTCTGAACGATAGAGCGCACAAAACTCACCGCAATCCAGAATTTTGTTCTCTAATTGATGAAATAAGTGAAAAATCATTTCGTCATTTTTTGCGATGGTGTTAACGTGAGGTTCGGTACTTGAATTTCAAAGGGTTATGACTTTCATGTTTTCTAATCTCCCAACTCCCGTATTAGATCCTATTTTATCTCTATCCGTTGCATACCGTAACGATGAACGTCCAAACAAGGTTGACCTTGGCATTGGCGTATACAAAAACAGCGCAGGCGAAACGCCGATCATGAAAGCCATTCAAATGGCGCAGGATGTCGTTGTTGAAACTCAAAAAACCAAATCTTACGTTGGTCTTGCGGGTTGCGAAGAATTTAATAAAAGCATGATCGATTTGCTACTGACGGGAACGTCAGCAATGGATCGTGTTGCTGCCATTCAAACGCCAGGTGCAAGTGGTGCGCTGCGTATGTTAGGTGACCTAATGAAGGTCGCACAGCCAGATACGACGGTTTGGATTTCAAACCCTAGCTACGTAAACCATAAACCAGTGATGGAAGCGGCAGGTCTTAAAGTTAAGTTCTACCATTACTTTTCTCCAGAAACGAAACAAGTAGACACCGCAAAAATGATGGATGATCTTGCGAAAGCTGGGCCTTCAGATGTGGTACTTCTTCATGGTTGTTGCCACAACCCAACTGGTGCAGATATTGACTTCTCTGCTTGGCAAGCCATTACAGAATTGTCGCAGAAGAACGGTTTCATCCCATTTGTGGACATTGCTTACCAAGGCTTCGGTGATGGCCTAGAAGAAGACGCAAAAGGTCTTCGTTTTATGGCAGATAACGTTGAAGAGATGTTGATTACTACTTCATGTTCGAAGAACTTTGGTCTGTACCGTGAACGAACTGGTGCAGCGATTGTGGTTGGTAAGAACATGCATGATGTAACCAATGCAAAAGGTAAACTCCTCACTCTAGCTCGCTCGACTTACACGATGCCACCCGACCATGGTGCAGCTTTAGTTAAGACCATTCTGCAAGATGACAATCTCACTTCCGTTTGGAAGCAA
Organism: Vibrio sp. D431a; assembly: GCF_030248655.1. Taxonomy (NCBI): domain Bacteria; kingdom Pseudomonadati; phylum Pseudomonadota; class Gammaproteobacteria; order Vibrionales; family Vibrionaceae; genus Vibrio; species Vibrio sp. D431a. Next base: position 178,437 of record NZ_JAHGAP010000024.1, on the reverse strand, counting down.
GAATTGAGTGAAATGCAACATCGTTTGGTTAGTCTTCGTCAAAGTTTGTGTAACGAGTTGAGAAACAACCATAATACAGATCAATTTGATTTCATTGAGGGTCACAAAGGCATGTTTACTGTGCTAGGCTTTAGTGGAAACCAAATGGCGCAACTGCGTGAAGATTATGGCATTTATGGTGTTGGCGATGGTCGAATTAACATTGCCGGACTTACCGAAACTCATATTCCATACGTAGCGGACGCAATTAAGAAAGTATCTCAAGCTTAATTGGAGTGTGGATGAAAAACTGGAAACTGATTCTGCCGCTTATGATGAGCGGCAGTTTAATTGCTTGTACGTCAACTCAAACGACGCAGGAACCTGTTGAGCCAGAGTCGCCAAAGGTCGAAGAGCCCGTTAAAGTCGAGCCAGAAGTGAAACCTGATGTAGATCCAAAGCCAGAGGTGGAGCCCAAACCAGAAGCGAAACCTGAGAAAAAGCCGGAACCAAAGCCTAAGAAGCCAGTCAAGGTCACAAAAACACCCGATGGCATGTTAATTCTTGGTTCTGAAGAATGGGTTTATGTTCCTGAAATTGACCAGACTTTCAAGGCTAGAGTCGATACAGGTGCGACAACATCATCAATTAGTGCGACTGACATTGTTCCGTTTGAGCGTGATGGTAAAGACTGGGTTAAATTTAAGATAGATTTAGGTGACAAAGACACCAAAGAATTTAAAGTACCCGTTGAGCGCTGGGCTAAAGTTAAGCAGTCTTCGTCAGAAGAGGTGGATAAACGAGCGGTGGTAAAAGCCTACATTACCGTTGGGGATCACAAAGAAAAGACAGAGTTTACGTTAGCGGATCGCGGACATATGACGTTTCCAATTTTGCTTGGTCGAAGCTTTTTTAGAGATATCGCCGTTGTAGATGTATCGAAAAAATATGTGCAAGATAAACCTAAAAAAACCGCTAAAAACTGATGTATTACAGCTAGTTTCTGCTACAAGCTAATAATTCGTGATTAACAAAAAATGGCCTCCAAAATTGGAGGCCATTTTTATTGAATCATATGCTTGCTTGTGATGCCCTGGTAGTCATAGTCATGTCCACTAAAATGCAAAACGAGCAGACATTACAATTTGCTGGCCATAGACACCATTATTTTTGAAATCTGCACCAAGCGATAGTTGCTGAGTAGAGTGGAATCGTGCGCCCAGATTGTAAATGGTGTTCGAATCGTCATTATCTATGATTTGGCCGATACGGCCATGTAGCTCAACATTTTGCATAAACCAAATACGAGTGCCAATATTCACTTCCGTGCGCCACTCGTCACCCACTTTATCACTGCCGTTCTCTTTAATGTTGTGTACCAACATTTGGCCATAAATATCTGCAAATTGGCCTGCTGGCCCATTAAAGCCTATACCACCAGCAATGTCCCAGTCTCCGCTAAACTCACTGTCTGCGCGAGCAATGAAATGGGTATTCTCTGTAAAGTAGGTATTGAACTCGCCACCAAATGTACCAGGGCTAGTGCCCATGCGAAATTCCATCGTGTTGTAGTTGAAATTATTTGCATGTGCGGAAAGTGGCAAAATAGCACACAAACCAAAGGCTGCAACCTTTAGAGCTTTACCTAGCATGGTGTCTCCGGGCAAGATGATTAAAATGAACAAAAAAATGGTCTGCAAAAAGCAGACCAAGATTGATAAAGCTATCATTTTAAGTGCTTGCCGTCACTATTTAGCTGTAATCGTCACTACATCATGTTGATATGCACAGCAATCGGGGTTTTGTTTTACATGACCACGAGTTGTTCGACTTCAATCTCTGGTTTGTTCCCGCCTTCAAATTCGCCAAACAGGCGGACTTTAGTCGTGTGATCAATCGGAGTATTTAGCTGAATATCGTCATCGAGTTCGACCATCACTTCACCGGAACCATCGCTAAAGACAAACTTATCCGCGCGAACTTGACGCAATAAGTTACCTTCAACGACCACATCTTTTTCAGTAAACATATTGGAGTCGTTTAGCAACGCATCCAATTTTTCCACAGTGACAGGACCGTTAAACTGCAAGTTTGATTGGTTTTGAGCGTTATCTTTCGCGAACGCGATAGAAGGAGCAATAGCTAAGGCGGCGATTGTTGCGATAATTGTATTCTTTTTCATGTTACATCCTCATCGGTTTGTTTTGATGGGTTCATTAAAACAGGGCTTGTTTGAACCAATGATGATTTCAACATTCATATTCTATTCATTTGCTTGAGTAAGTGGGGACGATGACGTTATGATTGTTCATCTTCCTCTATTCCTTACAAATGTTCATGAAATCAGCGATCTCATCTTTAATGGTTCAAGGCACCACTTCGGATGCCGGAAAAAGTGTCCTTGTGGCAGGTTTATGCCGTGTATTAGCAAGAAAAGGGATAAATGTTGCCCCATTTAAGCCACAAAACATGGCACTAAATAGTGCGGTAACCAAAGATGGCGGTGAAATAGGTCGAGCACAGGCCGTTCAGGCACAGGCGTGTAATATTGAGCCAACCGTACATATGAATCCGGTTTTAATTAAACCTAACAGTGATACAGGTGCTCAGATCATTTTGCAGGGTAAGGCGATTTCCAATATGGATGCGGCTGGCTTTCATGATTACAAGAAAGTGGCGATGGACACGGTGTTAGATTCCTTCTCTCGTCTGACTCAAGAATTTGATTCGATCATTATCGAGGGCGCGGGGAGTCCTGCTGAAATCAATTTACGAGAAGGCGATATTGCAAACATGGGTTTTGCTGAGGCCGCTGATGTACCAGTGATCATTGTTGCTGATATTGATCGTGGTGGAGTGTTTGCACATTTGTACGGAACACTTGCGTTACTTTCTGAATCTGAACAAGCGCGAGTAAAAGGATTTGTTATCAACCGTTTTCGAGGTGATATTCGTTTATTGCAATCGGGCCTCGATTGGCTAGAAGAAAAAACAGGTAAACCTGTACTTGGTGTACTTCCTTTTCTTCATGGTTTGAATTTAGAAGCAGAAGACGCGATCACTGCACAGCAAGAGTTGCACTCTGAGGTAAAACTGAATGTTGTTGTGCCTGTTTTAACCCGGATTAGTAATCATACTGATTTTGATGTGCTGCGATTGAATCCAGACATCAATCTACGTTATGTAGGTAAAGGCGAAAAAATAGATAAAGCCGACCTGGTTATTTTGCCTGGGACCAAATCGGTCAGAGACGATCTGGATTATCTAAGAAGCCAGGGGTGGGATAAAGATATCTTTCGTCATATTCGTCTTGGTGGAAAAGTGATTGGTATCTGTGGCGGCTACCAGATGCTTGGAAACTTGATTGATGATCCAAACGGCGTCGAAGGCCAACCAGGTCAAAGCGAAGGACTTGGCTTGCTTGATATCACTACGACGCTAACTAACAGCAAACAGCTTACAAACACACAAGCACAGCTTTCTCTTAACGGCAAAACAGCCAATGTAAAGGGTTATGAAATCCACGTAGGGCGAAGTGAAGTACGGGGCCTGCAACCTCTTACATTCAGTTCCGGTGAAGCGGAGGGGGCGATCAGCGAGTGTGGCCAAATCATGGGAACCTACCTTCACGGGTTCTTTGACGAGGCAGATGTCTTAAGCCTGGTATCAGAATGGGTAAACGGCACCCAAATCAAACAACAAGACTTTGAAGAGTTAAAGGAGCAAGGCATTAATCGCATCGCAGATGCGATAGAACAACATATGCGCCTTGATTTTTTGTTTAAATAGCACATTAACTGATTGAACTTTATATTCAAATAACCTGTTCTTTCGCTTGCCTTGTATTGGAGTATCTCTATGAAAGCATGGAAACAGCATGCTTGCCTTGCGGCAGTATTAAGCATTTCATTTTCAGCAAACGCAGCAACGAACCTAAAAGTGTATGCAGCCTCTTCTATGACGAATGCGATTAACGAGATCGCGCAAAACTTTGAAGAAAAGTATGACGTTTCTATCACTCCCGTTTATGGTGGTTCTTCTTCTATCGCTCGACAAATTATCAATGGCGCACCAGCGGATGTATTCATTTCTGCGAACACGAAATGGATGGATTATTTGGTCGATAAAGACGTCATTTTTCGTGACAATGTCACAAATCTAGTGCGCAATAGCTTAGTGTTGATTGCTCCCCAGTCTTCAGAATTAACCTCATTTAACTTTTCTGATTCAAAGGCATGGGAGAAGGCATTGCATGGAAATCGTCTTGCTTTAGGCAATCCGACGTCAGTACCTGCTGGTATGTACGCGAAAGAGTCATTGACTACACTGGGTGTATGGAAAGCGGTTCAAACTCACGTCGCACCAGCAAAGAATGTGCGCTTAGCTTTGGCGTTGGTTGAACGTGGAGAAGCGCCTTTAGGTGTGGTCTACAAAACCGATGCTCAGTTAACTGATAAAGTCAAAATTCTCGGCGAATTTGCGAGTGATACGCATGCGGCTATTGTTTACCCGGCTGCAATTGTGAATGATTCTACTGAGTCGGAGCAGTTCTTCCAGTACCTAAAATCGGACGAAGCCGCACGCGTTTTTGCTCAATATGGCTTTCAGCAATAGACCGGCCTTCAATTATAGGAACGAAGCGTGACAGAACTGGAATACCAAGCCTTAATGTTAAGCCTCAAAGTAGGCGCGTACGCAGTACTTTGGCTGATTCCTCTCGGCGTTTTTCTTGCTTGGCTACTTTCTCGAAAAACGTTCTTTGGTAAATCGATTCTCGATAGCTTAATTCATTTACCACTGGTATTGCCGCCAGTGGTAATCGGCTATTTATTGTTGATTTCTTTAGGACGACAAGGGTTCCTTGGAAAGTGGCTCTATGAAAACTTAGGGGTAGTATTTAGCTTTAATTGGAAAGGGGCAGTAGTCGCTTGTATTGTCGTGGCTTTGCCTTTGATGGTTCGTTCAGTACGCTTAAGCTTAGATAGCGTCGACCCTAAATTGGAGCACGCAGCCTCTACGTTAGGCGCTTCTCCTTTAAAAGTGTTTCTCACCGTCACGTTACCACTGACCATTCCCGGAATTATTACGGGCACGATGCTGTCATTTGCTCGTAGTCTTGGCGAATTCGGGGCGACGATCAGTTTCGTCTCTAATATTCCGGGTGAGACCCAAACGATTCCGCTGGCAATGTACAACTTTATTGAAACGCCAGGTGCAGAAATGCAGGCGGCTCGTCTGTGTATCATTTCTATCGCGTTAGCCTTGTCTACATTAATGATCTCTGAATGGCTAAATCGTAAAGCGGCAAGCAGATTGGGTGCGAAGCAATGACGATTAAAGTCCAATTTAAACAAATGCTTGGTGAGACTGACTTCGACATCAAACTTAAGTTACCCTGTAACGGAATTAGTGCCTTGTTTGGACGATCTGGTGCAGGTAAAACGACGTTGATTAACATCATCAGCGGATTGGTCACTCCAAGGCAAGGGTATGTTGCGGTTGGTGAGCATGTTTTGTTTGACAGTGAACAGGGAATCAACCTACCAACGCACAAGCGTGGTATTGGTTATGTGTTTCAGGATTCACGTCTGTTTCCTCACTATTCGGTTCAAGGCAATTTGTTATATGGCGTTAAAGAAAAAGATGACGAGTATTTTGATGCAGTCACCGAACTCTTGTCTATCAAACCGTTACTAAAGCGCTTTCCGGTATCACTTTCTGGTGGTGAAAAGCAACGTGTTGCGATTGCGCGCGCATTGCTATCTAAACCCAATTTGCTTTTGATGGATGAGCCACTTGCCTCACTCGATATGCCAAGAAAGCGTGAGGTAATGCCTTTTCTTGAGGAGTTGTCGGAGAAGGTAAATATCCCTATTATCTATGTCACACACAGTCTCCAGGAAATTTTAAGGCTTGCTCAACACCTTGCAATTATTGACCAAGGTAAAATTTCGAGTTCAGGTAAGCTTGAGGAAGTGTGGGCTTCTCATGCTATGCGTCCATGGCAATCTTTCTCAGATCAAAGCAGCTTATTTGAAGGCCGGATTGCTGAACATCATGAACGTTATGCACTGACTTGTATCAGCCTTGCACCTAATGTATTCCTGTGGGTGCAAAAGATCGACGGAACACCAGACACGCCAATACGCTTGCAAGTGCGTGCCAACGACGTTTCTATCACGCTCGAGCAACCCAAGGCGACGTCGATTCGAAATATTTTGCCTGCTATTGTCGATTCCATCGAGGCGTTTAACGCAGCCGATGACAAGCAGAGTATTAATGTATCACTCAAGCTAGACGAGAAATGTTATTTGTGGGCAACGATCACACCGTGGGCCCTTGATGATCTCAACCTAAAAGTTGGTAGCCGTGTTTTTGCACAAATTAAAGGTGTCAGTGTGACACAAAAAGATATGGCACTAGCGCCTCATTAACCGTTTAGACTGATTTACGCTTCATGATCAAAAAAGGCCGCAAAGTGCGGCCTTTGTTACTAGAAGAATGTCGGAATTACTTCGCGAATACTTCTTTGAATTCACGCTTAAGAAGTGGGTCACGACGTGCTTTCTTAAGTTGCTTAACCATGTCTTTCACACAGTTGTGAAGCACATTATCAAGTAGTTGAGCACGGTATTCTTCTTTATCTTCATCTGTCATGTTTTCTGGCAGATTAAGAGTCGGAAACTCTTCCATCACATTAATACCAGCGAATGCTTGGCCTACAGAAACTAGAGCATGAAACTGTTCAAAGTTGTCTAGAATGTTCTGTGCACTTGCTGGCATTTCGTCCCATGATTCACGTACCGCTTCTTCAGACACTTCATGGATAGAGGTAACCATTTCGAACATTTGCTCTGGAACTTCGTCAAATTCGATAACTTTACGTAGCTCTGGAGAAATGCTGGCTAGATCGATTTTTTTGCTTTCGCTGTTAGTTGCTTCTGACATGGTGTGTCTCTCATTACAAAAAGGCGGGAATATTAATACCAAATGCATCAAATAGCTATACCCATTAGTCCGCAAGATGACCAAAGTGAATGAGTTTGTTGAACTTCTGCTCACAGGCCATGATTAGATAGGGTAACGTCCAGTCTAACTGCTTTATGCAATGGATTCCGTGATATTCAAACAAAAATATAGCACTTAATTATGAGTCGAATGCAACAACTCTATGAGTATGGTATATGTTTAATAAAGACATAATTAAAAATGGAACGCGTTATGCAACCGACAGGGACATCGATGCGAATCCTTCTGGTTGACGATGTTCAGCTAGACAGGATGCAGTTGGCTATTCGTCTAAAGCAACTTGGACATATTGTAAAAGCCGTAGGTAGTGGACTAGAGGCGTTAAATACCTACGAGAGTTTTGATCCGGAACTGGTGTTACTCGATATATCAATGCCAGATATGAACGGTTTTGAAGTCTCTCTTCATATAAGAGAAACGTTTCCGGATTGGATCCCAATTATTTTCTTGAGTAGTCACGAAGAGCCAGAAATGATTGCTAAAGCCATAGACGCGGGCGGTGATGACTATTTAATTAAGCCGGTAGATAAACTGGTACTGAACTCCAAACTTATCGCAATGCAGCGTATTGCTCATATGAGACGAGAGCTTAAGCAAGCGACAGCTCAATTAGAGCAAGTTAATCAACTTTTGACTCAACAAGCGAATGAAGATGGCCTAACCAAACTCTATAACCGCCGTTATATCGACCATAAGTTGGAATCGATGGTTGCATGGCATGGTCGTCACAATATGCCAATGGCTTTGATTCTATTGGACGTCGATTTTTTTAAACCGTTTAATGATAATTACGGTCATATTGAGGGCGACCGTTGCTTGCAAGCGATTGCGAATCAACTAAAGGCGACGTTTTGTCGCTCTGGGGAATATGTAGGTCGATATGGTGGAGAAGAGTTTGTCGTGTTGCTAGGGTGTACCGACACTCAAACAGCAGAAAGAGAAGCCGAGCGTATACAAGAGGCTATGTATTTTCTCGATTACCCACATGAGTATTCTAGTGTGTCAAATAGGGTGACAGTGTCACAGGGTGTTTTTGTTTTTCAACCGACAGGGAAAGAAGTGCAATCAGACTTGTATGCGACAGTTGATAAAGCACTATATACATCAAAATCTTTGGGAAGAAACACACATACTGTGGTTAATTCTTTTTAAAAACAAAATCTTATGAATATCACTCCTTTTGTTGCGTTGTCACTTTTTGGTGGTTATTTTAAAGCTAACTCAAAGTAAGATAGGCGACACAGTGCGAACGGAATGTCGCAATCAGGCGTATACCTTATACCTTTGATTAGATAGATAACATCGGGATAGTGGCAACGATGAGTGCAGTTATTATGCTGATGGGGAAGTTCGGTTTTGTTTTAAACCCGGACAAGCTTGTTAACTTTCACGATTGGTGAGGGTCTAACGAAGCTTTATGCAGTTACGTCCGGCCTTTTTCGCTTTGTAAAGTGCTTCGTCCGCTAATTTAATGACGTCCAGAGGAGCTTGCCCATTCCGGCTATCAGCAACTCCGAAACTTGCGGTAACAAAAACCGACTTTCTTTTCGAACTGTTGCTACCACGACGTTTTTGTCCTTGTTTATGGTTCTCAGGGCGAGATTCTTCATCGCGTAATATCATCTCGTATTCTGCAATCGATTTGCGAGCTTCTTCCAAAAAGTTCTTACATTCGTCAGCGTATTTGCCTTTAAAAACGATGGTAAATTCTTCTCCGCCAAATCGATAAACTTTTGCGCCGCCTGGGGTTTTAGTGAGGCGCGAAGCGACCATTTTTAGAACGTCATCACCAGTATCGTGACCGTAGGTGTCGTTAAACTTTTTAAAATGGTCAACATCAAGCATTGCGATCGTGAACTTCTTACCCATGTGTTTTAGATCGAGATCAAGTGCACGTCTGCTCGGAATCAGTGTTAGACTATCGGTGAAAGCTAGTTGATGGCTAGCGGAAGCGGCATAAATAATGATAAGCAGCCCTGTTAGCGTAAACATGGTGCTTGATATGTACTGCACATCAAAGAAAATGAACGTCGCAGACGCCAATACCATGGCAGAGTAGGTCATCGCATGGATAATTTCATTCTTCTTTAAAACAAGGATTCCAAGAAAACAGACAATACCCACGCAATATAAAACAAGAATTAAAGGCAGTTTAGAGACCGTAGGTACAATAAATAAAATACCGCTTGTCCATTGTTCAAACCCTCCTTCAACGTAATATGCTAGCGTTAGATAAGACCAAAGAACGAACATTGCTAACATCAAGATGTAAGTCAACATGGCTCTAGAGTCAAAACCTTCTTTACTAAACAAAAATACCGTAAGAAACGAGACAGGAAGTAACGTGGCTAAAATGGTTAGCTCAAGTAAAGCGGTACCACTTTGAAGCGGGACTTGTAGGCGGTGCTGTATCACGAAGTAGGCTAGCAACATTGCCAAGCACACCATGGACTCTCTGCCTTGCTTAAATGAATAACAAAGGAGTAGCGCACAACCTAATAGTATGTACGGCAAGTTTGCGGCAATGCCCCAGTTTGCCTGAGTCATCTGAATAATGCTGTCCATGCCCGAACTCACTATGCCCAGTAGCAAAAAAGGGAATAAGAATCTGAAGCCTGATGAAGTCATTGACGATGAGGACATCTATTACAAACTGCCTGAAAATAGTTGACTATATAATTGGTTAGGTAAATCGTTTTATCAATATGGATATTTATCCGTTATTGAATTTCGAACTTTGAGAACTAGCAAGAATACGTCTATTTGTTCCTTTTCCCAAGTATTTTGGAAGACATTACGGCAAAAAGAGAGAGATTGATTAAATTAAGAGCAATCAATAAGTTGTTATAAACAAGTCGTTGCTATACTCATTTCATAGGAAAAAGGAGATTTACAGATGCAGATAAGCTCAGATGTGCACAACTACATGGAAACATTAGTAGGCCAGGTTCTCAGTTTGCCCGAATTTTTAGAACAGTATGACAACGAACAGTTAGCCGATATTGCTTGCCTTGCGCTTATCCAGCTCAAGCCTGTCTATATCCGTCATGATATTGATTTTTTGTCTTCACTTCCTGAACAAAAATTAAGCCAGTTTAAGCAAAGCGCGGATATAGCGGTGAAAAACGCCGCAGAAATGGTGAAAGAAGACAGGCGTAAGAACCGAGAGTATGATGTGCCTGTAATTTTTTCCCATACTAGTTATGATGATGACAAAGAGTTGGATTGGTATGAAAAACCGATCCTTAACGTTAATATTAAGTAAGAGTCGCTCAGTTGACTAGTGAGCTGACCCAAGGAGGAATCGTGGGATTTTTTTCGCGTTTGTTTGGTGGTAGTGAGAAAACGGTTGAAGCCAAAAATATCGAACCAGTTGAATATAAAGGTTTCCTTATTTACCCAGAGAGCCTTTCAGAGGGCGGACAATATCGCATCGCTGGTCGAATAGAAAAGCATGACGATGATGAAGTGAAAACACATCGGTTTATTCGCTCCGATTTGCTTGGCTCAGAGCAAGATGCCAATGACCTTATGTTGAAGAAATCTCAAATGTTTATTGATCAAATGGGCGATAAAATCTTCGACTAGCAATTTACTGCAATTTGATTCCAGTCATCTTAAAAAGAGCCATTAGTGTATATGCTAGTGGCTCTTTCTTTTTAACGCTTAAATCTCTGTTAAGTCAGTATTTAATCGTTACCTGGTTAGACCTCAGTCTAGTACGGTGTTGCGTTGTTATTTTTCGTGCACAGAGCGACAATCATTCATTACTTAGCGTTATATGTAATGAAATTTAGTATTTAAATTACAAAACACTTGAAGTAATGAGACGCGTTCGATACAAACAGAATAATAACAGGGCTGTTAGTCAAGGTGTTATTATGCAAATGGGTGTCCCCAAACATCATCTTTCGTTTGCAATTGTCTTGCGTGGTAAACAGATAGAAATAAAAAAGAATTAGAGTAGAGCGACGCTCTGTTTTGGGACTAATTTATTGATATGTATACAAGGAGTATGCGTTTTGCAAATCGGTGTACCTAAAGAGATACTCGCGGGTGAATCGCGAGTGGCTGCATCGCCGAAGTCGGTTGAGCAGTTAATAAAATTGGGATTCGATGTCGCGATTGAATCCCAAGCGGGGGTGCTAGCGAGTTTCGATGATGCCGCTTATGAAGCAGCTGGTGCGAAAATCGTTTCTAGTGAAGAAGTTTGGGCATCTGGCCTTATTTTAAAAGTTAATGCGCCAATTGTGGATGATGAGCAAGACATTGACGAAATTGCGTTACTGCAAGATGGAGCAACACTGGTTAGCTTTATTTGGCCGGCTCAAAATGCTGAGTTGATGGAACAACTTTCCAGTAAGAACATTAACGTTCTTGCCATGGATTCCGTTCCTCGTATCTCACGTGCACAAGCCTTAGACGCGCTATCTTCGATGGCTAATATCGCTGGTTATCGTGCAGTGGTTGAGGCAGCTCATGAGTTTGGTCGTTTCTTTACAGGTCAAATTACGGCTGCCGGTAAAGTACCTCCAGCGAAAGTATTGGTTGCGGGTGCTGGCGTCGCTGGCTTGGCGGCTATCGGTGCTGCAGGTAGCTTAGGTGCCATTGTCCGTGCGTTTGACGTCCGCCCAGAAGTAAAAGAGCAAGTTGAATCGATGGGCGCTGAGTTCCTGACCGTTGACTTTCAAGAAGAGTCAGGCTCTGGGGATGGCTACGCAAAAGAAATGTCTGATGACTTCAACAAAAAAGCGGCAGAGTTATACGCAGAGCAAGCTAAAGATGTTGATATCATTATTACGACCGCGCTCATCCCTGGTAAACCTGCGCCGAAGTTGATCACCAAAGAAATGGTCGACAGCATGAAAGCGGGCAGTGTAGTTGTCGACTTGGCAGCTGCTAATGGCGGTAACTGTGAATATACAGTGAAAGACCAAGTTATCATGACGGATAACGGCGTAAAAATTGTTGGTTACACTGACATGGTTGGTCGTTTGCCAACACAATCTTCTCAGCTTTACGCGACAAACCTTGTCAATCTTCTAAAACTGCTGTGTAAAGAGAAAGATGGCAACATCAATATTGATTTTGAAGATGTTGTTATCCGTGGCGTTACCGTGGTGAAAGCAGGTGAAGTTACTTGGCCAGCGCCACCAATTCAGGTTTCAGCTCAGCCGCAAGTGAAACAAGAACAGCCTGTAAAGCCAGAGCCTAAAGTAGAAGAACCTACGTCTCCAACGAAGAAAATTATTGGTGTGGCAGCGGCTGTTGGAGCCTTTGCATGGGTAGCATCGGTTGCTCCGGCAGCGTTTCTTTCTCACTTTACTGTATTTGTTCTAGCGTGTGTTGTCGGATACTACGTAGTATGGAATGTTACCCATGCACTTCATACTCCACTAATGTCAGTAACGAATGCTATCTCTGGCATTATTGTCGTTGGTGCATTACTGCAAATTGGACAAGGTAATGGCGTCGTTTCATTCCTATCTTTTATTGCCGTATTGATCGCGAGTATCAATATCTTCGGTGGTTTCACCGTCACCAAGCGTATGCTTGAAATGTTCCGCAAAGATAAATAGGAGTCACAATGTCTGCAGGATTAGTACAAGCAGCTTACATTGTTGCTGCATTATTTTTCATCATGAGTTTGGCGGGGCTTTCAAAGCAAGAGTCTGCTCGTAATGGTAACTACTACGGTATCGCTGGTATGACGATCGCGCTAATAGCGACGATCTTTAGCCCAGATGCGCAAGGTTTTGGTTGGATCATTATCGCGATGGCGATAGGTGGTGCGATCGGTATTTTCTATGCGAAGAAAGTAGAAATGACCGAGATGCCAGAACTGGTTGCGATTCTACACAGTTTTGTAGGTTTAGCTGCGGTTTTAGTTGGCTACAACAGCTACCTAGATGCGCCAGAAGCAGCAACACATGCTGAGCATGTTATCCACCTTGTAGAAGTATTCTTGGGTGTGTTCATCGGTGCCGTAACTTTCACCGGTTCAATTGTCGCATTTGGTAAGCTGCGTGGTGTGATTTCTTCGTCGCCACTTAATCTGCCTCATAAGCACAAAATGAACCTCGCAGCGGTTGTTATTTCTACGCTTCTTATGATCTACTTCGTAAAAGCAGATGGCAGCATGTTCGCTCTTATTGTGATGACTTTGATCGCGTTCGCATTCGGCTACCATTTAGTCGCTTCAATCGGTGGTGCAGATATGCCAGTTGTTGTCTCTATGTTGAACTCATACTCAGGTTGGGCAGCAGCGGCAGCAGGTTTCATGCTAGCAAATGATCTATTGATTGTAACAGGTGCTTTGGTAGGTTCATCAGGTGCGATTCTTTCTTACATCATGTGTAAAGCAATGAACCGTTCGTTTATCAGTGTTATTGCCGGTGGTTTTGGTCAAGAGATAGTGATTTCAGGTGACGAAGAGCAGGGCGAATATCGTGAAACAACGGCTGAAGAAGTTGCAGAGATGTTGAAGAACTCAAAATCAGTAATCATCACTCCAGGATATGGCATGGCAGTAGCTCAGGCACAATACCCTGTTCATGAAATTACTGATGTACTTCGTTCACAAGGTATTGAAGTTCGCTTTGGGATTCACCCAGTAGCGGGTCGTCTACCGGGGCATATGAATGTGTTACTCGCTGAAGCAAAAGTACCGTATGATATCGTTCTTGAAATGGATGAAATCAATGATGACTTTGCAGAAACCGATACCGTATTGGTTATCGGTGCTAACGATACGGTCAACCCAGCCGCACTGGAAGATCCGAACAGCCCAATCGCTGGTATGCCCGTATTGGAGGTATGGAACGCGAAAAACGTAGTGGTATTCAAGCGCTCAATGAATACTGGTTACGCAGGAGTACAGAACCCACTGTTCTTCAAAGAAAATACATCAATGCTATTTGGTGATGCGAAAGAAAGTGTTGAGTCTATTTTTAAAGCACTTTAACCATTCTTGATTTAAAACTATACAGGGTCAGCAATCGCTGGCCCTTTTTTGTTCCGTTTCAATGTTATAGTAATGCAAATCCTTCTGTTAGCAGATGTCAATTGCTTGTAGATTGATGTATAGTTTTGGCTAATGTAACAAGTGACGGTAACAGTTTGATTAAAAAGTTTTTGCTCGGTTTTGCAACTGTATTGCCGCTTTTTTCGGCACCTGCATTTTCCGATTCACTACCAGAAAGAATAGATACGTTTACAGAGCTATTTAACTATGAAGTAGCTCTTAAGTCGTACGATATTCGTATTCTGCAATCAAATTATCCTACCAAGTTACTTGCGCCAGATTCGCTTCTGCCGCAAACGTCTGACTATCCGTTAAAAGATATCCAACAGCTTTACAGCTTGGCGAATACTTGTCGTGGCAAATTACCATTAAGTCCTTTAATTACTGAGCCTTTAGTATTTACAAGGGCGATTTGTAAAGGGACGCAGCTGACACCTCGTTGGTTCTCGCGTAGTGGTCTCATTCACCCTGGTGGTGGGACGTATGCGGCACGTTATGTGGATAAGTATCCAGAACTCAAACCCAAACTATCTCAGTACATGCATATAAAAGAGCGTGATAACGAGGAAGGGGATGAGTTGCTAGAAAGCTTGAAAAACATGGATGACGACGCCATTAATGCTTTGATTGCAGGCGCGAGCATGTTTATTGAAGGTAACGAACTTTGGTTAAGACGTGGTGACCGTTACTTTGTTTTCGAGAAAGATATCTGGCAAGAGAACGTAGCGAATGCGGGTCTGTCATACGCTCTAGCGTCTCAAAGCAAAAGTTGCTTTGTTAAACGAGGTAATATTTGTTGGGATGTAGAAGATCACTCGCAAGTTTTGCGGATCAGTATGATCATACTGGTAATCGCCAATATTCTTTTGGTGATTGGTTGGGCGGTGTACCGTTGGAATAGCAAGCGAGAAGAACTACGTAGTAGAATGCTCGTGTTGCAAATTTTAACGCATGAGCTCAGAACACCGATTGCATCTCTGTCACTAACGGTTGAGGGCTTTCGTCGAGAGTTCGAGCATTTGCCTGAAAGTGTGTATGACGAATTCCGCAGATTGTGTGAAGATACGCGCCGCCTGCGTCAATTGGCAGAAGCGAGTAAAGATTATTTGCAATCTGATAACCAAATGCTTGCAACAGACTGGGTACCATCCGTTGCAGATTGGTTAGAATTTAAGATCGAAGAAGAATTTGATAGTGCCGTGCTTTTTAACATCAATGAAGATGTGGCTGCTAAAGTTAATGTGTACTGGTTAGGAACTTGTATCGATAACTTGCTTCGTAATGCGCTTAAGTACGGTGTCGCACCGGTTGAATTGGATGTCTCAACTAGTGAAGAAAAAATAGTATTCCAAGTCCGAGATGCAGGAGGCCTAACGGCTAAAGATTGGGCAAATTTGAAGAAACCGTTCGTAAGTAAGAGCGGGTTAGGACTTGGATTAACAATCGTTGAATCTATGGTAGGCCGCATGGGCGGAAAAATGTCCTTAATGGGACCACCTACAACTTTTATATTGGAGATACCTTGTGAAACAGACTCTGCTTCTCGTTGAGGACGATAAAAACTTGGCTGACGGCCTGTTAGTAAGCCTGGAACAAGCAGGATATGAGTGTTTACATGTGGAGCGTATTGCAGACGTAGAGCCACAATGGAAAAAAGCTGACTTGGTAATTCTCGATCGCCAACTCCCTGATGGTGACTCTGTACAATGTCTCCCAGAATGGAAACAGATTAAAGACGTACCAGTTATCTTGTTAACGGCACTTGTTACCGTAAAAGATAAAGTTGCAGGCCTTGATTCCGGCGCGAACGACTACTTAACAAAGCCTTTTGCTGAGGCGGAGCTTTTTGCGAGAATCCGTGCACAGCTACGAGCACCGGATTCAGCAGAACAAAGCAACGCTGATAAAGTGATTACAAAAGACTTAGAGATTGACCGCTCGACTCGTGAAGTGACTTATAAAGACGAGCTAATTACGCTTACTCGAACAGAGTTTGATTTGCTGCTTTTTTTGGCGTCAAACTTAGGTCGCGTGTTTACTCGTGATGAGCTACTTGACCACGTTTGGGGTTACAATCACTTCCCGACAACACGTACGGTTGATACACATGTACTACAGCTTCGTCAAAAACTGCCAGGACTGGAAATTGAAACACTTCGTGGTGTTGGCTACAAGATGAAAGCATAAGTCGTAATGAAAATACTACTCCCTGTAGTTCTCTCATTAGCGTTAGTGAAACCAGTCCATGCAATGGACTGGTTTCAAACTAACACGCCTTTAACACAGGCACATCAACACTTACTTGAAGATGATCTTGCGGGTATGTTCAACTCTCTTGTTGAACTCTGGCAAACGGAACCAAGTAAAGATTTGACTCCTCACCTTAATGATCTTCTTGGTCAGTCACTATCTAAAAACTGTGGCAAGGCTCTCACTGGTGTAACGCTGCCTGATTGGATAAGTGGTGTGAACGTTATTCGTCAGACTATTCAAAGCCCTGGGCGAGATACATTTAGATTGGTAATCAAGCTAAGAGCTACAACTGACATCGAAAATATTTCATTTAATCGATGGGTGGATGATTCTATATCCGCGGACAGTTCATTCAGCTATGAACAACAGCCGAGCGGGACAGAACTTGCCAACGAGCGTAGCTACTCGAAACGCTATAACTTAACAGGTAAACTTGAAGCTGGTTTATATCACTTAACCGTTGTTTCTACTGATAAACAAGAGTATCGAACTTGGGTAATACTTGGAGATTCAAACTCTTCTCAATATGTTCGTTGGACATCTAAAGAGAATTGGAAAGTAGAAAAGAGCGCACTTCGTAATCCCCATTGTCCATTACCGCAACTTGAAGTCGGTTTGTATGACTACATTGATGGCCAGTACGAGCAAATGTGGAAAAAGACTTACGAGTCTAACTATCCAAATTCATTGGAGCTAGCGGGTGTCCCAAACGATAGATACGTATTGGCGGTAAGTATCAATAGTCGCCGTTGGCAGGGCGATATAATTGTTGAGCAGGCTCAAACTATTAGCCGAACCTATGATCTTTCCCAGGAAGAATAGTTAAAGAAATACTACTTGTGCCGATAAAGGTTCAGGACGAACTAAAATCATAAGTGTAGTATGAAAAACAAATATAAAATTCTTGCCACTTCTGTTGCTACTATTCTTTTCGCTAATGCTGCTTCTGCTGCTACTTATGCGATAGAGGCTCGTAGTGATGCAATGGGGGGCGTTGGTACCGTATCAGCAACTTATCTAACTGCGCCTTTTTTCAACCCCGCTCTTACTGCGATTTATCGCCGAAATGACGATGCAGGCATGATCGTGCCAAGTTTTGGTGGCAGCTACGATGATCAATATGATCTAGTTGATGAAATCGAACGCATCAGCAAATTGACAGACGTCGATGAAATCAAAAAATCGATGGATGCTATCGATGGGAAAAAGACAGACTTTGATCTTGGTGGTGTCGTTGCCATTGGTATCCCCAACAAATTCTTATCTGCAACTGCATACGGTAAGCTATACACTGAATCATTCGTACAACCAAATGTTGATACCTCAGGTACTAATCCATTAGATGATAGCTATGTACAAGGTGTTTCTATTGGCGTGGCTGAAGCTGGTATTTCACTTGCTAAATACACTAATTTCATGAACCAACACCTTTCTTTTGGTGTTACTCCTAAACTTCAGCGTATATACACATACTCATACGCCACGAGTTTTCAGAATTTTGATACTAAAGACTTACGTGAAAATGAGACCGCGGAAACGATGTTTAACTTAGACGCAGGCGCACTTTGGTTCTTTGGCCCATATCGTCTCGGTATTTCAGCGAAAAATTTGATCGGAAGAGACGTTAAAACAAAATCATTCCAATATGGCAGCGATACGATAAAATCATACGAATATAGCATGCGTCCTGTATACACCGTTGGGGCAGGGATTGTTGCCGATTACTTTACGATGAGTGTTGACTACGATCTTAACGAAGAAAAACGTTTTTCATCCTTTGATGATAATACGCAAATGATTCGAGCTGGTATTGAATTTGATATTTTGCGTCAAATGGCATTACGAGCAGGGTATATGAAGAACTTAGCTCGAAGTAAGGACGAAGGAACCATTACTGCTGGTATCGGGTTGTCTCCACTTAAGTTGTTCGAATTGGATATCGCAGCTCAGTACACAAACGAGAACGCTATGGGTGCATCCATTAATTTCCTTGCTACCTATTAATTGAATCGTTATAGTCAGCTCCTCAAAATGAGGAGCTTTTTATGTTTGACGATTTACCCCCTCTATCTCACCAAGAGCAACAACAAGCTGTAGAGAGAATTCAAGAATTGATGGCGAAGGGCACAAGTACTGCAGAAGCTATCAAAATTGTTGCCGAACGGATTCGTTCTGAGTACGCAGAAAAACAACAGCAACAAAACTAATCAATTCATGGACAGGGCATACGCCCTGTTTTTTTTGCCTTTCTATTTTCAATTCCTTTACATTCCCAAACACCACCCTAGTTACGCTGTAACTACAATTTACTAAACCTATATGATTTTAATCTTGTTCAATTGCCTTTAAGACTAAATAGCGAGTTAGTAAAATTTTACCCAATCGTGTTAACCTTAGTTTTCGTAGCACAGGTAATTAGGCGTTTTTTAAAGAACTCATAAATTAAACTCAATAATATCAATTCTTTACCTCGGGCATTTAATCTGCCGACCATATTGGTTGCGATTAATCTTGTAATTTAATTACAAAGTGCGTGAGGGCTTCGTTCCCAGGTAGAGGATTATGCTGAAAAAAGAAAAAAAGATACACCGTAACTTATAACGGTAATTAAACTAGACTTATTAAATAAGCGATATAAGAACAGTAAGCACTCGCAGACATATGTAATAGATGAATCGAAGTTCATCTTATTGAGCTGCTTTTTTAGCCGAAATACGTCTCCTGGATTTGAGCGGAGCGTTACATATTGAACACGCTTAACCTAAAGTAGTTTTACTAAACTAGGCGACGTTGAAGTGGGTAATATGAAACCTCAAGAGTAGTAGAAATCAAGAGCAGTAACGCCTATTACAACGTAACGTTTCCTGACGTCCTTCCTGTTAAATAGTCCGATAATTAGAGAAGAAATTGGGAAAACATCGTTGATCTTTGGATGAGTAGCAGTAGTTTTGATGTTGTGTTCGCTCTATGTGGACTAGACTTAATATGAGAACAAAAACTAACCAAGGGAGGAATGATGGGTTACAAGCACGTTTTGGTTGCTGTCGACTTATCTAAATCTAGCCAAGCCGTTATCGAAAAAGCAATAATGCAAGCAGATAACTCAAGCAGCAAACTCTCATTTGTTCACGTAGATGTTGATCGCATAGTCATGGAAGCGAAGGAAGAGCAAGAATTGGAAAGAAGGCTGCAAGAGCTCGCTGATAAATGCTTATACCCAGTAAACGAGACCATGGTAGTAATCGGCGATCTTCATATAAAACTATCGGGAATCGTCAAAAAAGAGGGGATAGATTTAGTTGTCTGTGGTCATCATCACAACTTATTGAGTCGCTTTTTTTCATCGATACCAAAGGTTGTGAACGAAGTTGAAGCTGATTTATTAATCGTCTATTTAGACGAGTGATCGACAACTCTTGTTCGCACTCATCATTTTTTGTCACTAACAAGCCGAACGTTTATGTTCGGCTTGGTGTATCGGTGATAATAAAAGTTTTTAGCCAGGAATGATTGATGCCTCATGAGATAAAACAGATGCAGACTCCGCGTTTGACTGCAGATCAAAATGTACGTTAACTTGCACGCCTTCTCGCTCAAAAGTGACATCATCAAAATCGGTCATAGCGATTTTGAATCCATTTCTAGCAAAAAAGCCAGTCACCATAGTTCGCTGCTTAATTTCTAATGCAGACGCGAGTAGCTTATCCATGGCATTCTCCTTGGTTATTGTGGGGATATGGGTAGAAGATACACATAGATTGGTATGAAATCAATTTTATATAAAGTTGCTTTTGATGAAAATTTTAATGTAAGTCAATCTATCGTTTACCCCACGTGATTTATTCCACGCAAAACCTTGATAACAAGACGGCAGAGCATCTCACATTGTGATAGCAAGCATAAAGATGGGGGTGTTAATAAATACCGCCGAAACAATATGTTACAAAGATTAGTGTTAGGCCTAGTTGAGTAGACAACGCAAAATTCTAAATCTGAACAACCGCCCTAAAATGACTCACTCTTCAATACTTGTGATAACTCAGACCTAATAAAAGTAGATATCT
This sequence comes from Vibrio sp. D431a, assembly GCF_030248655.1. Taxonomy (NCBI): domain Bacteria; kingdom Pseudomonadati; phylum Pseudomonadota; class Gammaproteobacteria; order Vibrionales; family Vibrionaceae; genus Vibrio; species Vibrio sp. D431a. The sequence goes on along the minus strand of NZ_JAHGAP010000024.1, from coordinate 158,088 downwards.
CAGCTAGCTTTCTTGGCAAAGGGTTTTGATAAGGGTAGGCAATATACATGGAACGTTCTATATCAAAAGTTTGCGATATTCGGATGTTTTTGTCTATATAATTACTTTTAACAAGATAGTTTGGAATGACACCAACCCCAACTCCCTCAGAAACAAAGTTTATTAAAATAGAGGTGTTATCAACTTCGATAACATCAGTATATTGATTTTTAATTGATTCCTTATTCGAATGATGTTTGTAGATTAATAGTGTTTTGTTGTTAGTATTACTTATCCTAGATATCAAAACATCACTATAATCACCAATTTTATGTGCAATAAGAGTGTCATCAATAACATTATTAAGCCTAATCGCTAAATCTACATTGCTTTCTAATAAATTTTCTACATTGTTACTTGACGATATTTCAAAATCAACTTTTGGATATCGTTCTTTTAAGTCTTTAAGAACAGAACCAAAAATAGAAGAGGCTATAGAGTTGGGCATTGTGATTTTAAACTTTCCATCAATGCATTCACTCAACGAGCTAGCTCTGTAATTTAACTCGTGCAAACTCTCTAACGTCTTGATAGCAAGCTCTCTAATGCTTTCGCCATGATCAGTTAAAACGAGTTTCCTTGTTGTTCTGTGGACGAGTGTTACGCCAAGTTGTTTTTCTAATGCTGCTAGCTGCCTGCTGACTTGAGCTTTAGACTTTCCAAGTTCTTTTGATGCCTCTGTAAGAGAGAGGTGTTTACAAATGGCTGCAAAGCAGATCAGCTCATTGTTCATCAATTCCATGATTGTTACCTTTTTGCAACTCTGAGTCACGTTGTCTTTTAACTGGTGGGAAAGTATAACTTGCATCATCGGAGGGGGACAATGATATTTAAAAGCCGCCATGAAATAATGGCAGACTACTATCTTAATAAAACCATATTGGATATTAAGTTAAACCGATATCCTGAAGGAATTAACTCAATCGGATTAAATATAGAAATAAAGATTTAAAAATAAAAAAAATTGTCTCGCGAAATTACTAAGTTGGATTCGGGTGATTTAATTGTTGATTGTGCATCATTGATAATGACTCATTCCATATCGGAAAAAGTAATAATAAAAGTTGAAATTGATTCTTTAAATTATAAAGTTAAACGTGTGAGGATATTTAAATATGAAGACTGCAATACAAAATTCGAAAAGATCTGTTTATCAGAAAGATACATTGTATAGAATTATAAATAATATTAGTACTTTGTATACCAAATCACTAGTAAAATTATTTGGTGAAGAGTTGAGAATCCATCATTGCAAACATAAGATTAATGTAAGAACCACTAACGAGTTGAGTGAACATATGAAGAAAGATCTAGGTATAGATTGAAAAGTAGAGAGTTTACATCTGTTAGATTCCTTGTTCCTATAAAACTAATGTAGTACTTACACGTTTGAGTTAAGCAAATGCGTGTCCATGTTGACTCATGTTGAATGAGCAAGATGCAGAACCAACGTGTACAGTGTTGAACGTAACCCAAGATACAATGAAGGAACTTAATCAGCCACACGGTTTTAAAGTTGATGACTGGTTATTATCAAGTTGTCGCTTTGGTGAAATCGAAGTTCACGGTCCATACAAGACAGCTGATGAGGCTTGCAAAGCAGCAACAGCCAAATACGGTGTAACTAAACTGACTTCACCAATGCTAATCTTCTAACTCTTAAGATCGCATTATGTATATTATGTTAAATTGTATATCGCCGTACGCTAAATGTTGTCTGAGTATGCTCCTATTCCCCTGCAGATTTTAAATTTAAGGGCCTTACTGTGAGCATTAAACATAATGGTTATTTACCATAAAATAGCTAATATCGATCTATCAATCTACGATTGCTTGCTCTTCAATTAGCAACTTATAAAAAATGGCGCCTATTTCTTTAGACGCCATTTTTGTTTACTGGAAATATTAAATTAGCCACCGGCTAATTTGACTGTCATGCCTTTCTTTTCAAGATGTGCCTTGATCTTGTCTCTAGCATCACCTTGAATCTCGATATTGCCATCTTTTACAGAGCCACCACAGCCACAGACTTTTTTGAGTTCTGCCGCTAATAACTTTAAAGGTGCATCATCCAAGTCTAAACCTGTAACAATGCATACGCCTTTACCTTTACGGCCTTTCGTTTGCCGCTGAATCCGAACAACACCATCGCCTTTAGGGCGAGATACTTTTTCTTCTTCCGGTTTAATTCGACCGGTTTCTGTTGAATATACCAGAGTCATTCTATTGTTTCTTTTGTTGTTGAGCTTGCATCGCTTTTTGCTTTGCAATCAAATAAGCTTCGATATGGCGTTGAATAGCGGCTTTACTGCCCTTAATCAGTTTACCATTAAACATACAGTACCAAGAGTTAGGTTGGCCTGTATCGTTTTGAATAGTATAGCCGTTAAAGACCTCTGATTTTGCAACACCAGTTTGCTGCACTCTTTGTCCGAGTGAAGCAAACTCTTTGGGATCAATAATCGATGCGGTGTCACACCACCAATCAATGCTTTTCTTTACCGCCGTCAAACTGCCCTGTAAAACGTGGTTCTTGATTTTAACCTTCCAAACACTGCCATCTGATCCGACTGACTGCAGGTTAAAACCTCTATAATTTGAAATCGCCATACCACTGAGTCATCTGTTTAATGCGTTGATATAATCATAATTGCTACTGAGCAATATTCAAATACGGCTTGAATAATCCTTGCTCTAGAAAACAACTTGTATCATAAAACGCGTCTCGATAACGTTAATCACTTTGCACTGTTTATACAATCTTCCAAGAACTCATGAAATTTGTGCCCGTTGTTTTGAAGCATTTTAGGGAACATTGAGATCGGAGTCATTCCTGGAAATGTGTTTACTTCGTTTAAGTAAATCTCATCATCTTCCGTTAGGAAAAAGTCGATACGAGATAAATGACGAAGATTCATTTGCTTAAATACCGTTTCTGACGCGTGTTGGATGGAATCTAATTGTACTTGAGTTAGATTCTTCGCCTCAACTTCTGTGAGCGAGTGACTTGAACTGCTGTACTTTTCATCGTACGAGTAAAAAGCACCATCAGGCGCGATGACCTCGCCTGGCTTAGTGATATGTAGTTGGCCATTCATCTCATATGCAGCAACTTCAAGTTCTCGAGGTTTTACTGCTTTCTCAACCAACACTTGGTCAGAAAACCCAAAAGCATCATTTACTGCACTAGAAAGCTTGTCTTTTTCTGTGACACTGTAACAGCCAACGGAAGAGCCTTGGCGAGCGGCTTTAACAAAAACTTTTCCCCACTTTTCAAAGGCTTTATGAGCTTGAACGTGAGCTTCTTCATCGTTTCGCGTTAAGAATAAGTATGGCGTATTGGGTATGCCAATAGCGTCGTACCAAAGCTTAGATGTGATTTTATTGAAACTATTGCTACTCGCTTCTGGCCCGCAGCCAAGATAAGGAATACCTGCGATTTCAAACAGAGATTGAATGTCGCCTGTTTCGCCAGGAAAACCATGTATACAAGGCACGATGAAATCAATGGTTTGATTAGATTCACTTGAGCACAACTGCTTGGTATTGAGATCCAAGTAAACCAACTCACCTTGGTTGGTCATCCAACCTTCGTTTTTTATTTCTACGCGTGTAACGTGAACGTCTTCAATAAGATTTAGTTGTTGTTCGACAAAGTTTGCAGACAATAATGAAATCTCGTGCTCAGAAGAGCCACCGCCGCATAGTAAAAGAATATTTTTAATCATGAATCCATCTTTCCGTGACCTACAAAAGATACTATTTATTATGATAAACCTTTGAAGTGTGACGTACAGTAATTTTAATGTGAGGAATGTTGTTCGAATAGGATTTGAGCAAATAAATAAGGGAGCTATTCGCTCCCTTATTTGATGTGTTAATTTAATTTGTTAAGCGTTGGGTAAGCTGAGTTTTTGATTGCATCAATGCTTTTAACAAATGGTCTTAACTGCTGAAATTGAGCTGGCAAAGTCGAAATCGCTTGCTTGGCTTCTGCGCTTGTTGCGTAGTCTCCGTATAAAACTGAGAACCACTTAGTACCGTTTACAACTTTGTAGTTTTCCCAAATTGGCTGACCGTTCTGTGGCAGCTTATTTGCAAACTGATCGACTTTAGCTTGGCTACCCACAGCTGCGACTTGAATGGTATAGCCGAATCGTTGAATGCCAGCTTGCTTTTTACTTGGTGGTACGATCTTAACTGGCTTCGCCTGCTCTTTTGGCGTTAGCTTGACTACTTTCTTTTCTTCAGGCTTTGCCGTCATTTTCACAACAGTTGGTTGTACGTCTTTTTCTACTACAGCGTTTTCAGACGCCATAATTGGTTTAGAGATACGATCTGATTTGTAGTCCTCTCGGTAACTTTCTGAGGTCACATCCGTGATGTAAGTTTCAGATGCACAAGCAGAAAGCAGAACTGACAAGCCGATGATTGCGATTTTTTTCATGAAGTAACAAATGCTCTGGATAAATATTACGATAAATCATGCCGATAGCAGGGCCGTTTATCAAGCATCAAATACAATAATCTGTGATTTTGATGTGATGAATAACACAAACTCCATAAGCATCGTACACATTTTCTGCAATGTCTGGTCTGAAGATGTTTTATCAGTAAATTATTCGTTATGATTGATATGAAACCGAGAAGCCAACGTGACTTACAAACGGCCAGGAGTCAGCATGAATAAACTACATAAACTCTTTAAACCCAACTCTGTGGCCGTTATTGGGGCATCTCAAAAAGCATTGCGAGCAGGACATGTTGTGATGCGCAACCTTCTACAAAGTGGATTTGGTGGCGCGATTATGCCAGTAACGCCGCGATATAAAGCCGTATCTGGCGTGATCGCTTACCCTGATGTAGCTTCCCTGCCCTATACGCCAGATATTGCAATTTTGTGTACGAACGTTTCACGTAACGAGCAATTGCTTAAAGAGCTAGATGAGAGAGGCACACCGTTTGCGATTGTTATCTCTGATGACCCTAATCCTTTAGATATCTCATCATTGAACATTCGAGTCTTAGGCCCAAACAGCTTAGGTATCATCCTTCCTTGGCACAATTTTAACTGCACGTTTTCCCCTGTTGCAGCTAAACCCGGAAAAATTGCTTTCATCTCACAATCCGCGGCGGTTTGTACCACGGTTTTAGACTGGGCAAATGATAAGAACATTGGTTTTTCTTCGTTCATTTCGATTGGGCGCGGACAAGATATCGATTTTGCAGATTTGCTCGACTATTTGAGTATGGATGGAAACACTGAAGCTATTCTGCTTTATGTTGATAATATCCAAGACGCTCGCCGATTTATGTCTGCTGCGCGCGCCGCTTCACGTAACCGACGTATATTGGTGCTAAAAGCGGGCCGATCTAAAGAGATGAATACTTTTGAGCAGCAAGACGGAGATACACTTGACGTAATTTACGATTCTGCTATTCGCAGAACTGGTATGTTACGAGTCAGCAATACGCATGAGCTTTTTGCCGCGGTAGAAACACTCACGCATTCTGTGCCACTTCGTGGAGAGCGTTTAGCGATCATCACCAATGGCGGCGGCCCTGCTGTTATGTCCGTTGATACTTTGATTGAACGTGGTGGCCAACTCGCAACGCTTGATGACGCTTCCATTGAGCAATTACAAGCAGTACTTCCATCCAACTGGCGTGCTCGAAATCCAATTGATCTGTCTGGTGACGCAACCCAAAAACGCTATATTGATACCATTAACGCACTGATGAATAACGACTGTGCAGATGCGATATTGATTATGCATAGTCCTTCTGCTGTTTCTGATCCTCTTGAAACTGCTCAAGTCGTTATTAATGCCATCAAATCTCACCCTCGGCATAAGCATTTTAATATCTTGACCAACTGGTCAGGAGAACAAACGTCGAGAGAAGCGCGACTGGCCTTTACTCAAGCAGGCATTCCAACCTATAGAACACCTGAAAGTGCGGTTGTAGCATACATGCACTTGGTCGAATACAGACGAAACCAGAAACAACTAATGGAAACGCCAACGACGGCAGAGCCATTACATTCTGGAAGTGTGAGTTCAGCAAAAGAATGGGTAAACGAACGACTACTGGATAAAAACACAGTCACCTTGGATACGCATCAAACCAGCCCATTATTTAAGCTGTTCGGGTTTAACGTTTTGCCTACGTGGATTGCATCTGACGACATTGAAGCCGTTCATATGGCAGAAAATATTGGATATCCTGTTGCGGTTAAATTGCGTTCTCCAGACATTCCTCATAAATCGGATGTTCACGGTGTTGCTCTAAATTTAAGAAACAGTCGAGAAGTTTCCAACGCAGCGCTATCCATTTTAGATACCGTAAAGCTCAGTTACCCTTCCGCCAATGTACATGGGCTGTTAGTACAAGGGATGGCAAAGCTCGGCAGCGCTGAAGAGCTACGGATTAGTATTGCAGTAGATAAAGTCTTTGGACCAGTGATCTTGCTTGGTCAAGGCGGCTCTGAGTGGAATATCGCCCAAGATGCCGTCGCTGCACTTCCTCCTTTGAACATGACGCTTGCGCGCTACCTTGTCGTTGTTGCCCTAAAGTCTGGAAAGATTCGCCTGCAGAAACACAAAGATGCGCTCGATATTACTGAGTTGTCGAAGTTCTTGGTTCGTATCTCCCAAATGGCAGTTGAGTTACCAGAAATACAAAAACTGGATATCCATCCAGTACTAGTGTCCGGAAGCGATTTAACTATCCTTGATGCAGATGTCACACTGTGTAAGTACGAAGGAGACGCCCAAAAACGGCTAGCGATTCGCCCTTTCCCGGCAGAGTTTGTCGAAACGGTGACGCTTCGAGATGGCCAACCTATCCTGCTCCGTCCTATCTTGCCAGAGGATGAGCCGCTGCATGCTCAATTCATTAATAGCGTATCGAAAGAAGATCTCTATAAGCGTTTCTTTTCTGAAGTTGGAGAGTTCAACCATGAGGCTTTGGCAAACTTTACTCAAATCGACTACGACCGCGAAATGGCGTTTGTTGCGGTAGCGTTTAATACTGACGGACCGTCTATCATAGGGGTAGCCCGCGCATTGATTACACCAGACAATAGTGACGCTGAGTTTGCTATTTTGGTTCGTTCAGATTTGAAAGGAAAAGGTTTAGGCAAAGTGCTGATGCAGAAAATAATCAGCTATTGCAAAGTTAAAGGCACAAAGCAAATGTCTGGAATGACCATGCCAACAAACAGAGGGATGTTGATGTTGGCTCAGAACTTGGGGTTTGAGATCGATGTCCAGTTTGCAGACGGTACGGCAGATATGGTGCTCCCTTTAAATCGAAAAGCGCAGCATTAGTCTTACATTCGGTAATCAATGGGAATCTAAGAAGTAAAAGTTACGTTGTTACTTTAGTTTCCAATTCTTTTTTAAGTACTGAATACACCAGGATTTTGCTTCACCCATAGTGTTCCGGCGCCATGCCAAAATAATATCCATCGGCTGTTCTTCAGTGCCTTCGATTCGTTTCAATACACCACTATCAATAAGAGGTTGTGCAATTTGGCTTGGTAATGTACCAATACCTAAACCTGCAGTGAGCGCTTCTACTTTTGCCGTAAAGTTGGTGACGGTCAAGCGAGGCTGTTTTTGAATGATATTAATTGAGAGCGCTGGTTGCTCACGTGCGGTATCTGCAATAGCAATAATCCGATACTTTTCTCGCGCTGCTTCATCAAACTTACCACTACGCTTGTGAACATAGTGATCAGCGGAAGCTACCCAATACATACTCATTTTACCAATTTTTTCTGACTTAACTTCTTGAGGAAGCGTATCCAGTGATGGGCAAATCAGTAAATCAGCTCTCCCCGTATTCAACGACTCCCAGCTACCAGCCAGAATCTCCTCTTGCAGCCTGACTCGAGTTGAGCTGACCTCGGCCAGCGCATCAACCATCGGGAAAAAATTGGATATAGGAATAATGCCATCAAAGGCAATGGTAATATCCAGTTCCCAACCATTCGCCAATAACGTTGCATCGTTCACTAACTTTTCACTGGCTTGTAAAATGGCTCTTCCTCTTTCAAGAATAAGCTTACCTGCTTCAGTAAAATGGGCTTTGTGACCAGAGCGATCGAAGATAATAATGTCTAAATCTTGCTCGAGTTTCTGGATTTGATAGCTCAGCGATGACGGGGCTCTGTCTAACTCATTCGCAGCAGCAGCAAAACTCCCTCTTCGATCAATAGCATCTAGAATATGGAGTGCTTCTAACGTAATTGGACTCTGCACATGGCCTCTCTTAATGTGACATTTATCACATTCGTTGTATTTGGATGAACTTATCAAGAACTAACGACAAATTATATAACATATTGATAACTAAAGACTAGGAATGCTAATAGCCTAAGAAGAAGATTCAATACAAATCAATAAATGACAATGGTAATGATAGTAATTACCATTTAGATCCATTAATATCCGCGTGTTGTTACCTATTATGGATCTAAGGTATTGAAGCCAATGTATAAAAAATCAATTTTGTCAGCCTCCATTTTAGTTGCCCTTTCCCATACTGCTTATGCGGAAGAAGCTTCTAAGTTTGAAGAAGTCGTTGTGTCGGCCACCCGTACCAACCAAACCATAAACACTGTTGCTGCTTCTGTTGCTGTTGTATCAGAGAAAGACATCGAAGAAAACATGGTAAAGGACTTGAATGATCTATTCGAGTATACGCCAGGTGTTACTGTTAATGGCACTCAACGCCAAGGCGTCCAAAGTATTAACATTCGCGGGATGGAAGGTAAACGAGTTAAAATCTTAGTAGACGGTGCATCTCAACCAGGTGTATTCAGCGGTGGACCATATTCGTTTATCAATTCTAGTGCCGTTACTGTCGACCCCGATATGCTAAAGAGTGTCGAAATTGTTAAAGGAGCAGCTTCTAGCCTACATGGTAGTGATGCAATTGGCGGTGTTGTCGCATTCGAAACAAAAGATCCGAAGGATTTCCTCAAAGATGGCAAAGACTTTGGTGGTCAAGCTAAACTCTCTTATTCATCGGAAGATAACTCTTTTAGTGAGCATGTAGCTTTAGCAAAGCGTTTCGGTAGTACAGAAGCACTTGTAGCCTTTACACGCCGTGATGGTGCAGAGCTACAAAATTTCTCTAAGGCGCCTTACGATAACTATTCTGTGGACAACCAAGATTATTACAAAAACGATCTATTGGTAAAACTTCAATCTCAATTGAATGACGCTCATCGCTTGGAGTTTTTGGGAGAAGTTATTTACAACGAGACTGACTCAGAGATCGCACATAAAAGTTACAAAAACTTCAACGCTGAAGACACAACCAAGCAAAATCGCATTGGGCTCAAGCACATTTGGTTTGCAGATGCAGCTATCTCGGATACGATCACGTCCAAGCTTACATGGATTGGTAAAGAAGAAAACGGCGTCTCTAATCGCTTTATCGAAGCTAGCCCTGGTTACCCACCTTACGTACCGGCTAGTGGTGACAACCAACAGAAAAAAGATTACGAATATACTGAAGACAAATTTGAATTCGAAACTCAGTTAGATAAAGAGATTCAAAATCACTATATTGTTTACGGAATATCGTACAAACATAGTGACATCAGTAATACCAATCGCGAGTTTAATTCCGATCCTGGCACGCCAGATACTGTTTACGTTTACACACCGGATGCAAAAGAAGAAAGCTTTGGTTTATTCTTGCAAGATGAAATTTCGCTTCTTAATGACAAGCTAATTCTGACTCCAGGTGTGCGTTACGATTACTTCTCTACTAATCCTTCAAATACTTCTGAAGAGTCATTCGAGAAGTTTAGCGACTCTGCATTAACTGGTCGTTTAGGAGCAACTTACTCTATATCGCAACCAGGCACGATCTTCGCGCAAGTGAGCCAAGGGTTCCGAGCGCCATCGTTCGACGAGCTTTACTACACCTACGATAATCCGGCTCATGGCTATACCAACCGCCCTAACCCAAATTTGGGATCTGAAAAGAGTTTGTCTTATGAGCTTGGTTACCGTCATAACACTGCAGCGTCGGCAACTGAAGTAGCGTTCTACTACAGTGATTACAGTGACTTTATTGAGCAAACGTCATCAAACAATGGTGGTTTAACTGAATTCACAAATATCAATATTAGTGAAGCAAACATTAAAGGGGTTGAGCTCTCTAACCGTCTTGATTGGCATGCCATTGCTGGTCTTCCATCAGGCGTGACAACTCGCTTTGTTGCAGCATACACAGAAGGTGAAGATGGTGATGGTAATCCTTTGAACAGTGTAAACCCATGGAATGCCGTAGCTGCTGTAAATTACGATTCACCAAATGCACTTTGGGGGACAAGCCTAAAAGTAAACTACACGGCTAAGAAATCGAACAGTGATATCAACTCTGATGGTGATAAAGGCGGAATCAAAGACCAAGTTGCTTTGCCGTCTGCGACAGTCGTTGACTTAACGGCGTACTACAAACCAATGAAAGATATAACCATTCGTGCTGGTGTTATGAATCTAACGAATGAAGAATACCATCTTTGGAACGATGTTCGCGGTAAGACTGAGTTAAGTCGAGACAAAACGCAAGCTGAGCGTAATTATAACATTAGTGTTAAATACGAGTTCTAAACCTTAAAAACACAAAAGCCAGCGTAATGCTGGCTTTTTTTATGGCTTTCATTTCAAAAATGTAAAGAAAAGTATGAAAAATGAAAGTTTACTGTTTTGCCATCTCTTTTTTCACCATTACTGCTGCTGCAATGATGAAAGTGATGATCAGACCGAGTTCCATGAACTACCCCAATAGCTATGAGAAAATTTATAACCCAAATTAAGAGTCGGGCATAGTTTAACAGCTCTATATATACTTGCTACCTTTTAACCAGTAATTTACGATTTTTTCCGATTTGGATCAAAAAAGACGCAATCACGCGCCTTTTTGTTACTATTATGTAAATTAAAGATTAGGCATCTGGATAACCTTGAGGGTTAGTAGACTGCCAGCGCCATGTATCGCCAGTCATTTCTTCTAGAGTGCGAGTTGCTTTCCAACCTAACTCATTCATCGCTTTTGATGGATCCGCCCAACACTCTGCAATATCACCTGGACGACGCTCAACAAGTTGGTATGGGACATCTTTACCACTTGCGGCTTCAAATGCTTTCACCATGTCCAGTACACTGTAGCCGTTACCAGTACCGAGGTTATAGATATGAAGGCCAGCTTTGCTACCTACTTTTTCTAATGCAGCAACGTGACCATCAGATAAGTCCATTACATGAATATAATCACGTACGCCTGTGCCATCTTTGGTCGGATAATCACTACCAAACACAGAAAGGAACTCTCTGCGCCCTACCGCAACTTGAGAAACAAACGGCATTAAGTTGTTTGGAATACCTTGAGGATCTTCACCTAGCTCGCCTGTTGGATGTGAACCTACCGGGTTAAAGTAACGAAGAAGTGTAATGCTCCAGTCAGGGTTCGCATTTTGGAAGTCGGTTAAACACTCTTCTACCATTAATTTGCTGCGCCCATATGGGTTAGTTGCGCTAGTTGGAAAGTCCTCTGTGATGGGTACAGATGCAGGATCACCATATACAGTCGCTGATGAACTAAATACCAACGATTTAACTCCGGCTTCACGCATTGCATCAACCAATACTAAAGTGCCATTAACGTTGTTGTCGTAATACTCTAAAGGTTTTGCTACAGACTCACCGACGGCCTTTAAACCTGCAAAATGGATAACAGCTTCAATATTGTGCGACTTTAGTGCTTCTACCATCGCCAATTTATCTCTGATATCGGCTTTAATGAAGGTTGGCTTTACACCACATACCTTTTCAATTCGATCTAATACCGTAGATTTACTGTTGTACAGGTTGTCTAGAATCACTGGCGTCATGCCAGCTTCGATCATTTGAATACACGTATGACTACCGATATAGCCCATACCACCCGTAACGAGTACTTTCATTTTATTATTCCTTCTGACGCGAATTGAGTTAGTTTAAAGCTTTGACGTTACGATTTAAACTGTCTCTTGTAATTCGCATCCCATTAATATTGCTTGGCCTTTTCCGGCTTTCTTTGCTTGATACATTGCCGTATCCGCACTTTTTAAAACTCGAGTAGCATCGCGCTCATTTACGCCGACTAATTTTACGCCGATACTAACGCCAACTTTGAGTAAGTGACCTTTGTACTCAATTGGAGCACATATGCTCTCGAGCAACTGTTCTGCTATTCGGGTGACCACTTTTTGATTGGCGGGATTTACCAACATGACAAATTCATCACCAGAAAGTCTTGCGATTAAATCACTATGTCTCGTCGCAGATGTTAGACGCTCGGAAACTTTTTTCAAAACTTCATCACCTGCATCATGACCGTAGGTATCGTTAACTTCTTTAAATCCATCCAGATCGAGGTACAAAACTGCAAATTCGTCACGCAAGTATCCAGAGCGTTGTACTAGTTGTTCCAACTCTAAATGGAACTTAGATCGATTGGCTAACCCCGTTAAAGCATCGTGATGAGCTAAATGCTCCAATCGTTCCATCTCTTTTGCGCCGGAAAGGTCGGTAAGAACAATAACCAGATCATAGAAACCATAGTCTTCACACTTAACGATACGATTGACTCGAGCAAACATCGGTACAAACTGACCAATATGGTTCTTCTCGATAACTTCACCTTGCCAAACGCCATAATTTTCTATCGACTCGATGATACTAGGCATCATTTCCTGTAACTTGCGCCACTTTAGCGTTTGGATGAATGATTTCCCAATAAGCTGATCCACCTCTAAGCCGACTAACTTAGTGACGGCAGGGTTTGCCATCGTAATGACACCGCGATGATTAAGAACAATGAGACCATCTTGGCTGCTTTCAAAAACACGCCCCGCAACACGTTGCCGGTTTATGGCTTCTTCAATTTCGGTGATATCTTGAATCGAAAACAGTAAGTATTCATGTGTCGAGAGGCGACGACTGGTTAGGCTCAACTGCTGTTCGTTATCTGCATTTTTGAGGTGAATATCATCGCACTCTAGGCCTCGACTCAGGATCTGACTCAGCTCATTCGGTGTTTTGGTTTTAATTAGATCACGAATATTGGCATATTTAAGTTCATCTAATTTTTTTTGAAATATTTGCTGGGTCGCCGTATTACAATGAATAACACGTCCGGAATTGTCGGTAATAACTAATGCATGCTGAACAGATTCGATAACCTCTTCTGAAAATGCGCGCTTTTGTTCTAGTGTGTCTAGCGAATGTTGCCGCTGCTTCTCACGTACTGTTAACCTATTCATCATTTGATTGAAAGAGCGCGCGAGGTCTCCAATTTCATCCTTGGCGTAATAGCGAGCTTGATTTTCCGTGTTTCGTCCGTGTGTCACATTCTCTATTACGCGGTTGAGTTCCATCACGGGCCTGAGAACAAGCCTCTCGATACTTATGTAAAAAACAGTGCCACCAGCGATCAGAAACAGAAGAAGTAAAGCGCCATCTTGAAGTAAAGATTGTATGGCTTCTACAATTGGGCGATGAGAAAGCGTAACTCTCATGCTACCAATGACATAGCCATCATGGATAATCGGCTCTAGAACATAAAGAAATTTGGTTGATAAGGCATAGCCTAGAGCGTGCAACCTACTTCTTTCGGTTTGACTTGGAACGGGTGCCAGTGCCCCACTTATCTCCATAACAGCGAATGGTTGGTCATCTTGGTCATAAAGTTTGACCCGAGTTACATTTGGCTGGTTTAAAAAGTTGGCGAGAATAGTTTGAGCTTTTTGCTTGTCCTTTGTCGTCAGCGCATCTTTAATTGAGAAAGAAACGTTGTTAATCAACTTTCTTGTCTGCTCGACCAGTTCATGCTTAGACGATTGGTATACAGTATACGAGGTGTAACCTTTTGAGATAACAAAGATAGCCGTTAAAAAGACCAGAAGAGGCCAAATAAGCTTCGCTCGTAATGACATATATATTCCTGTCGCAGACAACCACAAAAATGACAGAAGAACCATTATGCAATCTATCACCCATGAAGGGCGACAAGATTAACACGATGCTAATGCAAAATAACCTTAAATTCTCAAAAATTGGATGGAAAAGAAACGAAATACCTTAAAATTCGGATCAACTCAAATAACGGCAACATCTTTATGGACTAACGTGATCTTTTTCGCCAGCTATCTGCTCAAAAAGCTTCGTTTTCATGATAGAAGAATGAAGTGAGTCACTGAACCTAGATGCATTTTCCTGCATCGTAAACCCATTGCTTGTGTAGAAATAAAACGTATGACATTGAATAAACAGCAACTTACATTGAACTGTGATATGGGCGAGAGCTTTGGCTCTTGGAGTATGGGCGCAGATGAAGACGTGATGCCCCATGTTGATATGGCGAACATCGCGTGTGGTTTTCATGCCTCCGACCCTAATGTCATGCACGACACCATCACCCTAGCGAATGACAACGATGTTGATATTGGCGCACACCCAGGTTACGCCGACCTACAAGGCTTTGGCAGACGAAGCATAAGCATGACGGGTGATGAAATTACGAACATGGTTATATATCAGGTTGGTGCGTTACAAGCATTATGCCGGGCGCAATACACAGACATCAGTTACATAAAGCCTCATGGCGCTCTATACAACGACATGATGAAAAGTGATGCGATATTTAGAGCGGTAGTTAAGGCGGCAGCACTGTTCAAAGTACCGTTAATGATCCTAGCTTCACAGGAAAACGAAAAATACTTAGAAATCGCAGACGATTATGATGTTCCCTTGCTATTTGAAGCATTTGCAGATCGTTTGTACCAAGATGACGGCTTACTGACTCCTAGAACACAGCCCAATGCCGTGTTAAAAAGCGAGCACGCGATATTTGAGCAAGTCCGGACCTTAGCTGACTCTGGGCGTGTCAAAACCGCTTCAGGCGGTTACATATTATTGGAAGCCGACACAATTTGTGTTCATGGTGACAATGAAGAGTCGATCGCGCTGATCCAAAAGATCCGCCAAAGCCTATACGCTGGAGGAAATTAATGCATAAAGAGAAATTTAATATCTCTTTGATCTCCGAGTGCAGTATTTTCATTAAGTTTGATGAGAGTATTTCTGAAAATGCAGTAGGAGAGCTTGCTCGCAGCATAAGAGAAACTTTCGCTTCAATTGTTATGAACGTTGTCCCCTCCTATCAAACTATTCTCATTGATTACTTACCTTTTCGAATCAACGAAAAGAACTTAGCCAATGAGCTGCAACAAATCGTGAGCCAGTTTGATACTCAATCACTTAAGCTTTCCCAGCCAAATCACATTACTATCCCTGTATATTACTCTGAAGAAACCGCGTTAGATCTATCTCGTTTTAAAATGCGAGGTCTGTCATTAGACGATCTTATTACCCTGCATACGAAAACCGAGTACGCGGTTTCTGCAATTGGCTTTGCTCCAGGCTTTGCATTTCTCTCGGACGTTGATACTCAATTGCACATGGCAAGGCTTGCCACACCAAGAACTCAAGTGCCGGCCGGAAGTGTAGGAATCGCAGACTCTAAAACGGCCGTCTATCCATCAGATAGTCCTGGCGGATGGAACATTATTGGTAAAAGCCCGCTTGCGCTCTTCTCCGACTCTCCTCCTTTTATACCGTTTGAAGTGGGTGACAAGGTCACCTTTAATGCTATTTCAAAACAAGAGTTTATCGATTTAGGAGGCGTACTATGAGTTACGGTGGATTACTGGTGGAAAAGCCAGGACCGCTCTCTTTAGTTCAAGACTTTGGTCGTTTTGGCTTAGCGCATGTCGGTGTGACTCAAGGTGGCCCGGTCGACGACTATGCTTACAGTTGGGCCAACCATTTGCTTGGTAACGTAGTCAATTGCGTTGCGATTGAAATTACTCTGGGTAACGCTTGTTTTATTGCATTGCATAACTGCCACCTTGCTATATGTGGCGGTGATTTAAATGCAAAAATAGATGGTGAACCTATTTCAAATTGGTCTGACTTTACGTTGAAAAAAGGACAGAAGCTTCAGTTCGGAGTCGCAAGGAATGGACTTCGCTCCTACCTAGCGGTTAAAGGTGGATTCAATGTTGCTCAGCACTTAGGAAGCGCATCGACCGTCTTGCGAGAATCTCTAGGTGGTTATGATTCAAATGGTGGCGCTTTGAAAGCTGGTGATATTCTTCCCTTTGTCCCTCATAACTTACCGAAACGTAAACCAAGGCAAATGACGTTTCGCTTTAAGCCAGATTACAACTTACCCATTAAGCTGAGAGTGATTGAAGGCTATCAGAACGAGGACTTTGATGAAGACGCTCGCCAAGCATTTTATAACAAAGCATTCATCATCTCCCCCAATTCGAATCGCATGGGCTACCGTCTTGAGGGCAATAACATTCGTCCACCTTACGAAGGCGTACTATCAGAGGGAATTGCGTTAGGTTCAATTCAAATACCTAGCGATGGTAACCCTATTGTGCTGCTCAACGATCACCAGACTATTGGCGGGTATCCTAAATTTGGCTGCGTAGCTCGTATTGACTTACCTAGACTGGCACAGGCGAAACCCGGACAAAAAGTCAATTTTGTGAAAGGAGATAGACTAGGCTTGCAAGAAGTATGGTGCCAATGGGCTCAGTTTTTTGGGTATTAATACAACCACTGAGCCCAAACACAGCCGATTATGCAGGCATACCATAACGCACTGCTAAAGCTTGTGGATAGCCTCGCTCTTGAGTGAGTTTAATCGCGTACTGCTCGATCTCTTGTTCAGACCACTTTACAGCGACCGGATGCTGTGTTTCCACATTTTGGTTAGGATCGATGTCAAACCAGAATTGAAGCATTTTTTGCGCTGCGAGTAGTGTCGATGACGCTTTTACCACCTCTATTCTCGCGTAGTGGTTATCTTCAAAAGTCACATCTGCCGCTCTGAGTACTGGATCTGTTCCGGGAATTTGCTGAGCGCCAAATAATGCTTTTCCTCCTTTTACAGCGGAGTGATAGTCGGGAATAAACTGCGCCATGTGTTTGATGGCGTTGTTCGTTCGCTCTTCTAACACTTCTTCTCTCCAGCCGTTACGGATCTTCGAGAGTAAAGGCATAGGCAGTTCAGGTTGAGCAGATGAGTTCGTGCTCTCCACTAAACCATCTTCAAACAGCGTGATTCCTTTTGTCATACCATGAAGTTGAAAGTAACCATCGCCATAAGGCGTCAATTGAGCCATTCCTTTATCGGTTCCACGCGGGCCATGAAAAATAACTTCTGGCCATTGTTGTTGACAGTCTGCCCACCTCGTAACGTAAGCGGCTTTAAACTCCACCAACCTGTCACGCTTGGCACCAACTGTGTTGTCAATTGAACCTGTTTCAAAGCCACACGCGTTAACCAAGTAGTCGCATGTCATAAGGTAATCGATACCTTCACGTTCATAGCCAAGTTGCCAGTGTTCCCCCATCCAATCGGCTTGCTTGAACGTTGCTTGTGTGAAGACTGAAGCATTAGGAAGCGTATCTAGTGTTAAGTTGGCAATTGCAGCGAGGCGAAAAACACTCCAACCATATTCTTGAACTGCGACAACCGGATACTTTAGCGCTTCAAGATCAGCATGTTGAGCAAAAGGAATGCACCACTCATCGAAGTTTGTAGGATGACTTGGTTGAGTACGTTGCGCGAGAGCTTCTAGCTCCGCTTTTGAATACAGTTTGTAGTATTCGCTTGGCTCGCCGAGCACTTTATTACTCTCATCTTTATCAACGAGCGTCTGATAAGCACTTTTCACAACCTCTAATCGCGGAATTAGTGTGGATGGGTCTCCACCATCGGAATGAGGAACCGCGATGATTGTCGGACGAATATTCAGTGAAAGCGGATACAGGCGAACAGTATCAATAGATTGTGCTAACAAGTCTAAGCATTGTTGCTCGGAAATCTCTCGATATAAATTACCACCAGCATGCAAATGACAAATGGGTGGACCATTTACTAGTGATACGCCCTTCTCTATTACGGAAACTTTAAAACCCAGCTCCGCAAAATGAATTGCTGCTGTTGCACCTGCTACACCGCCACCAACAACAGCGATATGCTTATCTTTATAACTTGGAAACTCAGACTTCATTGCTTCACTAAAAATTTTATAAGGAAAATTCTTTACTAACGGTGAATTCTACTCGTGTTTGGACTTGATTAAAATCACAAAAAGTTCATGGGTTTGCGAAATATCCAACAGCGCCTGTAAAGTGCATTAAAGTAGAAAAAATTTGCGAAAAAGTACTTGACGACATGGTTAAGAAGACACTTTTTTGTGTCTATGTGAATAAGAATTTCACTGTAAGACCCATGGCGCAAAGCCTGCAGAAACACCCCACTTTTTACCCCATTTAGTTATCCCAAAAGTTATCCACTGTTTTTGTGGATAACTAAAATAAAAGTGTCATGGAGTGTTCCAAACTTGATAACACTCGCTGCGATTAAGTGTTTACTGGCGTTAACAATCTTTTCAACAAACTCATCACTACAAGTGCCAACGTAACAAATGTTGCAAGCGGTAAAGCTATCCACAATTCGGGGTGAATTTGTGCATTGAGATCGAATCCATATGTCATGACTGCGGCCACACAAACTTCCGCAGCGAATACCGCAACACCACTAGCAATCAACGCCATAATTCCGTACTCGGCCCACAGGGTTGTGTTGATCCGTTTCTTACTTGAACCTAATGTGCGATACAAACGAATCTCTTGTTGGCGTTGGGACAAGCTTAACCTCAGTAGCGTAAAGATGAGCAGCAGACCAGCAACAACGCCTAAAAGAGCAAGGATGGTGATTGCTGATACGATTTGCTGAATCAAAGCCTGAATTTTCTCGCCCATAGTTCGGATATCTAAAACAGAGACCGTTGGGTGAGCACGTGACATTGACGTCAACAACGCTTCATTTCCTTCTTCAATCCTATAACTGATGAGGTAAGAACCAGGTAAATTAGCCATCACGTCAGATGAGAAAATAAAATAAAAGTTAGGCTTCATGTCACGCCATTCGACATAACGGATGGTATCTACTACTGCATCGTAATTCTGACTGTTTATTACAAAGCGCAGCGTATCACCGAGTTTGATGCCTAAGTCATTTGCTACATCCGCTTCTACAGATACACTCCCTTTGTTTGTCCATTCACCCGAAAGCACATCATTATATTCTGGTAGGGTATCTCCCCATGTCAGGTTTAGCTCTCGACGTATCGCGTCAGAACCTTCTCCTTCGTAATCAATCTCTTTGACGTTTTGACCGTTAATCTCTGTTAGTCGTCCACGAATTATTGGATAAGCTTGTGACCGCGTAACTCCATTTTTATCTAGGGTTTCTAGGTAGTTATCGAGCTCATAATCACCAATGTTCAAAGCGAACACATTTGGCGCGTCTGCAGGTAAGGTTCTCTCCCAATCCGCGAGAATATCGCTGCGCACAAGCCAAATGATAGACAGCAACATCAAAGATAATGCCAAAGCACCAAACTGTAGGCCGCTGGTTACTGGCGTCCGGTTGATACGACTCAACGCAAGCTTCATTGCAGGATGGGTTGACACACGTGCAAACAGCTTTGTGAGTATGACGCTAACTGCTGCGAGTACCACAAACAGTACCGCTATACCAGTGAGCACGATCCAAACTAAGGTGTTATCTGCATACAGTAAAAGCAATGGAACAACGGGAACTAGAACAAGTAACATTCGCTTCCAAGAACGTTGCGCTTTACCCTGCTGTAGCACTTCTAACGCGGGAGTTTTAATCAAGCCTAACAATGGTATACCGAGAGCAGGCACCGTAATCAAGACTGCTGAGATAAATGCCACCAAAAATGGTGTGACACCGTAACCAGGGAGTGGATCGGGTAATAAGTCTTTGAGTGGAATGCGTAATAAATATTCCAGCCCGCTCCCTAACAATAGACCGACGACACTGGCACTAATGAGAAGGATTGTGACTTGAATAAATAACCACTTTTCAATCCATCGGCGACTCGCACCAAGACTTTTCAACATCGCGATAGTTTGTGTCCGGCTGTTCACGTAATTTTGACAAGTAAGAACCAATGTTGTCGCTGCCATAATGATGACAATCGCTACGGTCAACGACAGATACTGCGTCGTGCGTTCAAAAACCTCATTACTACGACTGGCAGTATCTTGCGTGCGCCAGCGATCGCTCGGAGAAAGCTGCGTATCATCTTGTAAGCTCTTTAGTGTTTTATCATCGGCTTGTAAAAACAGACGGTATTGAACTCGGCTCCCAACTTGAATTGCTCCTGTTTTATCTACGTCACTTTGATGAATGTATGCAGAAGGCATTTGCTGAAATGGATTAAAGCTCAAGCCAGGTTCCATCAATACTGCGCCTGATACAGTAAACTCGGCATCGCCTATCGTGACGCTGTCACCTGAGTTTACGTTTAGTTGAGTCATAATCCGCTCATCAAGCCAGAGTTGGTTCTCTTTAACGCGACCGGCCGGATTATTTTCAAGAACGAGCTCTCCCATTAAAGGGTAATTATCATCCACCGCCCTTACAGAAATAAGCTGCATACCATTATCGCTAAATGCCATAGTGGCAAATCGCGTCATCATCGAACGTTCAAGGTTTTCAGTCGAGGTTAACAACGTGTCCGGAATGGGATTAGCAGACACAAACACCGCATCTGCCGTTAATGCATCCTTCCCCTGCTTGACGATCACCTGCTCCATTCGTTCTGCTAATGCAGAAAGCGCAAAGATACTCGCAATCACGAGAATAAGAGCAACGCTAATAGGCCAAAGATTCCCCTGCCTTATTTCGCCGAAACTCCAACGTATCAAACTTTTATTCGACGAGTGCTGTGTTGTACTGTTTTGCTCTGTGGATGTTGCTTCACTTGATGATACTGCAGACATTATATCTCCTCCTTAAGCTCACCCGCCTCCATACGATAGATACGGTCACATCGGCTTGCTAGATGACCATCGTGTGTTACTAAAATCAGAGTTGTCCCGTGCTGTTCATTAAGATCGAATAGCAGCTCAATCACTTTGTCTGCGGTTTGATGGTCAAGATTGCCGGTAGGCTCGTCTGCGAACAACAGCTCAGGCTGTGTCATAAATGCACGCGCTAGCGCAACTCGCTGTTGTTCACCACCAGATAACTGGCTTGGTAAATGGTCGACACGTTTTTCCAATCCAACAGCAGCTAATAATTCCGCTGCTCTTGCTTCATCTTCGGCTTCACCACGTAAAAGACAAGGAAGCGTGACATTACGTAATGCACTCAAACTCGGGATTAACAAGAAACTTTGGAAAACGAAACCTAAAGAGTCAGCCCGAATTTTCGCACGTGCTTCATCGTCCAGTTTTGATAATTCATGACCTAATAAAGTAATTTCGCCTGATGTCGGCGTATCAAGACCAGCTAGCAACGTCATCAATGTTGACTTACCTGCACCGGAAGTTCCGACGATGGCGATTTTTTCTCCTTTTCGGATGTCAACATTTACGTCTTTGAGGATTGTTAATTGTTCTTGATTAGTAGAGACTTGTTTAGAAACCAAATTGGCTTGAACAATAGGTGCATTAAGTACAGGTGTTTGCATGATTCGTATACTTTCCTTAGTTCTATTTTTTTGTTTTTCCGCTACTGCACATGCGAGCGAAAAACTACTTGTCTTGGGTGATAGCTTGAGTGCAGGCTATCAGATGCCGATCGAAGAGAGTTGGCCTAGCTTACTCCCTGATGCGTTGTCAGAACATGGTCAAGATGTAACAGTTATTAATGCCAGCATTTCTGGCGATACCACTGGCAATGGCTTAGCACGGTTACCTCAGTTGCTAACTCAGCATAGCCCTGACATGGTACTTATTGAGTTAGGTGCCAACGATGGCCTAAGAGGTTTCCCTCCTAAACTTATTACGTCGAATCTTTCAAAAATGATTACCATGATAAAAGATTCTGGTGCGGACGTTGTCATGATGCAAATTCGGGTTCCGCCTAATTATGGTAAGCGCTATAGCGATATGTTTTACGATATCTACCCTAAGCTTGCACAGCATCAACAAGTTGCCTTGATGCCATTCTTCTTAGAGCATGTTGTCACCAAACCAGAATGGATGATGGATGATGGCCTTCACCCAAAACCAGATGCACAACCTTGGATCGCTGATTTCGTTGCTCAAGAATTAATTAAACATCTCTAATTTTAATGGTCTAGCTCAATAAGTTTTACGTAACTTTACGTTAATCTATTTTCAATTCCACTCATCGAGGATAGATAACAACATGCGAATAGAACCGTTAATTCAAGGTGTTGTTGCTCGCTCTGCGCACCCCAAAGGGTGTCATGCATCTATTAAAGAGCAAATTGAATACGTAAAGCACGCCCCACAGATCAAAAAAGGCCCAAAACGGGTTTTGATTATTGGTGCCTCCTCTGGTTTCGGCCTAGCGGCACGAATAGCCCTAACGTTCGGTGGCGCTAACGCCGATACCATTGGCGTCTCATTTGAGCGTGGCCCTTCAGAGAAAGGGGTTGGGAGTGCGGGTTGGTATAACAACGTCTTTTTTAAGCAAGAAGCAAATCAAGCCGGGCGTACCGCAATAAATATTGTTGGCGATGCATTCTCTGGTTCGGTGCGCAATCAAGTGATTGAAGCCATTGAAACGTACTTTGAGGGTGAAGTTGACTTAGTCATCTATAGCTTGGCAACCGGTGTTCGACCTAAACCTGAATCTGATGAGTTTTGGCGCAGTGTCATTAAACCTATTGGTGAACCTGTCACTGGCGCTTCTATCATGCTGGAGAACGATAAGTGGATAGAAACCACCTTAACGCCTGCAACAGAAGAGGAAGCCAATGCCACCATTAAAGTAATGGGCGGCGAAGACTGGGAAAGCTGGATTGACACACTCATCAATAACGACTCTATCGCAAACGGCTGCAAAACCATCGCCTTTTCTTACATGGGCCCTGACATTACGCACCCAATTTATCTCGATGGTACGTTAGGTCGAGCGAAAATCGATTTACACCAAACCAGTCATTCATTAAACCTCAAACTCGCCAACTTTGACGGCGGTGCTTACGCAACCGTGTGTAAGGCGTTGGTGACGAAAGCCAGTGTATTCATCCCTGCGCTAAGTCCCTACCTGTTAGCGCTTTATCGAGTGATGAAGGAAAAAGGTACTCACGAACGCTGTATTGAACAAATGCAGCGACTGTTTACTACGAAGTTATACGATCAAGAGAAAGTGCCAGTTGACGGCGAACGCTTGATTCGAATAGATGACTTGGAACTTGAACCGCAAGTTCAACAAGAAGTCCACGCTCTTTTAGAACAGATGAATGCTGAAAACTTTAAAGAGATTGGTGATTACCAAGGTTTTAAAGATGAGTTTATGAAGCTCAATGGCTTTAACTTTGAATATGTCGACTATTCGCAAGACATTTCTATTGAATCGTTAATGTCGCTTAAGCCTTGATGCTTGTTACCTGTTTCAAGGATGAGATATGTGACAACTATTCCTAGTCCTGAACACTTTTCAGGACTTTTTTTTGTTTCGAGCCCTAGCCACCCTATACTTAATTAAAAAGCGAGAACAAAATAGAGCAGTCTGCATTTTTAATTCACAGGAAGTGAAACCACGTAAAGGATGACCTATATGGGGAGATTGCAAACATTAGACTACGAAATCCCTGAGTCTATGCGAAGAAGTTGGCAGGAAATCGTCAACTTACTGGCTCAAATAACACACGTACCCACCACATTAATTATGCGTATCCATCCGGATCGCATAGAAGTAAATACATCTAGCGAAACTCTAGGTAATCCTTATCGTACTGGCGATGCAGAGCTGCTTGGTAACGGTTTGTATTGCGAGCAAGTTATAGAACAGAAAGGCGAGCTTGTAATCCCCAATGCGCTTGAAGATGAAGAATGGCAAAATAACCCAGACATCAAACTAGGCATGATTTCTTATTGCGGCTTACCGCTATTCTGGCCAAATGGGGAAACATTTGGAACAATCTGTATGCTTGACTCTGAGAGAAACGAGTACAACGATAGTTACCGTCAGTTGCTTGAAACTTTCAAAGATTCAATCGAAGCACAGCTTTCAGTTGTGTACCAACAACATAAACTTCAGCGACTTAACACCGAGCTAAAGAGTCGAATTGAAAATCGTACCACGGATTTAGCCCAGTTAAGTTACTCCTTAACACAAGAAATTGATCGCCGTAAAGCCGCGGAAAAACAAGTGAGCTACCAAAAAACACATGATCAGGGAACTGGGTTTCTAAATCGCTCTGCACTTGAGAACATTGTCCAATACACCTTACAGTCCCTTGATAGTGATCAGCAATCGCTTGTGGTCATCAACATTGGTTTTAGTAACGCTCGCAGTATTCAGACCAGGCACGGGTTCGAGGTCTTTGACAACATTTTAAAAGAATTTCACTCCAGATTAACCAGACACGGTGCTAGCGGATTTATCACTGGTAGACCAAGTTCGAATGACATGGTTTTATTGATTTGGGGAGAGGATATTGAAGCTCGGTTAAATCAACTATTAGATGATATCACTAAAATTAGCGTAGATGGATTTGTCTTCAACAAAACAGAAATACATTTGCACACGTATATCGGTATAGTTCAAGCTTACAAAGATTGCAGCAATGCTAAGCGTATCCTTCAACATGCATGTTACGCGATGCTTCTATGTAAAGAATCCGGCGAACCTTTTAGTTATTTTAGAGAAAATCATTCGGCGGATCTCAATAGTCACAATGAACTGGAAAGTTACCTTTTACAAGCAGTGCGTAACGACGATTTAGTGTTGTACTTTCAACCTCAAGTAGACTCCAAAACACGTAAATGGATTGGCGCAGAAGCCTTGCTTCGCTGGAGACATCCAATACTTGGCGACGTTTCCAACGAAGCATTGATACATATGGCCGAACAAAACGGGCTTATCTTTGAAGTTGGCTCTTTTGTTCTGCGTACCGCGATAGACAAAGCGAAACAATGGTCTGAGTTAATCGATAACTTCAAAATTGCCGTCAACGTTTCTCCCATTCAATTACAAAACGTAAATTTTGCAGAACAAGTGCAACACCTACTCGACACTTTCCATTTGCCAGCACACTTTCTCGAACTCGAAGTAACCGAGAGCGCTCTAATTGCCGATGAAATAGTAGCACGCACAACGTTAAATAAGTTGCACAAACTAGGTGTGACATTGTCACTTGATGATTTTGGTACAGGATATGCCTCGTTCAGCTATTTAAAGAAATATCCATTTGATGCCATCAAAATTGATAAAAGCTTCGTCCAGCAAATGGAAAAGTCGGACGATGATCGCGCGATAATTTGTTCTATCATACACATTGCGAAAAAACTGGAACTCCAAGTCGTGATCGAAGGCATTGAATCTCCCCAACAAGAGCAGTTTCTCATTGGTGAGGGCTGTGATATCGGACAAGGTTTTCTTTATGGTAAACCTATGCCTTGTAATGAATTTGAGCAAAGTTTGTTTAATCAGCGCCTTTCTGGCGGGCAATACGCCTACTCTTCCTAAGCATTCTCTTTACTATGAGGGCGGTGGTTTCTATAATCGCCGCCCGCTTCTATTAAAAGGCTAATATCTTCATGGATCAGTTGACTGCCACGCTTAAGAAAATTGAAAAGCAGAACTATCGAGCTTATCAGCAAATCAAAGGTCAATACGACTTCACTGATTTCACTTTGTTTATCGATCATGTACAGGGTGACCCTTATGCATCGGCGTCACGTTTTCGTGCGACTCGCGCATGGTCTTTGACTGGTCTTGAGTGGCTAAGAGACGAGTCTCCTGCATTTCAAAGAGCTGCACGTGATTTTATTGCGCGTAGTTTTGAACAGTTTGCTAAACAAGAAAACTCAGTATCAATTTCACTGACAGGCCAAACTGTACTGGATAGCACCGCGGTGTTGTTTACTGAAGAAGGTATTGAACTGCGTTTTCGAGTTAACTTACCAGCCGAAGGTCGTTCAGTATTGGGGAAAAAAGCCAACAACATACTGACTTTCCACCTGCCTAAGTTTATCCGTCGAGCAACTTTAGAGCGTGAACTCGACAAAGCCGCTTTAATTAAGCACTGCCAAGTTGTTGAAGACCAAGATGCCCTGCGAGAACAGTTGGAGGCCAATAACTTAGTCGCGTTTGTCGCAAACGGCAGTATCCTTCCTCGAATTGCAGGTAATTGCGACCTTCCTATGAAAGAAGCCGTTGAGTTTAAAGCCCCTGAATCTCTACAAGTCACTTTACATGCGCCAAACAAGGGCCATGTCACAGGATTAGGAATTCCAAAAGGTATCACACTGATCGTAGGTGGCGGCTTCCACGGTAAATCTACCTTATTAAATGCAATAGAGCGTTCAATTTACGATCATATTCCAGGAGATGGTCGCGAATACATTGTTGCCGATAACAAGGCTATGAAGATTCGTGCCGAAGATGGCCGATGCGTACACCACTTGAACCTGTCGAACTACATCAACCATTTACCAATGGGTAAAGATACGGCGGACTTTTCTACTCAAGACGCATCAGGCTCAACGTCGCAAGCCGCTTGGCTTCAAGAGTCTATTGAAGCGGGTTCAAGCACATTATTGATTGATGAAGATACTTCTGCTACCAACTTCATGATTAGAGATGAGCGTATGCAGGCATTGGTGGCAAAAGGTGATGAGCCAATTACTCCTCTCGTCGACCGCATTGGTCAATTACGAGATGATCTTGATATCTCTACCATTATCGTTATGGGTGGGTCGGGCGACTACTTAGACGTTGCCGATACCGTCATTCAAATGCACGACTACCAAGCCGTTGATGTGACTGAAAAAGCGAAAGAAGTTATCGCTCAGCACCCTACTCAACGCCATAACGAGTCAGAAGAACGTTTACAGACCTTCCCACCTCGAGCACTGAACCGCGTTGCGTTGATGAATATTCTGACTGACGGCAAGTTCCGTGTGAATGCGAAAGGCAAAGAGTCACTTCGATTTGGTAAAGAGTTTACTGTTCTTAGCGCTTTGGAACAGATAGAGTCAGCCGATGAAGTCAACACAATTGGCTGGTTATGGTTCCAAATTGCTCAACTTCCAGGTTGGTGTAATCATCCGGCGAAGGAGATTGAAGAAATGCTGTCTGGTGAGTGGCATGCCGCTCTTCCTAAGCAAGGCGACTTAGCCAAACCACGCACACTAGACGTTATGGCTGCCCTCAACCGCATGCGAAAATCTCAGTTTAAGTCATCATGCTAGTTTTGATACGCTGACAGAGACAGTTCAATCAAAAGGCAGCTATAGTTAGCTGCCTTCCTTTATCTTTATTCTTAGCGAATCATTCGTTTCTCAGTACATTCCACGCTTCACAAAGAACTCTAAATCTTTCTGCATCGCCATTTTCTCGATCAGGATGCCAACGAAGCGCGAGTTTTCGCCATTGTTTTCTAATTTCCGCAGGCGTAGCGTCAGTGTTAAGTTCAAATAGTGACAGTGCCTTTGTCTTATCTACGCTGGCTACTGACGAACCACCTATGAACTTTTGATAAGTTGTCCAAAATTCATTCAACAATCGACGCACTTCATCTTCGTCCGCTTCGTAATTGCGCCAATCTAAGTAATAATCACGCAAAGGATCATGAATATCGATCTTATGCCTCAAAGCTTCCATCGAAGACATGAGCTGAATATCCATGGCTTCGACTTGAAGCCAGCTATCCGGATACAGAGTGTCTTGCAGTTGATATAATGCATTCATGATCAGGAAATTTCTTTTGAATAAATCCTTATCGGGAGAGTCGTCCAGCTTTGAAATATAACCTTGTTCACCCAACCAGCTTGCCAAGGTGTGCACTTTCCAATTAGAGGGCTGTTTTCTCAGAATTTCTAGCATTGGCCAAAGCAGCGGATTTTCTATTGCATGAGGCTCAATACTACTGACAGTACGTTGTCCTTCCATTCATCCTCTCTGACACGAGTTTAGGGCCCCATTCACGGCACAAAAAACATAGTTTCCACTTTGTAGCATAAATGCAAAAAGGCCGATAGTCATTCACCATCGGCCTTTGTAAGGAGATCACGTAAAGGTTAAATAACCCCTAGCTCACGTAAACGTTCCATAAGGTAGCTATGTGCAGTATAGCGCTCAGATAACACCACTTCCGGCTTTGGATGCAGGAACAACGGTAATGAGATACGTGACTTTTCTTGACGGCCACCCGTAGGGTTGATTACACGGTGAGTCGTTGAAGGGAAATAACCACCTGACGCTTCTTGAAGCATATCACCAATGTTGATGATTAAGTTCCCGAAGTCACATGGTACATCGATCCAATCACCCTCTTTACTCTTTACTTGCAGTCCAGGTTCATTAGCAGCAGGCAAAACCGTTAACAGGTTAATGTCTTCATGCGCAGCAGCACGAATAGCGCCTGGCTCTTCTTCGCCTGTCATCGGTGGGTAGTGAAGCACGCGTAGTAATGTTTTGTCACTGTTATTGATCATTTCTGACAACGCGATAGAGAACTTCTCTTGAACGTCCTTAGGTGCGTACGCTTCAACCCAGCCTAATAGCTCTTGAGCAAATGCATTGGCACGCTCGTAGTACTCTAAGATTTCAGCTTTAAGCTGCTCTGGGATCTGACCCCAAGGGTAAACATGAAAGTACTCTTTGATGTCTTTCACTTTGTGCCCTTTTGCCACTTCAGACACAGAAGGTGGGAAGTAGCCATCTTGGGTGTCTACGTTAAAGTGAAAATCATTCTTTTGTTCTGAACAGAAAAACTCATGCCAGTTTTTGTAAATTGACTCTACAAGCTCTTGTGGAATCGGGTGGTTTTTCAACACACCGAACCCCGTTTCGCGTAAAGAGGTAACGAACTGTTGAGCAGCATCGTCAGCAAGATAATCGACAGTTTCCAGTTTCATGGCTTTACTTCTTTTTTATTAGACTGAATCATGGATTCTATGGATGGGCATGTTGTAAATCAAACTTTAATGAAAAGTGCACGCGCAAACGTTTTAATGTTGAGCAGTTTGCCAATAAATCAACATTTTCAGTGATCAAAAAACCCATTAAAATATCAATTGCACACCGTTCAATTAAGTGTAATCATTAACACAATCTATGGAGTCCCACTGTAAGATAAATTGAAGGATCAAATAACTCTATGAAAAGCACCTCGACACTCTTAGGATTAACGATTTTTTATGCCATCGTGTTTTTATTTTCTGCGTTGGAACCTAACTCACGTGCAGTTTGGTTTGCGGAGATTATCCCGGCGATTGGTATTCTTGTTGCTATTTGGGCGATTTCGATTCGCTATCAGTTCAGTAATACGGCTTACTTTTTAATGTTCATCTGGCTCTGTTTGCACACTATCGGTGCGAAATATACGTTCTCCGAAGTGCCGTTTGACTGGTTTAACGACATGATTGGTTCAGAGCGAAATAATTTTGATCGCGTTGCGCACTTTTCAATTGGCCTTTACGCATATCCGATCGCTGAATACTTGATAAACAAAAAACGGTTCAACAAAGCGTTCTCTTGCTGGTTTGCTTTGTTTGCTATCATGTCACTTGCTGCTGGCTATGAGATTATCGAATGGTGGTATGCGGAGTTGGCTGGTGGCGATGAGGGAATTGCCTTTCTGGGCTCGCAAGGTGACATATGGGACGCCCAGAAAGATATGTTGTGCGATACCGTTGGTGCAGTGTTGTCGTTATTCTTAATGTCGGCTCAACGTCGATTCTCTCAACCATTCTAAATAAGGGTTAAACCCATCAACAATTGGAACCTGTACGATTTGAGCGACCTCGTATTCGTGCAGGTTTTCTATTTTCTCTTCCACCAATTCATAAAGTTCTCGACGAGTCTTGATGACTAGCAACCATTCGTTGTCAGTACAAACCTCCCCTTTCCAAACGTAGTGGCTTTCAATAGGCATTGTTTGAATACACGCGGCTAATTGGGCATCTAGCAAACCTTTAATGATCTGATCTCGATTTTTTTCATTACTGGTTGTACTTAAAACCATGCAATAGTCATGTTTCATACTCATTTTCTAGCCCTTTATTATTTCATCGTCACTTTGCCGCCAATCATTTTGTAAGCGGGGGTTCCTCTTACTAGGGTATCTCTTGCAAACTCTTGTCCGCAAGCGGGGCAAATACATGGGGTTTGTGTGAAATCGTCAACAATGCGCTCTTTGAAGCATTTAACCAGTGCGCCTTTCCCGCCTTTACGGTACTTAAATAGTTGAGTTTTACATTTAGAGCAAAAGATATCGACGGTTTTCGTCGGTTGTTTTTTATTCGGTTTCGCCATGGTTACTTTCTATATCCGGTTTGACCCATACATTATTAAAATCAAACCAACCTAAGGCATTACACTTTGCATTTTGTAACGCACCGCTGTGGTCTTTATTCACGCCTAGCCAGCAGTGAAACATAGGAATCACCTGACAGCTTTTTACTAACTGTCGTCCTAGCTCACGCGCAGGAAAGTCTGTGTGCATCCCAGCACGCCATTGATCGACAAGTTTAGCCCATTCACTAAAATCGTAACCTGAACTGAACTTCTCAATATCACTGTAATCCAGGAGCCAGCCCGCCAACGCGTCATTTCGGTTCGTTGCAATGCCCATAGCTTTCACCCAGATATCCACTTCCTCCGGCGCGGGCGGTTGAGAATCATAACGAATAAACTCAACCTCTATACCGTGCGGTTTTAAGAGTGTCTTGATGGCCTTGGCAACTACTGGAAACATCGGATGCTTTTTCTGATACGCTACGGAAATTACCTTATTAGCCTGTGGTACGCTGCCCGCTTCCGCTGGCCTGAGATCAATCCAACCGGGCTTAAGGCCAAAGGCTTGCAATACTCCCAGTTCCATCACTTTATCTTGTGGAACATGCGCGTAAATCTGGTGACTGTTGAGGGTTTGCGAGAGGAACTCTGCCCAACGTGGATCTTTTGCAATCCCAGTGTTTTTGTTTAGTAATAGGAATGTACAGCCAGGGTCCAGCTCGACTTCATCGGATGAACCTTGTTTATCCATCTTCGGCTTTGACAGGCTTGGATAAACCATTGAAGAATAGGCTTCATCGATTACCCACACCTCCACTTGGTCAAGTAAAGGGCGAAAACCAAAGTAGCCATCAAAAGCCGTCAAAATAAGACGCTTATCATCATTCATTTTAACTTGGAACGGCCCTGTCCCTATCGGTTGTCTATCGAAGCTTTCAGAACGCAAAGCACTCGGTAGCAAAATTTTTGCTTGCGACTCACTCAGAGCCAGAGGCAGGTAGCGATCAGGACGGATGAGCTCAATATCAACGGTCCACTCTTGTGGCGAAGACACCCGCTTTATGTGAGAAAACAAGTTCAAGCTATTTAACGCAAGCACACTCTCAAGAACACAACTGGTTGTTAACGGTTCACCGTTATGAAAGCGTACTCCACGACGAAGATAAAAACGCCAATGTGTATCAGAAATTGCTTCCCACGTGTGGGCTAAATCTGGTTGAAGTTGTTCATTTTCATCAAGGCGAGTGAGTCCGCTAAAAATTTGTCTGGCGATGTGCTGTTCAGAACGCCGCATCGGTTTCTGCGGGTTTAACATCGACAATGGTCGATAATAAGGCAAACGCACGACCTGCTCGCCCTGTCGATGCTGAAGCCCTAAATAACCTTGGATAACCTGCGTCAATCGTGCCGCATCGTTATCAAGCGCATCTAGAGCCTGACCGATTTTCCCTTCATCGAGATAACGCCTGGCGAGGTTTTCGCTGACGTCGCTTCGATTACGTTTAAAAACGAGTTTCGAAAGTTTTCCTCGACCCGCTGCCGGATGCCACTCAATCCAGCCCTCTTCTTCAAGTTTATTTAGAACAATACGAGCATTACGACGTGTACAAAACAACGCTTCGGTGATGTCTTCGAGCTGAACGTCCGTATCGTGACCGGAAAATTTTTCAAACAGTGTTTCGAACTGAACACGTAAACGAGGGCTACTCATAAAGAGGAAATTCTTATCTTGTTGTCGATAAGCTAAGTTTCCTCATTTTTACCAAAAAGTGCAAACATCACACTATAAATTATTGAATATCGATACCAATTTCTCGCGAAAGTTCAGCCAGTTGTACCTCGTTGTCGAGCTTGATAGACCATTTGCACTCTGCTCCATGAGATAAAACAACGTTCGCTCCTCTACCCAGCAACTGAATTGCATCGGTTTGCGCTTGCAAGGTTACCATTGCACTACCGGAGAGCTTAATCACTATTTCACGCTGGGTTGCAATGATTTTTCCTAATGAAAACTCAATCACCATCTTAGTTTATACCGACTTTGTTTTGTGTTGTTTCACAGCGATGGTCAAGCGACTGGTACACACTAAACGGCCTCGCTCATCAGTGATATCGATTTGCCACACTTGCGTTGAAATACCCAGATGAAGCGGTTTTGCCGTACCAATCACATGACCACTTCGCATGGCTCGCACATGGTTCGCGTTAATATCTAAACCGACGCAGTAGCTGCCCTCATCGACAGAGAAGTTTGCAGCCAATGAGCCTAATGTTTCTGCGAGCACGACTGATGCACCACCGTGAAGCATTCCTAAAGGTTGATGAGTAAAGCTGCATACGGGCATGGTTGCTGTCAGGGAGTCGTCAGTGAAATCTGTATATTTAATTTGTAGGTGCTCGATCAGGGTATTTTTTGACGTGGCATTCAGAATCTCTATGCTTACGGGCTTTTTCCATATACTCATTGTTTTACTCTTAGTTTCACAAACTGGTTTGTTAGGTTGTAACGATGTACTGGGAAGCTAGCATAGACGCTACCTGGGCATAACTTCAAGACGTAACATCTCACCTTCTTTATCAATCAGATGAATAACTTGATCCATGCATCATGTTACTATTTGGGTATATACTATTGCTTCAAAACAAAAAATTAAATGGAGCCTATTATGAAGGTATGGATGAAAGCCTCTGCTCTTTTAACTATCGCGGGTTTAACAGCGTGTAGCGCATCACCGACGGGTCGCAACCAGATCCTGATGTTTTCAGATCAGGAAATGTCATCGCTTGGCGCTAAATCTTTCGAACAAATGAAGAAAGATATCCCAATCAGCAAAGACCGCAAAACGAATGCCTACGTTCAATGCGTTGCCAAACACATCACTGACACCATTCCCGCTCAATCTGGATTTAAAGACTGGGAAGTCGTTGTTTTTGATAGTGAACAAGTCAATGCGTTTGCTCTACCAGGTGGGAAGATCGGCGTGTATACCGGGCTTTTAGATGTCGCGAAAAACCAAGATCAGTTGGCAACAGTCATTGGTCACGAAGTCGCTCACGTCCTCGCTGACCACAGTAATGAACGTCTCTCACAAAGTCAGTTAGCAAATGCCGGGTTGTCTCTAGCAAACGTTGCCATTGGCGCTTCCGAGTACAAACAGTATCAACAAATGACGATGGCGGCACTTGGTGTCGGTGTCCAATACGGTGTTATTTTGCCATACGGTCGTACTCAGGAATCTGAGGCTGATATTGTCGGGCTGGAATTCATGGCAAAAGCAGGTTTCGACCCACGTCAAAGTGTCGATTTATGGAAAAATATGAGTGCTGCATCAGGTGGTTCTCAACCACCTGAATTCTTCTCAACCCACCCATCGCACAGTACGCGCATTAAAGATTTACAAGCAACCATAAATAAGCTGCCTGCGTATAACGCGAAAGCACCAAGGTGTGGCTAATTCATTGCTACTATCGTCTACTACTTAAGCTTGCCAAATAAAAAAGCTCCCTAGGGAGCTTTTAATGATTCTAATCAAGTGCCCAATATCTGTAGCGGCAAACTTAACAAACTATCTCCGAGAGTGGCAAAATACCAGATGATAGAAACAAAACCTCCGACAGAGACCAAGTACCAAGCCAGTGAGAATAGCTGCCCATAACGGGTTAATGGCAATAAATGGCTTTGATGTCGAGCTCTCCATTCCATCACCACTTCCAACATTCCCATTAACAATAAAAACCCTAGCAACGTCAGACCGAAATAGTAACTGATAAAAATGCCTAATAAAGCGGTCGCAATACTGCCAACTAACCCGACCCAAGTATTCATTGAGAAGGTAATACTTTTGAGCACATGGCCACCATCTAATGGTAAAATAGGCAGCAGATTAAATAGGTTTAGCAAGGCGTTAAACACGGCAAGCCCAGCGAAGATCACCTCACCAGTCATCCAATAAAGCAAAGTAAAAACAATACTAAGTACTAAACCGAAAAATGGTCCCATGATTGAGATAACCACATCCTGCCAGCGCGTGTTTATCTTTTCGTCACTTAGCGCCAAACCACCTAGGAATGGAATCAAATAGATTCCTTTGGTCTTCATTCCAAAATACTTCATCGCTCTAATGTGACCATATTCATGAAAAACCAAACAAGCGATCAACGCTAGCGCGAACTCGATGGAAAATAGCCAAGAATATGCAGCGAGACTTGTAGACGCTAACGCCACTTTAATAACTTTCGCACTTTTAAGTGCTTTCATCCCAAGAGATACGAGGCCTATTACACTTAAACGCTTTTCGGATGGTGGCGTAACTTCTGGCACTTGGCGCTCGATGTCTTTTTCATTTCGACAACCTTCATTGATGAGCTCACCGTTAATTGTGACCTTGTAACTCAATTCAAACGGTTGCCATATTAAAGAACACTCTAAATGACAGTTCAGGATTTCCTCACCCGCAGAGAGCCTAAACTGGTGTAGACAAGTCTCTGCGGTATTGTCACTGGCATCGATTTGAGACACCAACGTATTATCCCAATATAACTGCTGCCACCCAGCCATCGATCCTTCGAGCCTTAGCGAACGACCTAAAAATTCAACATTCAGTAATTCCAATGCGGTTCCTATTGCGTCTATTGAATAACTACATAGCGAGCGCGAATTATGCCTGTGAAGTGAAGAAACAGCAAAGCGAGCTATCTCTTGATTTGATCGTTATTTATCTATAAAGCTCGCAAAACAATTCTGGTCGTACCATTCTCTTCAAAAATATAACGATAATACATGCCCTTACAAGCCATCGTTTGACCTATGCATCATATTTAAAACGCAAAATACGCTCAAACTTTGACAAGTTATTAAACATACAATTAACATTACATTTACATCACCGTTGTATTTCGCGTATTAACAATTGGTGTAAGTACCACACAACAATTACAAGGACTTCGGTCCAGCATTATGACACCCTAGGAGGGTCAAGGATGAACAAGAAGCACTGCTCTCTGCTTACAATTTCAATATTGTTTGCGTGTAATGCCCACTCAGCGGGCTTCCAGGTAGCTGAACATTCGGCATCTGGTCTTGGTCGAGCATTTTCAGGTGAAGGGGCTGTCGCAGATAATGCCAGCGTCCTTGCTCGTAACCCTGCAGCAATGACACTTTTCAAAGAAGCTCAATTTTCGGGCGCGTTATCTATCATCGACCCTGAAGTCGATGTGTACGACACTGTAAACAATGAACACGCGAAAGATGTCGCCCCTTTACAGATCGTGCCAGCAGGTTATTACATCAGCCCTATCAATGATAACTGGGCTTGGGGCATCGGTATGTTCACAACATACGGTGTTGCCACTGACTATCCAAATGATATTTCCGCAGGTGATATGGCGGGTGACACTTCCCTACTTTCAGTAAACATCAACCCTAATGTCGCTTACCGTATCAACGAGTCTTTCAGTGTCGGTGGTGGTATCAACCTAGTATACGCTGAAGCAGAGCTGACTCGCCACAAAGGCGCACTCGCCGGTATTTTAGGTGGTAATAAGTCCGATAACCTTGTCGGCATGGAAGGTGAAACTTTCGCTTGGGGTTGGAATGTCGGCGCTTTATTTGAGCTAAATGAAAACAACCGTTTTGGCTTTGGCTACCGCTCTAAGGTTGATCTAGATTTTGATGACGGTGAGTTTAGTAGTTACGACTCTGGTCGAGCTTCATCACCAAAAGTTGATGGCCGTTTAAAAATCTCTCTCCCTTCAATTATCGAATTATCGGCTTTCCATCAACTGAATGAACAATGGGCTGTACATTACGGCTGGCAACAAACCGACTGGAGCACATTTAAAGAACTAAAAGCGACCAGTAACGAATGTAATGACGGAGTATGTTTCTTTAAACCTGAGAAATATGAAGACAACAATCGCTACTCCATTGGTGCAACTTACATACTTAATACAGACTGGACATTCCGTGCAGGCTTTGCGTACGACGAACAAGCAGGTGAAGCGACATTGAGTATTCCTGACAGTGACCGTTTTTGGTACAGCGCGGGCCTAACTTACGCAATAAGTGAGAATTTAACTTTCGATGCAGGCTTTGCACTTGTTAAGAGTAAATCAGGCTCTTTCACTGAGAC
Organism: Vibrio sp. D431a; assembly: GCF_030248655.1. Lineage (NCBI taxonomy): Bacteria > Pseudomonadati > Pseudomonadota > Gammaproteobacteria > Vibrionales > Vibrionaceae > Vibrio > Vibrio sp. D431a. The sequence continues at coordinate 121,504 of NZ_JAHGAP010000024.1, read as the reverse complement.
AAATGCTCTGGGTGAAGAGATTAAGTTTGACTCAGAAGGTACTGCTTACATCAGCGCGGTACAGATGAACTACACCTTCAAATAATGGGATTACGGAGTAAACCAATGAAACACACGTTTAAATTATCAATGCTTTGTTCTGCAATCCTTCTTGCTGGTTGTGGTGATGATACTTCCAGCTCTGGTACTTCCGACAAAGTTCAATTTGAAGATGAAGTCCAAGCATTGCTTGATCGCGAAACATCCATCAGTTTTACGCTTCAAGGAGCGAACGCAGATGTACCGGCACCATCTTACTTATTAATGGACACAAGCGATGGTACGCTTGGTCTGCCAACTGATGGCGATGATGCTTTAACCAACCCTAGAGCCTCAATGAACACGATGGATGGATGGTCAACGTCTATGCCAATCGTTCTTAACTTCAACGGCGACGGTTTTGCAACGGGCATGCTGTCGTCTGGTGTTAAAGTCATCAAGATTAATCAACGCTTAACCGAGTGGGACCGCAAATCTAACCCAATCGAAGAAGAGCTTGTTCAGAACCAAGACTACGTAGTTCAAGCAAAAGGTAACTCTCTATACATCCAGTTCTTGGCTGCACTTGATGAGTCAAGCGAGTACATTTTTGCGGTCACACAAGATGTTACTGACGTAAATGGTGAGCCAATTGGTACATCTGCAAGCTATGCAACTGGTAAATCGAAAGAGATCGTTTATGAAACTGGCGACCTTGCTTCTGTTCAAGCAGTCACTCAGGCGGTTGAAGGAATTTTTGGTATTGCCAAAGTAAACCCTGCAGACATCGTTTATTCTTCATGGTTCAGCACCCAGTCAGTAGGTGATACGTTAGCGGCAGTCAAAGGAGTAACCGCTACTGGTTTTTCTACTGGCGCAAACACACTAAATACCGTTTACAAAAATGACTCAAACGAAGGTTCAGTAGACTTATCAACGGCCTACACAATAACGCTCGGTGAAACCCAAGACTTTAGCACTGCGCTAGACTCAGACGATGACTTTAGTAAATACATTAGCGATCTAGACGCAGCTAAAACGGCAATTAAAGGCCTTTACATGCAATCAGGTGCCGATGTAAGCGTGACACAAGGTGTGGTAAGACTGCCTCATTACTTGGAAAAAGGCGCAAGCTGGAACATGCAACCAATGGTATCTGCGATGCCAAGCCTAGCGAAGCTAAGCGCAGCATTAGCGGATCCGAACGAGCAAGCAAACATGGTTCAGCAGCTATCAACAGGCGTTTTTGCAAATGATCCTGTTGATGTGACAAAGCTTGCTACAGATCCTACAGAGCAGCTAAAACTTGTTGGAGCTAAGCTTACTCTTACCGATGGTACCCAGCTTGATAGTGAGCGTATTATTACTCGCTACTCGCCTGTTCCCGTAGTGAAATCGGTTGAAGATGTCGAAGTACTGGTCTTCACACCTAAATCTGGCGTCGCGACAGACGTTGTGATTTATCAACACGGCATCACCTCTGCGAAAGAGAATGCGTACGCGTTCGCGTTCAATATGGTAAAAGCAGGTGTGGCAGTTATCGCTATTGACTTACCTATTCATGGTACGCGCAGCTTAGATGAACAACGTTCCGCAAATGCGAATGTACTGGCTTATCTAAATCTTTCCAACTTAGCCGTTGCGCGTGACAACCTACGTCAAAGTGTTCTGGATGTGTTAGGTTTGCGCGCTAGCTTGGTAGTATCTGCTCAAGGCGGTCTTTTAGCTGGAGGTCCTCTGCAAGGCTTCAACCCAATGACGGGTTCAAAAGTCAAAATGCTAGGTCATTCACTTGGCGGTATTGTCGCTACATCTGCCGTCGCAGCAGCAAACAATACATTGGGCAGCTCTACTGCGGATGCGCTGTACACCTTTAGTTCTGCATCAGTACAGAACTCTGGTGGACAAATTGGTAATTTGTTACTGGGTTCAGACAATTACGGCCCTCAGATCAAACATAACCTCGCTTATGCAGCATCAAAAGACTATGCGAATTACGCTGATGCATCATGTGCGGATCTAGAAGATAAAACATGTTACGAAGCATTTGAGGCTGCGGCAACGGCAGCTCAAGTAGCAGCGCTAGAAGCAGGTTTCTCACAATTTATCTATGCAGCACAGACTACACTAGACACTGTCGATCCGTTCACAAACGCTTCAGATTTAGTGGCATCTGGTTCGCTAACGACACCATTCTTTATGACAGAAGTGGATGGCGATAGCACAGTACCAAACAGCGTTCCAAATGCACCATTCGCGGGTACTGAACCGCTTGCTAATAAGCTAGGGTTGAAGACTGTGAACAGTACGGACACTACTGTGAATGCAACTGCGAGCTTTGTACAGTTTAATGCTACTGCATCGCACAGTACTTTTGCTTCGCCAAATGGCACTTTGTCTGATATTGATCATCATGTAGAGATGCAGATGGAAAACACTGACTTCTTAATGGATGACGCACTAACAGGTGTCACTAACACTTCTGTTTTGAAGTAATCGCAACGCCCTTCCTACCAAAGCCCAGTTTCTACTGGGCTTTTTCATTTCAATTGTATTCAAACCCACTCATATTTCCTCTGCTATAGTTAAAACGATGTCTTTGCCTAACTCACTTGTTTAAAAGGAAAACTCTATGCGCGTATTGACTGTTATTGCCACTGTATTACTTCTTGCTGCATGCGGAAGTAGCCAATATCTGATGTCGACAAATGAAGGGAAAATTATTACCTCTTACGGTAAACCAGACCTGAACGAGGAAACGGGTATGTACGAGTATGAAGACATGGATGGTAAAGAAATGAGTATTTCAAAAGAGCAAATTGTCCAGATTGTCGAACGTTAACGACAGGCCCTCTGTAAATTAGAGGGCTATGTTCTAGCCACCCTCTCTCTACATTTACCTCTTTTAGGTTTGTAATCGTTGTAGAAATTGACACAACCAATTCATAAACCAAAACAATTAATAGTGTCTTTTATACTTCCGTATTATTTATTTAGCGAATATTTTACATCTTCACCTTAATCAGGTTGGAGTATTGTAAAATCTAATCTTTAATTCGCTAACACCCTTTTATTTCTCAGGATAAAGTGGATAATACCGCCACAAAATAACATTACTAAGGTGAGTCCTTATGTCTATTGAAGCTACTCTGCTTGCGCGCTGCGAGTCAAAATGTGAACTGTGTTCTTCTGAATCTCAACTAACTGCATACGCTGTCCCACCTCACGGTAATGTGACGGTTGATACTGCCATCATGGTTTGTGATAAGTGTCTGGGTGAGATCGATGAGCCAAAAGACATTAACCACTGGCGTTGTCTAAACGAAAGTATGTGGAGCCAGGTTCCTGCTGTACAAGTGACTGCATGGCGCCAACTCACTCGCCTAAACACAGAAAGCTGGGCTCAAGATGCTCTTGACATGATGTACATGGAAGAAGAGCAAATGAACTGGGCAATGAAAGGGATGTCTGCTGACGATAAAACGGTTGACTGTAACGGCACTGAACTTAAGAAAGGTGACGATGTAACAGTAATTAAAGACCTACCAGTAAAAGGCACTAACCAAGTAATCAAACAAGGTACCGTGATTCGTGGTATTAGCCTTGGCGATGATCCAAAGCTAGTTTCGGGTAAGGCAAATGGTGGTCAGTCGATGTACGTGATCGCAGAATACTGCCGCAAGAAGTAATATCGCACTTCAGTCATGTCAAAACGGGGCACCAATGGTGCCCCGTTTTTCTATACAACACTTAATCTACTATCATGTCTACCTCCTCTAGAGTGTTTCTTTTCTAGGGCGTAGGTTGAGTAGGCATGTTTTACAAATAAAAAAAATACCGGCTCATAGGCCGGTATTTCTTACACTATTTCAATATCAACGGTACATACCGATGTCTTTTTGAATATGTGCTGACAAGTCTTCTGCGTAGTAACTGCGTGGCGCAGTGTTATCTACAAATAGAATGTCCAGTAAGTGAGCAATCAGTCCTTTGAAGTTAACCGCGTAGGTTTTCTTATCCATAGAGGTTGGTAAAGCTACATTTGTCATTTGCATTGCTTGTGCCATGATTGCCTCTCTTTAAAAGCAGTAGTCTGTTTAGTTGGTTGTATATTAGTCAGTTTCTTATTGTTTAAGAAATGACAAATTTTACCCATTCAAATTAGAATTTCTAATAAAACAAACTCATTACAAAACTCAAAAATACAAATGAATAATAACGGCATAAATAATCACAATTGCTGTAATTACATTGAATAACTGAACATTACCTGCATAATTGCCCCTTAAGAAACAACATATATTTAACAATATTTTTCGTTATTTCTTTTGATTTTAGTGCTTACTTTATATTTTTTGATTAGTAATATTAACGCTAGTTTGACGCTTCGCTTTATTTTTTAGGAGTGATGCCACCACTGCCGATGTCATCACAACAACTAAAAATGTGAGAGACCATGCTGTCGGAATCTCATATTCTGTTCCAACCAATAGCATTTTTACCCCGATAAACATCATGATTACTGATAATGCTGGTTTTAAGTATACAAACTTGTCTAACATTGCTTGAAGAACAAAGTACAGCGATCGCAAACCCAGTAATGCAAATACGTTCGCGGCTAAGACTAAAAATGGCTCTCGCGTTACCGCGAATATAGCTGGTATAGAATCCAACGCAAACATAACGTCCATTACTGCAATGACACCAACAACGATCAGCATCGGTGTTGCCACCCACTTACCAGCTTGCTTTAAGATTAAGCGATTTCCTTGGTAGTCATCTGTAACTGGCAATACCTTTCGAATCAACTGCTCCGGATATGGATTAACCTCTTCTGCTTCGCCTTTGTCGCGAGCTAGCTTAACACCCGTCCAAATAAGAAAAGCAGCAAATAAGTACAATACCCAGTGATACTGTGAAAGTAACTGAGCACCAACCGCAATCATGACAGCGCGTAAAACTAGCGCACCTATCACCCCCCAAAGCAATGCTCTCGGACGCAAGTGCTCCGGCACACTGTATTGTGCAAAGATGATGGCAAACACAAACAAGTTATCCACGCTTAGCGACTTCTCTAGTAAGTAACCAGTTAAGAATGAAATCGTTGCTTTGTCGTTCGTATAAGCGCTATGTGGCGCGTAAAAGTCCCAGAATAAATAAATAGAACCTGCAAAAACAAAGGCAAGCAAGAACCAAAAAACACTCCAAACGATGGCTTTTTTCATCGTGATAACGCCACCACGTGTTTGATAGATATCAAGCGTAACAAGAACAAGGGTAAATAAACCAAAAGCACCATACATCGCTAATGATTCTTGAAGAGGCACCGATTGGCTCAATTGGGTGGTATTTTCGATAAGAGACATATTTCCTCCCATGGCGGAAGGACTTCGTTTGGTGACCTTCCGCAGACAATAACAACCAACAGCCACATAACGATTATGTGCTGCTAGTCAATGAATGCGTTGGTCTCGTTGAAGTGTTGACGTGAATGAACCACGTAACACCTTTACTTACCGGATAAGCTGATGCTTAACGAGATGACGATAAGTAAACTTGCGCTAACTACTCCCCAAACGCCGACATAATAACGCCGAGCGTCAGGCTTTCCAACAAAAAAGCCTTGTCTTATCGAAATAAAATTCTTATCAAAAATCAGGAAGCACTATAAAAAGAAAGAAATGGATTCAACCACCTGAACTTTAGTAAACAGACAAAAAGCAGCAAATGGCTCAAGACAAACTCTTCATTGGTTAGAGCCCTAACGGGGAAGATAGATACAAAAAAGGAGCATTACTGCTCCCTTTTGTAACATCCACATTCTTAGCAATTCAAAAGCCGCTTAGAGGCACAAAGTAGACCAGTGTTGACCAAATTGCGATCCAGGCAACCACGACTGCCGTATCTGCCCAATCTTTATTCCACATACTGCCACCCTCATCAACCCATGTAGTAAGTGGAGAGCAGCAAAATCAATACCAGTATCTATTATCGACGTCGCTTTGTGTAAAGTTTGTGACTTTGATTCAAACAGTTTGGCTCATCGGTCAGGAGTTCAATAAAACAATCAGCCATGGACAAACTGGTCACACGCCCTTCTCCTTTCATCTCCTGCAATGCGTCGTACCCCTCTTTCCCTTTCATCGTATAGGCAGAAGAAGTCCCTCGATACCAAACATCATCTTGAACACCTACCCATTGTTTACCATCAAAAATCACTAATGATTGAACTCTTTCACCTTTTGGGGCATCTGCGTGGTACTCGAAGTTTAAATTGTAAGTGTACGGATAACTGCCAGATCCAGTGCCTTCTACGCCATTGTTGAGTGCATTATTTATCGCGCCTTCAAGTGCACGGCGAATAGCGCTGCCTTTTACATCGTAAAAGCCGATAGGAACGGCAAAAGGCAACAGCCGTCCGGCAATGTCTGCCACTGTGATGTTGCCAGGGTTCAAAGAGGTTCGCACGCCACCCGCATTATGAATTGCAAATTGAACGTCATATCCACGTTTGTTTAAACAGTGCAGAAATGATCGGGCAACGGAGGAAGCCAACTCACTCTCACCAAATTCATCGGGAATTCTCACATGACGCTTTTTGGTGTCAACACTAGCAATGACTTGTGACTGTAACTGCCTGACCTGAGGAATATATTTATCGCTCAGGATCGCTTGAGTTTCCGGGTGTTTCTTACAAACCACGACATTCGGTTGACCATGGATGAAGTCGCACGCGGTTTCGAATACATCTTGGTCGAGCTGTTGGTTTAGCGTCGAGTCCCAAAAAATACGTCGACCAAGCAACAGTTCATTTTGTCCACTCAACATCGTTGCTTTACCGTGTTCATCAAACTCAATGACGCAGTGCCCCATTGTCAAAGCATGGAAACCCGCTTGCACCACATAGGTATCATTAATTTTGATACCGTAGGGATCGTCTTGTCCTAACCCTATTGATGAAAAATCACCTTGCAACCGGTGGCTGTGTCCACCAACAATTATACCAATACCTGCGACTTGCTCAGCTAACTCTAAATCACCTTCATAACCTAAGTGGCTCAGAAGAATAATATTTTTTATACCTGATGAATGGATTTGTTTTACGGTCGCCTTAGCGGTTTCAATAGCTGAGTGAAAAGGCGTGTCTGCATCAGGGTTTGCGATGTCGCTCATTTTATCTATGGATAATCCGAAAATCGCGACCCGCTCGCCATGGAATTCTTTAACAATGTATTGAGCGCTCTGTGTATCCGGTTGGTAACTATATACATCCTTGCAATCACTGATACGGTGAGGTTTTTTAAGCGATTCATTGGATAAATCCCAGTTGCCAGCAAGCAATGGGAACTGAGTACGTTGGCAAAACAATGCAACTGGCTCATTCCCCATATCTAATTCATGATTGCCTAACGCCATTGCATCAATCTTTAATGCGTTCAATAAGTCGGCATTGGCTTTGCCTTTAAATAGTGAGAAATACAGCGTGCCTTGGAAGCAATCTCCGGCGTGGAGGAACAACATCCCGTGACCTTGGCGCTGAGCATCATCTCTTAACTGCTCGACTCGGGTTGCGATACGAGAAAAGCCGCCAGCACTGACATAAGGCTCTAGCGTGAGTTCATTGTTTATCTTAAGCTTTAACTGTAATGACGTTGGTTCAAAGTAGGAATGTGTGTCATTGATGTGTGCCAGTTTGATTCTCACTGGCTTATGATTGTTATTCATCTTCATCTTCTCTTTTTTCATTCCTTATAATAATAAGAAGTGAATCATGACAGAATCATGAATTTTATGAAACTGCGATTTAGGATTTCATGTTTAAGTGATCACGATGCTGTCCCCCGGCTTTGAAAGCAAGCCTCGCTTGTAACGGTCTCTATTCAGTAAGAGGCTCTCGTAATTTTGTGAACTGAGCTTAACTCAAAAATTTCGAATTCATATATGCTTAGGAGTAGCAAAATAACTCTCGATAATTCAAATAATTGCAAGGAGGATTGAGATGAGACTAGAACGCATCGAAATCTCCGGGTTTAGAGGCATCAAACGCCTTTCACTCTCTTTTGACGAACTCACCACGCTTATCGGTGAAAACACGTGGGGCAAATCATCATTACTCGATGCCCTTTCCATCGCATTACCTGCCAATGGCTCATTGTATCAATTCAAACTGAAAGATTTTCACGTTGACTACTCAATTTCTCATCCACAAACACAACACTTACAGATCATTGTTTGTTTTAAAGCGCAGGATAAAAACGAAGTAAAAGCGGGACGCTACAGACGCATAAAGCCTACATGGTGTACCAACGAAGATGGTGAGCAAGTCATTTACTATCGTATTAGTGCGTCTCGCGATGAGCATGGCATTAATACAGAGTACGCGTTTTTGGATCATAACGGCAAACCCAAAAAACTTCACCACTCAGAGAAACTCGCTATTGAGTTAATGACACTTCATCCTGTAATCCGACTACGTGACTCCCGACGCTTCCCTGATTTAAACCATGTCAACGGCGATGGTAAAAATGCTCGGATTGAAAAACGAATCAACAACACCTGTCGACGCTTATTGGCCATGCCTGGCCATGTGAATAAAGGTGAGATTCGTAGTAGCCTCGACTCAATGCAAACGCTTGTTGAACACTATTTCGCGTTCAGAAGTGTCAGTAAAGGTAACCCACGCAAACCTCGTGATGGTCTTTTCTATACAAGCCCTTCCTCTGATAAAGGTTTGAGTCAGTTCTTGAAAGAAACCAATGACAAACAAAGCCGCTTGCTCTTAATGGGGTTACTCAATGCCTATCTTCAAGCTAAAGGCCCCACCGATTTAAGGCGCTGTGCGAGACCAATACTGATCATTGAAGATCCAGAAGGTCGACTGCATCCAACTCATCTAGCGAGAGCGTGGTCCTTATTGCAATTGTTGCCAATGCAAAAGATATTAACCACCAACAGTGGCACGTTACTCGGTTCTGTTCCACTGTATTCAATTCGACGTTTAATTCGGCTATCAGACAGAACCATCGCTAAGAGTTTAAACTCAACAAAGTTTGGTCGAGACGAGTTGCGCCGAATTGGTTTCCATATTCGTTTTCATCGTTCAGGAGCATTATTTGCGCGGTGCTGGTTACTTGTTGAAGGCGAAACCGAAGTTTGGCTTTTTCATGAACTGGCTCGTCAATGCGGGTATGACTTGGCTGCCGAAGGGGTTCAAATCGTTGAGTTTGCTCAATCAGGTCTAAAATCACTCATCAAAGTAGCAAAAGAGTTTGGTATTGATTGGCATGTCGTTACCGATGGCGACCCAGCAGGGAAAAAGTACGCGCATGCAGTACGAGCACAGCTCGACCATGATCAGGAAAGGCATCGACTTACGGAATTACCCGACCGAGACATCGAGCACTTTCTGTACAACAATGGGTTTGAACTTTTCTTTAAGGACATCATCAAAGTTCCTCATGACCACCCTATCCCTGCTAAAAAAGTCGTAAATCGTGTTTTGAAAAAACATGCAAAACCGGACTTAGCTTTGGCTATTGTTTCTCATTGTGAAGAGAAAGGCATGGAGTGTATTCCTGTTCTTCTGCGCTGGACACTTAAACGCGTTGTTACCATGGCCAACGGCAATACATGAGTTAGGCGTATTTTGCACTCAGCGTATTGTCTTGTAATACAAAAAAAGCACACCAATTTGGTGTGCTTGTATCAAACATCATTAATTTTGATTAAGGGTATTGAGAGGGATAAAACTCAATACACAGTGGATACCAATAAGATCGGGGGTTCACTACTGTTGTGCTTGCTCAGCAAGCGAAGATGAAGTAGCGGTTGATTTCGTATGCAACCATAGCCCTGTCGCTTTCATTAGATAGCCAAACACACCACCTAGCAACAACGATGGAATAACAAGTTGCCAGTTTCCATCAGCCGCAAATGTTGCGCATGAACCAATAAAAGTACCAGGGATGTACGCGAGCCAAGCCTGTTTAGCTTGAATACACATGAAGAATGCCACAATAGCGGTAATCACATAGCCAATAATTTCCAACCCAACGTAAGTGGAACCGTGAATAATTACCATTGCCCAGAATACGCCTGTCATATTGGTGATTAAGCTGATGCCTAGTCCTTTCAATCCGCTCGTTGGCGCTGCAAAGTAGCTCGTGCAACCTAAAAAACCAGCCCAAGAAAGCAAACCTAAAGAGATGGCGATCCAACCCCATACGCCAGATAAAATTCCAGTAGTGATAGAAATAGCTAAAAGTGTCGTCATGGTAGTCATACCTACTCGGCTATTATCGTACCTATATGGTTCAATAACTGCCTTCATACATTGAAATCAAGGACACATGTTAGATACATCAGCTCAGCTTATCGGTGATATTGATCACAATAAGATATTATTATTTTCACAATTTACATTAAAAGTTTGACGCAACCGATAAATCAACAGATTTAGGGAATAAACCCAACTCATCTCGTAGGCATGTTTAATCAACCTTTAAAGAACTGAAGGCTTCCCTTTCATCATTCGCAGTCCCTCTCTTTTAATGCAGTCGACTAATGGGTTTTCTGCCATATCTGAACGCCATATAAATGAAAGCGTCCTTTCCATTTTTAACTCAGGTACATTTAATGCCACAAGATGACCTGCTTCTATATATCGCTCCACATCTAAATACGGTAAGCAAGTAAGGTACTGACCATTAGCAACTAAACTACGTAATACCGGAACATGTTCATATTCGCGCCACACATCCAAATCTTCAATAAGGTGGTGAATGGAACTATCAAATGTTTTTCGTGTGCCAGAGCCATGCTCTCTTAGTACCCACTTCGCTTGCTCTAACTGCGCAAGGCTAACAGACTGATTACGAGCAAAAGGATGATGAGAAGCTGCGACAACAGTAAGATGATCACGACACCATACTTCTTGGTGTAAACGGTTATCATCACAGCGCCCTTCAATAATCCCTAAGTCATACTTGTAATCTAATACCCCATCAATCACCCCTTTTGTACTTTGTACACCGAGGGAAATACGCATTTCTGGAAAGTCATTATCAATGATACTAATAAGGTCGGGAACTAAGTGCTCTGCTGGTGTTTGACTCGCTCCCATACGAATCTCACCACTCAATAAATGTTGCTCATAGAAGCCCATTTCAATCTGCAATGCGTCTTGTAGCAAGCGTTTTGCTTTTGGTCGTAACCACATCCCCCAATGGGTTAACGCCATTTGCTTGCCTTGCCTCTCAAACAACGGCCTGCCAAGCATCTTCTCTAATTGCGCAAGCGACATACTCGTCGCTGATTGTGTCAAAGCCAATTTTTCTGCGGCTTGGCTTACACTGCCGGTATCTGCAACTGCGTCGAAAACCGCTAATTGCTTAAGTGAGTAGCGCAAAGTGTCCTCCATTATTAGTGGGTATTTCCCAATCCCCACAATTGTTAAAGCATGCCCCAATAAGCAATAGAGTTCATTTTACCTGGCCCCGTAAAGTTATCAATTAATTTGATGAGGTTTCTAAATATTATCAATTTTACCTTACTAACCGTTCTCCCTATTCTGATTACGCGGTTCGGGAACACCGCAAGCCTCAATGGTTTTGAAACCGAAGTCGTTGAGGCTCTTAATAAAAACAACAATTTCATTTTTGAGTTAATAACCAAGGATTTTTTATGCGATTACAAATTAAGGAGTCAATATGGCGGTGACCAGTTCTCAAAATCACCAGTATTTTTCTCCAAAAGAGATGATGGTTGAAGCGGAAAAATTTGCGTTAAGTAAGGCAAACAAAACCAGCAGTATGACATTAAGCCTCGCGATTATGGCCGGCGCGTTCATCGGGTTAGCATTCTTGTTTTACATCACGGTGACCACCGGCAGTACGGGCGCTGGTTGGGGCTTGAGCCGCCTAGCTGGTGGACTCTCATTTAGCATGGGATTGATCCTCATCGTGATCTGCGGTGGTGAATTATTTACCAGCTCCGTCCTATCCAGTATTTCTTGGGCCAATAAACAAATCTCGTTCGGTAAGATGCTTTCGATCTGGGGCAAAGTTTACGTTGGTAACTTTATTGGTGCGATGTTCCTACTTGCGCTGGTTACTGCTGCTGGTCTTTATCAGATGGATGGCGGTCAATGGGGATTAAATGCGCTTAACATCGCACAACACAAACTTCACCACACTCTCATTCAAGCGTTTGCACTCGGTATTCTCTGTAACCTGTTGGTCTGCCTAGCGATTTGGCTGACATTTAGTTCTGCAAATGCAATGACAAAAGCAGCAATGACAATTTTGCCTGTGGCAATGTTTGTCAGCAGCGGTTTTGAGCACTGTGTTGCGAACATGTTTATGGTTCCACTTGGTATTGTTATCGCGAATTTTGCACCTGAATCTTTTTGGGCATCTGTCGGTGTGCCCGCGTCACAATACACAGACCTAAACATTAGCCACTTTATTACCGCTAACTTAATTCCTGTCACGCTTGGCAACATCGTCGGCGGAGCGGTATTAGTTGGCCTTTCAAACTGGTGTATTTTTCGCCGACCAGAACTAAAAGCAGCGAATATTTCTTCTATCACTACAACTACAACACTGTCGTCAGTTAAGGATTTCACCATGAAAAATGCCTCTTTTGTTAAAGACATTATGAACCCAAAACCAATCACCATTCGTGCAGAAACGCCAATTGCAGCCGCGCTGGATGTGTTACTTGATAACAACGTAACTAGCGCACCTGTTGTAGACGTACAAAATCGATTAGTTGGCTTCTTCTCTGCTCACGATGTGATGGTAGAACTATGGTGTGAGGACTACATTCCGGTGAAAGACCAAAAAGTCGTCGACATCATGAGCCGAGATGTGGTCGCAATTGACGCTGGTGATCGCCTCGTTGATGTTGTGGAATTCCTATGTATCGATAAAGAGCAGTTGTACCCAGCGAGCAGTATGGGTATTGCTACTCGCTTGACGTCTTTGTCTCTCGAAGAACGCGCTAAAAGTATCAAAGTAAGTAAGCCACAAGTGCTTCCTGTGCTTGAAAATGGGCAGATGGTCGGGGTGGTTACTCGTACTGAAGTATTAAAAGCACTACGCCCGATTTTTGGTGAGCGTTTAAACCTAGTGGAAAAAAGCGAGTTAGAAACAGCGTAATTCGCTAAACATTTACAACGTTTATTGGCTTTCAATCGCTATCACTGACGGGTTTATCGATGTTAGTGATGTGATTAAGATAATAAAAAAGCGCTCTTCAAGTGAAGAGCGCTTTTAGTGTATCTAAAAGGAACTAATTACTTCTTAATACCTTCGATATGAAGTTCCATATCGACGTAGCTTGAAGCACCCATTACTGGGATGTCAAAGTCAGCAAGCTCTAGGCGAGTGTTGCCAACAAAGCCAGCGCGCTCGCCGCCCCATGGGTCACTGCCAGCACCAACGAATTCAGCCTCAATAGTAATAGGCTTAGTAACACCGTGTAGCGTTAGATCACCAGTTACATCTAGTTTGCCATTGCCTTTATCAACCACTTTTGTGCTCGTAAAGGTTGCTTCACTGTATTTACCAGCATCGATGAAGTCACCACTACGAATGTGTTTGTCACGTTCAGCATGGTTTGAATCTAGGCTGGTTGTATCAACAACAACATTTACTTTTGAGTCAGCAATGTTGTTTTCATCAAAAGAAAAGTCACCAGAAAATGTATTGAAACGACCTTTGATGAAACTGTAACCCAAGTGGCTAACTTTAAAGTTGATTGAAGCGTGAGCACCTTTGGTATCGATGACATAATCTGCAGCTTGCGCACCAAATGGCAGTGCCATAGCGATAGCTAATCCTGTAGCGAAAAGTGACTTTTTCATTTTGAAGCTCCTAACATTTTTCTTAATGTGTTGTCTTTATCGATAAAGTGGTGTTTTAGTGCAGCAATAGCATGTAAGCCTGCAATCAGGATGACTGCCCAAGCTGCATAGAAGTGAATCTCACCTGCAATATCTGATTGGCCTGGGAATAACTCTCCCGCTCCTGGCACGGTGAACCAATTAAACACTTCGATGCCGCGTCCATCAGACGTTGAAATGAGGTAACCTGAAACAAAGATGGTGATCAATAGTAGGTACATGACACCATGCGCTGCTTTAGCAGCAAGCACTTCGTAACGTTTGCCTTCTACCTTTGGTGACGCCGTCACATGTTTCCATACGATGCGTGCCAAAGTTAAAATAGCGAGTAAAATACCGACAGAGCGATGGTAATGCGGCGCAGTTCGATACCATTCGCTGTAATAGCTAAGGTCGACCATCCACAAACCCACTGCAAATAGACCAATAATGCACAGCGCTGATAACCAATGCATCACGCGTGCAGTAAGGTTGTAATTCTTTACCAGTGTATCCATCTCAAGTTCCTAGATATATTCCTAAGTTAATGCTGAGCAAGAAACACTACATTAACCTATTTACGTCATATGAAACAGATTATTTACCATCATTTACATCTAGCCAATGGTACCGTATCTATCAAGTTGTTCGAATTTTTTGAAGGAACTTTAAATCGTTTGTAAAACTGAAACTTACAGCTTAACTTCTTGTTCTATCTCATACAGCTCTTCGGAAACTTCTAACATTCTGCGTTCAACCAGTAACTTAGCATCTTCAACACCCTTGTTATAATAAATTGGTCCTAGTTTTTCTGTAATAAAATCAATTAGAAACTCACTATCGAACTGTCCAATTTCAACATCTAGCTCGTCTTGCATGTAATCTTGAATGGCGGTGGCCAACGCCTCTTTTTGTGCGCGTTCTAGCTTTATCATTTTTTCCCTTTCAAATTTTTGTTCAACTTCTGCTTCTTTCGTGTTGCTCTATTAAAGATTAGACACGGTCATTTGTGAGAAATTTGGTGTTTAGATCAAGAAGTTGCCGAAGTAAATTAGTCTATTCTCAAAAGACTATGCTAACCTTTTGCAGTTCGTTTTGTAATTATTAAGGGATATTCTTTGCTACTCGACCTAGTTATTCAAAGTGTTAATGATTTTCAAGACGACTGTCTTAAGCTGTGTGAAAAGCATTACCCTGCGGTGCATAACCAAGGCATGAGTGAGCATCATCTTGGTCTCGCGTTTTCAAGAAGGATGGAACATACTTTTCGTCACTTTGGATACAACTGCGTGATAAAGCCAATCGAAGTGTTGGATTCTCCAGACCTTCCCCATCACTATCGAATTTCATCCGACATCGGCACTGTCTGGGTTCTGAGTCACCATATGGTCAGTGCCGGAAAATCTTGCCGGGAAAACTTACTCTCATCAATTACGGAATGGCAGAGTGAATATGGCTATGCCTTACAGCCTAATGACCTACTCTTTTTGGTTTGTGATCATTGGATAAGTCGCAGCAAAACGAGCCGAGAATTGCTTCATTGGTGGATGGGGGAACTACCCGATCAGATCAACGAATACACAGAACAAGGAATCACACTGTACACCAGCGAGTCGCAACTCACGCAATCGTTGGACACTCGATTCGGTATTAGCCCTTGTTACATTAAGTTTGGGCATCCTTTACGGCGTTCGAACAAACAGCAGTTAGTCAGAAAATATTTGCAGTTGTATGCCGTACTGCAATGGTAGCATCAAATTGAAGTGCTGAGATTATCAATTATTTCATCAATTTGTTTGATGTCACTCGACAAACCTACCCATCCATTACCATCGTTCTTGCTTGAGTTAATGAGCACACTTAGATTCATTGCCAATGAAATAGAAAAATTAGCGCGATAACGCTGATGTTGAGACATTGATTTAGGTTGTGGTAACAATGATGAGCATCTCGCAACTACTTAGTTGCATCCGGAAACAAGCCGACGGGCAGTATATTGCGAAATACGCGAACTTCACTCTCCGCAGTGTCTTTCAACCCATATATAAGAACGATATTTCCATCGTTGGCCTTGAAGCACTGGTAAGAATTAGCAATGCCAATGGCAACATGGTTAGGCCAGATCAGTTTTTCCAATCCAAAGCGACTCCCACTCAAGATTTGCTCAATGTTGAACGCTTAAGTCGCCTAATCCATATCAAAAATTTCTCTCAGTCTCGCTTTCACACAAAACAATTGTTTCTCAATGTATTACCGGTAGCGGCAGAGATACTAGTCAAAGACATCACGTATAACCGACTGCTAAAACAAACCATTTATGAATCGCATTTGATGAATGAACAAATCGTCATGGAGTTACTTGAATTGAAGGTGGAGGATGAACTCTCTTTGTCTCAAGCTGCTCGGGAGTTAAGTCTTGAAGGATTTAAATTAGCGATTGACGATTATGGCGTCAATGCATCGACAACTGAGCGAGTGAGAAGCGTTTGCCCAGATATAATCAAGATGGATCGCTCTTTATTGCTAAGGTATGAAAACGGTGATTTTAAAGCGCTTAACGATGCATTATCACTCGCAAAAGCGTTATGCTCTAAAACCGTTATCGAAGGAATTGAAACCGAGCATCAACTTCGCTTAATGAAAAAGCTCGGTTTCGATATGTATCAAGGGTACCTACTTGCTATCCCCCAAACGTTAGACGCCTATGAAGAGGCAAAAACAGCCTGACTATGTAAGAACAAAAGTTTGCGCGGTTTAGCGAGAGCTACGTGATTTACCACGATTCTTATGAATCGCCAATTTTGCTTTTAGCTTACGCTTCTCAGATGAACGACTACGACGACGCCCACCCCCATTTTGTTCAGGCTCAACTTCTTCTACAAGACTTGGTTCGAAACCTGCCAGCCATTCTTGGGGTAAGCGTTGATCAAGCAGATTCTCGATAGCTTGCAACAAGTACTCCTCATCTCTACTCATCAGAGAAACCGCCAAACCTGACTTTCCTGCTCTTCCAGTGCGGCCAATTCGATGGACATAATCTTCTGCTTTGAATGGCATATCAAAGTTCACGACTTGTTCTAGCTCTTGAATGTCTAACCCTCGTGCTGCCACATCGGTTGCAATCAAAGCACGTACCTTACCTTGTTTAAATTCATCCAAAGCTCTTTGGCGGGCACCTTGTGATTTATCGCCGTTGATAGAAACCGCTTTGATGCCATCTAACTTGAGCTCTTTCGCTAACTCATCACTGCCTTGCTTCGTTTTTGTAAATACAAGCACTTGCTGCCAATTCCGCGAGCCAATTAAGTACGCTAGCAATTCACGTTTCCGTTTTTTATCCACTGGATAAACCATTTGTGTTACCGTTTCAGCAGTCGTATTTGCTGGTGAAACTTCGACTTCAACTGGCGATTCCATGAGTTTATACGCTATAGTTTTGATTCGCTTCTCAAATGTCGCAGAGAACAATAGGATCTGTTTCTCAGCAGGCAAACGTCGGAAGATGCGCTGCAAGTCAGGCCAAAATCCCATATCTAACATACGGTCGGCTTCGTCTAACACGAGCATACCGGTTTTAGAGATGTTTACGTTACCATTAAACAGGTGATCCAAAAGGCGGCCTGGCGTGGCAATCAAAATATCAGCGCCCTCTTCTAACTTTCTCTTTTGTACGCCAATGCTTGTACCACCATAAACACACACGATGCGAAGTTCTGTTTCTGCCGAGTACTGATTCAAATTATCAAATACCTGCTGTGCAAGCTCGCGTGTTGGAACCAAAATCAATGCTTGAGGTGTGCCGTTAAGTTTCTTTTGCTGAACGGTTTGTATGATAGGTAAACCAAACGCAGCCGTTTTTCCCGTACCAGTTTGTGCAGCAGCAAGTAAGTTTTTTCCTGCAAGGACGTGTGGAATTGACTTTTCTTGCACTGGTGTTGGCGTCACGATATTTAGATTGCCTAGCGTCTCGATTAGCTTTTGTTCGATGCCTAAATCAGCAAAATTAACAGACATGTGTAACCTCATTATTTTTGGAGCGCAGAGTTTACCAGAGCCCCTAAAGCCATACTACTTTTCTATCTCATTGAGTTGAGTCATTAAGCTGTTGCTGAAAATCATACGACTGGCGCAAAACATCTCGATAAAGTGACGAGAACTTCTCTTCTAATTCAGTGTAATCACTTTCAATCACTTTAAATGTTGTGGTTAAGTCTGCCATTCTAGGACTTCTTTGCGACATCCGATGTAGTGCAAATTCTATATTGTCTAGATCTTGATAGGATTGAAGCCATCGGCCATGCCACATTCTGCTGTGGAGCACCAAAAAACGTGGCGGCAAATGTTCATGAACCTCTCGGTTTACTCGCTCGTATGCCGTTTTTACAAAGTGTTCGAGAGACACGGAATGAAAGTCGTTCCAGTGTTTTGCGAGGCAATGATCCCAAAACATATCTAAAGCGATAGGTGCAAAACGTCTCGCAACACCAGTGAAATGAGGCTTACATTCGTTGACGATTGGATGATGGTCAGTAATACGGTCAACAAATCTATGTAATCTGATGCCATTTGAGATATCGCGATCATACAGCTTGCTTGGATCTCCTTTTACGAAGTCTCCAAGCAAGTTTCCCAATAAATGGCTGTTACTGTGTTCTGCGATATGCAGGTGGGCTAGAAAGTTCATTCGACGCCAGTTTTGGCCTCTAGGGCTTGGTGTGACATGAACCTAGTATAACGTCAATTACGACGAGATGAGAGTGTTCCGCTATTCGGCTTCGTTGTCTGAGCCAACGTATTCCGACAAGATAATGCCAATTTCAAGCGCATCTAGCAGCTCTAGGCTCTCATCGTTTTGGTATTGGTCGCTCATTGTGACCTCCTTTATTTTAAGCTCTCTTGCTTTTACTTGCTGACGGCCTGGCTCTTGCCATATCCACATCAGCAACTCCTTTTTATAGTCTTTATATGACACATTCATGACAGCGAGAAGTAAAGATTTAAAAACCTATGAGCATAATCAAAAGTAAACGATTGCAATTAGATTTCATATCCGCTTAACACTTTAGAGAAATGACTCTTTTATCAACATTCATGTCAATTTAAAGATATAACATACTGTTATAGGCGTCCTTAGATCTCATTTCTTAAACTAAATTTAGTATTCGTTACATATTTTGCTGATTAACTTCGCATATTTTGTTTCGATATAGCAATAGATTTGGTCAATATCTTTTATCTCTAATGGAGCTTTAAATGAGAGAAGTTGAGTTTAGAACGATAGACAGGCTGTTTATCAAGATGTCTATCAACGACAAAATGTGGGTTATATTCCTACTATTTTTAGTAGCCCTCACTTCAGTGGCTGGAAGCCGCTACTTCAATGAAATACAACAATTTGAGCAGCAAGCCATCTCGGCGAGCGAAGCGAAGCTTTCTGGTATCGTTGATGCTCAATCAAACCGCGCTACAGAAATTGACGGCGTATCGAAATCGAACCGCGTAAGCGAGAGTTCTTTTGTCGATGGGTCTGTGACCGCTTATGCCAAGTTGCATTCTGGAGAAGTGATTAAGCTGACTCAAAATGTGTCCACACAATACGAATCGTTAAAATCATCAGCTCTATCGTCACTATTACTCAGCTTCTTATGGGTTATTCCTTTTGCCCTATTCTCTTACTGGGTGGCAACGTTTATCGGAGGAGCTCTTTGGGTTTTATATACAACAACCGAAAAAATTGGTGACGGTGACTTAACCTCTCGTCTTGGTTTCCATCCAGGTCGAGATGAATTCGGTACCATCGGCTGTGCGCTAGACAAGTCTATGGATACCTTAAGTGAACTGGTTAATAGTGTTAAAAATAATGCAACGATGTTGAGCGAGACATCTTCTGCATTCGAAAAAGATATGCAGTTGAGTGAAACCCAGATATCTCATCAATATCAAACGCTTGATTCAGTCGCGACGGCAATGGAAGAAATGACAGCCTCTGCAAAGGAGGTATCAAGTATTTCTCAACAAGCAACGACGCAGTCAGACCAAGATGCCCAGAAGATCGAACTAAGCAGAAGCCGTGTACAAAACGTGATTGGCGAGATAGAGACGTTATCTAGCTATATTGAACAAGCCTCTACGTCAGTAACCAATTTAAACGAGAATACGACGCAGATTAATGACGTGATCACAACGATTAACGCCATTTCAGAACAAACTAATCTGTTGGCACTAAACGCAGCAATCGAAGCAGCCCGTGCTGGTGAACAAGGTCGTGGATTTGCAGTGGTTGCCGATGAAGTACGTACATTAGCAAGCAGAACTCAACAGGCAACAGTAGAGATCCAAGCCATGATTGAGAAGCTTCAAATAGAGAGTCAGAACATTGCTTCAATCACCAACCGAACCGTTCAGCAAGCTCAAACCAGCAGCCAGCTTATTGATGAAATCGGCCATGATGTTACCTCTATTGCCGAGTCAGCACGCTCATTAATGGACATGAGCATTCAGATTTCCACATCTGCTGAAGAACAAAGCGCAGTGGCTAACGATATTGCATCGGAACTTTCAGAAATTCGTAGTCAATCAAGCACAATCAGAGAAGTGGCGGAGCAATCTACCGCTGGCGTCGCTAATCTCACGCAAGCCTCCGTTTCTCTTGGTGAGATATTACAACGCTACCGCACCGCATAACGTTGTGGAACTCATGATCAACAAGGGCTCCTTAAGGAGCCCTTTTCTTTAAACCGTGTTCAACTATTACCTTCGATATTTCCTACGACATCCAAGTGGATATTTGAAGTGAATCTCAAGTTCTCGCTGTACCGGATGAAATAATGTTCTTAAACAAAGCGTTCCGCTATGCTTGATCTTGCCAATTCCAATTTGCTGCTGGAAAACAATATGAATAATTACAAAGACACAAAAGACATAGAGAACCTGAATTGCCCACTCTGCCAAGGAGATGAATATCTCATTTCATCGGATGGCGAGAAATTCACATGCGCTGCTTGCGGATTTCATACAAAAAACTTCTCATCTATCCAATGTCTACATCAAACGCCTTACCTACAGTCTAAACTTAAGCACATCCACAGCTTGAGTCCGGTTTGCCATTAGTAGGTCAAACAGAGCAGCCACACAGCTGCTCTTTTAATTCATCTAAATGATGGATGCGAATTACACGCTCGTCATCAACACGATTGATAGCTTCACCATTAAATAACTGTACCGTTTTGATACCGGCGTTTAATCCCGCCTCAACTCCTTTAGGAGTGTCATCAATATAAAGACAGTCACTTGGTAAAAAGCCCATACTCATAGCACTGTACATGATTAAATCGGGCTCAGGCTTCCAACTATTCGCATCGAATGCCGAGAACACTTTCCCTCGGAAAGCATCGAGTAAACCGGTTAACTCCAAAGCGTATTCAATTTTATCTTTAGGTCCATTAGACGCCACACAATATTCGATACTATGCGAATCTAAAAACTGAATTAATCGTTTTGCTCCATCCATCGGCTGTAAGTGACGCACAAAAAGGGACTGGACTTCTTCTCGGTATTGCGGCTCTAAAACATCAATTGGGACTTTGATATCTTTCAATTCTTTAGTATCTAAAAGGATGTCAGCGAGCTTTCCTCCTTTAAAGTGAGAAACGCACTCTTCCATCGTTAACTCAGCTCCATGCTGGTTAAATACATTGACGAGCGCTTGGCAACACAGCCTTTCACTGTCGACCAACGTACCATCACAGTCAAATATCACGCACTTAATATTGGTAATTGCCATAGCCATCTCCAGACGTCTTAAAGGCTCAAGCCCAAGCTGATTTTAAGAATGTTTGGATTAATCTTATTTGAGTTTGGGATTGTTGAAACGACGAGCTTGGCATTTCATGGAAATAGAAGGGAGCAATTACAGTTTTTCTAAGCAAGATCACCCAACGTCATCTTGCTTTACTTTTTATGCACATTGATGTGTAAGTTAGTTTTCGATAACCACTGAGTCTAACAGTTTTTGCTCGGTGCTTAGTCTTTTAGCCAGATCAGCCACAAACGAGCTTTTGTATTTTGATTCAGAAACAGCAACATCAGAGATGAGTGTATTTCCTTCGAGATGGCTAACAATAGCAGCACCAATTGGGACTCCTGATTTAAAACCAACATATAATTCAAAATCTGGCGTGAGGATAATCTGTGTCAGATATTCAATGATCATATCTTTATCATACTGCTGTTCCCAGCGCTGAGATTGCAAGATAGAGAACATAATGGTCAGTCGATGAAAATCGACCAGAAAAATGTCGTCGGGGTTAAATTCAGAGTCACTTTCCAGTAGTGTGTCTTTGTCGACTACTTGATACGTTGCTTTTTCTAGCGTTTTGAAATAGACATCGCGCCCTTTCAAACTCTCTGGTGTCGGAAATTCAACTTCGACCAGATCATACAGCCATGTATTTTTACGCTCGATACTGGCTAACTGTTGTTCATTCATCTTGATACCTTCGTTTAGAGCAGTACATTAGCATGAAGCCCGCAACAAACCTAGCGCACATAGACCTTTCCGTGGCTAAATTTTGTTTTAGGTGCAAACCTCTGATAGATTTCATCAATATCTTTCCTAGTTAAGGACAAAAATAATGAAAAAGATGCTGTTAAGTGCATTGCTTGCTACTACTCTAGTTGGTTGTTCAGATAACGATGTTGCTGACGTGGGGCTCGGTTGGTTTACTTTGAAAGACATCAAAGTCGGTGAGTTGAAAGACGAGGTGGTAACAGGTGTCACATGTCACATCGCCTCTATCGAAGCGGATTTCAGCTTAGCAGATCCAAGTGATAGCTCAATATCATGTCGTCAGACTGGCGAAATCACACCGGAAATGATTGCAAAAATAGATAAGAGTAAGTCCGGTGAAATTGTATTTAAGAAGTCAAAAAGCATTTTCTTCAAAACAATGAAGGTTCGCCGTATTTATGATGCCGATAACCAAACCTTACTCTACTTGTCTTATACAACAAAAGAGACCGATGGTAGTTTTAAGCATAGCCTTTCGACAGTCCCACTTTGGGGTACCAAGGCTTACGTTGAGCCAACTGAAGTGAAAAAGTAACGCGGGTAAATTTAGTTAGCGCGGAGCAGGCTCTTTCCGGGCGCTGCTGAGCAACAAGTTTAAAAAACAACCCATTGCAATGCGACAAGCGTCATAAATTGCAGCTGCTTTGGTTGCTATTTACTCAGCTCGCTGATTTTTTCAGCGAGCAGACTTCTTTGTAATAAATCGCCACGATTTTCATTTTTTTGTGATACAATCCCGCCTCTTTTTTTTCTCACTCAAGAACAAGCATGAAGTTTCCTGGTCAGCGTAAATCTAAACACTACTTCCCAACTCACGCTCGAGATCCATTAGTAAACCAAATCCGACAGGCACCTAAGCTATATCGCCCAACTATTGTTGGTGTCGGTCAAACCATTGTAGATATCGAAGCACGTGTAGATGACGCGTTTTTAGAGAAATACAACCTGAGTAAAGGACATTCGCTCGTTCTTGAAGAAAGCAAAGCAGATGCACTTTACGAAGAACTGGTTGAGCAAGGCCTGATCACACACCAATACCCAGGTGACACGATTGGCAATACTCTTCACAACTACTCAGTTTTAGCCGATAGCAAATCCGTTTTGCTCGGTGTGATGTCTAAGAACATTCAAGTCGGTTCTTTTGCTTACCGCTACCTTTGCCGTACGTCTTCACGCATGAACCTTAACCATTTACAAACGGTAGATGGCCCTATTGGTCGCTGCTACACCCTAATTTCTCAAGACGGTGAGCGTACATTTGCTATCAACGAAGGTCATATGAATCAACTACTTCCGGAAAGCATTCCTGAAGAGATCTTTGAGAAAGCATCAGCCCTGGTTGTTTCTTCTTACCTAATGCGTGGTAAAGAAGAAGATCCAATGCCTAAAGCGGTACAAAGAGCGATCGACTTTGCTAAGAAGCACGATGTCCCTGTTGTACTTACGTTAGGGACAAAGTACGTTATCGAAGGTAACGCACAGTGGTGGCAAGAATACATTCGCGAAAACATTTCTGTTGTCGCTATGAATGAAGAAGAAGGTGCGGCGCTAACAGGTGAAACAGAGCCGCTAGCTGCTGCTGATAAAGCACTTGAATGGGTTGATCTCGTACTGTGTACGGCAGGACCAAATGGTCTGTACATGGCTGGTTACACCGACGAGAAAGTAAAACGAGAAACCACACACGACATCCTTGAAAGCTCCCTCGAAGCCTTTAACCAGTACGAGTTTAGTCGTGCGATGCGTAAAGAAGACTGTCAAAACCCAATGAAGGTCT
The DNA here is from genome assembly GCF_030248655.1 of Vibrio sp. D431a. Taxonomy (NCBI): domain Bacteria; kingdom Pseudomonadati; phylum Pseudomonadota; class Gammaproteobacteria; order Vibrionales; family Vibrionaceae; genus Vibrio; species Vibrio sp. D431a. The sequence continues at coordinate 97,255 of NZ_JAHGAP010000024.1, read as the reverse complement.
ACTCTCACATCGGCCCTTACCTTGGTGGACCATTAGAGATTAAGAACACTAACGGTGCGGGTGATGCAGCCCTTTCAGCCTTACTGCATGACATGGCAGCAAACTCTTTCCACCAAAAAGAAGTGCCTAACTCAGAAAAGCACGAAGTACGATGCTTAACCTACTCCTCGCTTTCTCAGATCTGTAAATACGCAAACCGAGTAAGCTATGAAGTGTTGACGCAGCACTCTCCTCGCCTATCGCGAGCGCTTCCTGAACGAGAAGATAGCTTAGAAGAGACTTATTGGGATCGTTAAAACGACAGCTTTAAAGCTGAAAATATATCAAGGTCACCATTTGGTGGCCTTTTTGTTTTTACCTAGCACTGTAACGAGTAGATTTTGTTAGTATGTCGCACAATACGAAGCAGTAAACTCTTTACAAGCCTAACCGAAACAGTACCATCACCAAGCAGACCTTTGCCTCACAATAATACTCGTTATAACTCAGGTAGTTTTTCAACGCTACCTGTGTGCCACTTTGGGGATTCTCCATGCAGTCAGATATCGAAATTTGCCGAAACACACCACTTTCTTCTATTGATGTTATCGCGGAAAAAGTAGGACTATCGCCCGAAGAGTATGACACTCACGGGAAGCACAAAGCCAAAGTCCACCCAAAATGTTTGGAACGACTCAAAGCAAATGATGACGGTAAACTTGTACTCGTCACTGCGATCACGCCGACTCCTCTTGGCGAAGGAAAAACCGTTACGACGATAGGCCTGGCGCAAGGTTTAGCAAAGCTTAATCAATCTGTTATTGCATGTATAAGGCAACCTTCGATGGGACCTGTCTTCGGTATTAAAGGTGGCGCTGCGGGCGGCGGTTATTCTCAAGTAGCTCCAATGGAAGAGTTAAACTTACACCTTACTGGTGACATTCACGCAGTGACAGCGGCGCACAACCTTGCTTCAGCCGCTCTTGACGCTCGCTTGTTCCATGAACAACGCGAGGGTTATGATGCCTTTGAATCACGCACCGGGTTAAGAGCACTTAAAATCGACACGGCCAGTATTACTTGGAAACGAGTGATGGACCATAATGATCGTGCACTACGTAAAGTCAAAATTGGCCTCAATGATGCAGGAAAAACCATCAATGGTTTCGAGCGTGACGAAGGGTTCGATATTTCAGCCGCTTCTGAGTTAATGGCTATCATTGCACTAGCCAAAGATTTAAAAGATTTACGTCAACGTATTGGGAAAGTTGTCGTAGCGTACGATTTGAACGGAAACCCCGTCACTACGGAAGATCTACAAGTTGCAGGAGCAATGGCAGTAACACTAAAAGAGGCGATTGCACCAACACTGATGCAAACTCTAGAAGGTGTTCCTACGTTGATCCATGCAGGTCCATTTGCAAACATCGCCCATGGAAATTCATCCATTATCGCGGACGATATTGCGCTAAAACTGTCAGGTTACACGGTAACTGAAGCCGGTTTTGGTTCGGATATGGGATTTGAGAAAGCGTGTAACATTAAAGCTGCTGCCGCCAACAAAGCTCCTGACTGTGTAGTGATCGTAGCAACATTACGCGGCCTCAAAGCGAATTCCGGACACTACGATTTACGGCCAGGTATGGCTGTTTCAGATTCCATTTTTAATCCGGACCAAGCAGCATTGGAGGCTGGGTTTGAAAATTTAAAATGGCACATAAATAACGTTCATAAATACGGTTTACCTGCTGTCGTTGCCATTAACCAGTTTCCACAAGATTGTGTGAAAGAACTTAAAGCTCTTGAAGATCTGATTCACCAATTTAATCCCGAAGTTAAAGTAGCCATCAGCACCGCTTTTTCGCAAGGCGGACAAGGCGCAACGGAACTAGCTCAACATGTTATTGATGCGTGTACCACGCCTGTAGAGTTTTGTCCGTTATACAACAAAGAGCAATCATTACTCGAAAAGCTCATGGCAGTATGTGAAGCGGGCTATGGAGCAACCAATATAGAAATGACTCCTATCGCGACTGAACAGCTCAAACATTTTGAAAATCTAGGTTTTAACAACTTAGCGGTTTGCATCGCGAAGACACCACTATCTATAACCACGGACTCCGCAGTCAAAGGCGCACCAACTGGTTTTACCGTCCCAATCCGCGAGCTGCGCTTGTGTGCGGGCGCAGGATTCGTTTATGCATTATCTGGTACCGTGATGACGATGCCAGGCTTACCTGATAAACCCGCATTTATGAATTTAGATCTTGATGATGAAGGAAATATCATCGGTCTCTCTTAGTGCAGTGATAACGTATCGCTATCAGTGAAGTGAGCATATTCATTAAGTGAGTGGTCTACTTACCTATCCACTCACTCTCAACAACTGTGAAAAGAGTTGTCTCAGGCCTTCTACTCTTGAATTGTTGATACAAAGCTCTCCTGCCTTACATCAACGCGCCTGTTTTAGACCTTTAGAGTTAAGACGCTAACCCTAAGCCTTGTTTAGCCATAGTTATTAAGCTAGAAAACCCTATTTATCTTCTTGTTTTGTCGCCACTTTACATTGTAAATCCATACTTGTTGACTTCTCCTTTCTACAATTTTGCGCCAATTTGATGCACGGGCTATTTAGCGCTTCACTAATATGGTGCAGTTGTCTTACAGTGAAATTTTAACCTCCTTGATTTTTAAGGAGATATTCTATGGCTCGATTCTTGTAGTAGACTTTTCACTAATAAGCACATTAGCACATGCTTTTCAAAACCTCTGCGTTGCATACCACCTCCTTCAGGTTAGCACCGTTTTGATGCATGTCAGAAAAGGGAAAGGGAATACTATGGAAGACGCACTCGCCGTAATTTTAGCAGGAGGGATGGGGTCTAGACTCAGCCCACTCACCGATGACAGAACCAAGCCAGCCGTACCTTTTGGCGGAAAATATAGAATTATAGATTTCACACTAACCAATTGTTTACATTCGGGTTTACGCAAGATCCTTGTTTTAACCCAATATAAATCTCATTCACTTCAAAAACACTTACGAGACGGCTGGTCGATATTCAATCCAGAGCTAGGCGAGTACATTACTGCTGTTCCACCACAAATGCGCAAAGGTGGTGCATGGTATGAAGGAACCGCCGATGCGATTTATCACAACATGTGGTTGCTATCGCGAAATGATGCAAAGTATGTGGTTGTGTTATCCGGCGATCATATCTATCGAATGGACTACGCCGCAATGCTTGAAGAGCATAAAGAGAAAGGTGCTAAGCTCACCGTTGCCTGTATGGATGTTCCCGTAGAGGATGCTTCAGCATTCGGTGTAATGGGCACCGCAGAAAACGGGCTCGTTACTTCGTTTATAGAGAAACCTGAAACCCCACCTACTCTTCCTGGAAGCGCGACCAGAAGCCTTGTTTCTATGGGAATATATATCTTTGATATGGATGTTTTGAAAGAAGCGCTTGAAGAAGACTCAAAACTCGATTCATCAAGCCATGACTTCGGAAAAGACATCATACCTAAGCTGATTGATACCGAATCCGTTTACGCTTATCAATTCTGTGGCAGTAAAGGGCGCGTCGATAAAGATTGCTATTGGCGCGACGTGGGTACCATTGACTCCTTCTATGAAGCGAATATGGATCTACTAGAACCTGTGCCGCCAATGAACCTTTATCAGTCCAATTGGGCGATTCGTACTTACGAGCCGCAGTTTCCACCAGCTCGTACTGTATCGTCGGCCACGGGTAATGAAGGCATTTTTATTAACTCCATCATTGCTACCGGTGTCATCAATTCCGGAGGCTCAGTACAGCACTCCATAATCTCCTCTAACGTACGCATTCAAGATAGTGCAACGGTAGTCGATTCCATCATTTTTGATGACGTAGAAGTCGGTGAAGGAAGTCAGTTGGTCAACTGCATAGTTGATAAACATGTTCGTATTCCGCCACATACTCAAATTGGCATCAACAAACTTGAAGATGCGAAGCGATTTAAAATCTCAGACAAAGGTATTGTCGTCATACCCGAAAGTTACCAATTCGATTAAACGACAAACTATCACAACAAAAAAGCGCACGATAATCATCGTGCGCTTTTGTTTAAGTGCCCGTAAACATTAGGCTATAACAAATAATCCATAATAATTAGATGTTACATACCGTTGACCAGCTACCATCTGTACCCGGTTCAGCCGCTGTCCACCAGTTCGCTTGGTAAACCACACCGTTGTGGATGATCTTATCACCTTGGTTAGCGTGGCTTGGATTACCTGCCCAATCCGTTTGTGGCAGAGCTGGGTATGTCACTAAACCTGTCGTATCACACGTACCTGGTTCAGTGGTACCACCACCCGTGCCCGCATTGAGATCACCAATTGGTAGATCTGGCTGTTCAAACTTAAACGCAAACTCTTTACCACCAGAAATCACTGAGTAGTTAGCCGGACCAGAGATTGGTAGGTAGTAAACCATATCAAGCTCGTAAGTGCCGCCCGCCGGCAAGTCTTTCCATGCTGGTAGAGAGAACGACACACGGTGCATTACGCCATCTAAGCCACCAATGTTGTTTGCTCGAGTATGTCCAGAAGCAATCACTTTCAAACCACCACCTGATTGGTCTTTCGCGTTGTCCGGCGCAGATACTGGGATATCGAATTGGAATTCAGTACCGCCAGGGATCGCTTGACCAGTGTTATTTGTAAACGTGATTTTTGGGTTAATTGGGTAGTTTTGGTCGCCAACTTTGAAGCCGCCAACACTAACAGTAATGTCTACTGCTTCAGTTGGTGTTGGACCAGTCGCTACTTTGTTACCGTAAGGCGTCGCAGACTTAAACTTGTCGTAGATAGCTTTGGTCATAGTGTTACCCATGTGGTATTCACCATTACCCGCCGCACAAGCTTGTTCAGTTGCATCTACTTCCGTACGATTACCATTTGCATCCAGTACGTAACAGTTGTAGTCACCGGCTAGTTCCCAGAACATGATACCGCCGATCTCTTTATCGATAACGTAATCGGCTTTCACCTCGATAGAAGCTTTATCTTCCGTAGATAGGAATACGCTCTTCTCCGCGTTCCACAACCAAGGTGCTACAGCAACGCTATCGTAATGACGAGTATAAGTACCAACAAACTTATCTGAAGGATCATTAACTGGGTCAAGACCGTAAGCAGCTGCGTAAGAGCCCCATATACCGTTTTCTAGGTTCTTAGCATGCCACATTGGGTTAGAACCAGCGCCCATTTCGTTTCCTTTAGGGTCGGTATCATGCCACATGTTGTCGATACCAATAGCGCCGTGACCACAGTTGTTCTTCTCACCTTCACCTGTGCCCGGTTGGCACTCTGCTTGGTTTGGTAGTGCCGCTCGGCCCCAAAGGCCATTTTCACCACCAGTAACACCTTGCCAACCACGGGTGTAGTAAGGAACACCAATGTTAATACGACCTGCTGGCATAGAACCACGGAAGTAATGGTAAGCCCAGTCTGTGTTCAAGTAACCGATACCACCGTATGCAGCAGTGCCGTATACGTTCCACTGCGCTAGCTCAGAGTCTTTACCTGTATCGAATAAAGCCGCGTTATGACCAACGTGATCATTCCAAGCCCCATGCAAGTCGTAAGACATGATGTTTACGTAGTCTAGGTACTTAGTTACATCGAAGGTTTCCATCCCACGTAGCAAGTAACCTGAAGATGGTGCTGCGATAGTCAGCATATAATGAATACCATCTTGCGCGGATGCCGCATCAAGTTTCTCACGCAATACTTTCATCAGCTCTTGGTAAGACGCCCATAAATACTGACGACGTGGTTCCATGAAGTCTTTGTCGTAAGGGTTACCAGCACCAGCCATTGAAGTCGGGTATTCATAGTCGATATCCAGACCATCGAACTTGTACTGACGCATCATTTCAACGGCTGAAGTTGCGAACTTCTCAATACCAGCATGATTAATAGAACCGTCCGCATTCGTCGTCATGGTGTAGAAGCCACCATCAGCTACACGATCGCCGTTCGTATCGAAGTGACCGCCCGTTTCAGCCCAACCACCAATCGAGATTAGCGTTTTAACATCATGTTTTTGCTTGTAAGTTGCTAGTGCACCAAAATGACCTTTAAAACCAAGAGCGGGATCTACCTCAACGCCTGGCCAAGTTTTACCTGTAGCAGGGTTGTTAGGATCATTTACGTCGCCAACGTTTACTTTGCCGTCAGAACCAATGCTCACAAACGCGTAGTTAATGTGAGTAAGTTGTTCCCAAGGAATGTCTTTAACAAGGTAAGTCGATTGTGGGTCGTCATCTGATCGCCAACTGGTGAAGTAGCCGATTACACGACGTGGGTGATCAGCCCCCATTTTCTCACGGCCTTCTTCGTCATAAATAGAACAGTAAGGAACATCTACACCCGTTGTTTGATAAAGACCATCAGGACGACAATTAGATGTCACTGCGCCGCCGTTTACTGTTAACGTCGCAATTGCAGAATCTGCTGTTGCTCCAGCATCATCGGTTGCTCTCGCATAAACACTTAATGAGCCAGCTTGTGAAGGGGTTACATCCAGCGTGTATGGCGCTGTTGTAGCAGTGCCAGCAAGCACACCTGCAACATAAAAATCAACTTTAGCAACGGTACCATCCGCATCCGTAGCATTTGCAGTCAGTGTTACGGAACCACCCAGGTCAATAGAGCTCGCAGAAAGCGCGACATCCACTGTCGGCGCTTCGTTACCAGGTTGCGCTGATGCCACAGTTAACGTCACAACACTTGCCGTACTAACGGCACCTGCATCGTCATAGGCCTTGGTAGAGAACTCGTGCTGTCCTTCAGTTGCTGTCCACGATGCAGCATACGGCGCAGACGTTGCCTGACCAACTAATACACCATCAACAAAGAACTCTACTTTGCTAACAGTCCCATCAGTATCTGCCGCATCTGCAGCTAGGTTAACAACATCACCCGCAGTCACAGAAGCCGACGCAGAAGGCGATGTCAGAGTAACCGTCGGGACTTCATTCTGAGGTGGATCAACCGGTCCAGTGCCATCACAAGCGCCAAGTGTTTCCCACTCGCCCCACTCACCAGATTGCGCTGGATTGTTGTTTTGCGTCCAGTAACGCGCTTTATAAGCATTACCTTCATGCTGAACTTGGTCGCCACCGTTATAAACTTTTGATGATTGCCAAGTTTCTAGAGGGGCACAGTCAACTGCTGCGTAGCTATTGAAGGCCATAAGACAAGAAGCGGTGAGTGTGCTTAGTGTGAACACGTTTTTCACTGCGTTGCCGTTTTTAAGGTGCATAATCGCTCTTCCTTAAGTTATTGTTAAAACAATACTAAATGCGCTAAACGAAGCGCATCTATACTTTTATTTCGACGTAAAATAACTTAAGTACAAGTTGGTGATTTCACACTATCTATTTACGAGTTTTCCACACCGCCTCGCAACAATCCACTAAATGATTGCAACAACGTACCTATTATTTGGCACCAGTAACTAATTTTATAACTCAAATAAATATGTCACTCGCAAATTAATAAAAAAGGTAAAAAAAGTCACCATTTTGAAATAAAGATCACTAAGCCTTTGTTGACCTTGGCGTTTCATTAAAATGCCGCTTGTACTCGCGACTAAACTGTGATGGGCTCGTGTAACCGACCATTCTCGCTGCATCATTAACACGTCTCCCCTCTAACTGGATCAATTCGCGCGCTTTGTTAAGTCGAACTTTCTTAATATATTGCAACGGAGATTCAAGCGTGACATTGCGAAATGCTTGATGGAAAGCAGACACACTCATGTTGGCTTCTTCAGCCAATGCTTGTACGTTCAACTGTTCATGATACGCTTGATGCACGCGATTTAGTGCTTTAGCGACCCTCGCGTAAGAACCTTCTTGATGTGCTAGGTCAAATAAGACATACCCCTCTTTGCTCACCAAAGTACGATACACAATTTCCTCAAGAAGCAGCTCGCCAAGCATGATGACATCAAGCTCGTTACACATTGCTTTCATTAACCGCTTGCACGCATCCAACATACCTTCATTCATACGTACCGACTTAAGGCCGCAACGGGTTGCATCCAGACACTTATTACTGAATTTCTCAGCCTCTAATTTTTTAACGAGTTTATGAAGAAGCGTTGGCGAAATATCTATCGAAATGCCAAGTAAAGGCTCATTGTTTGTCGCAAACGCTTCGCACTCTAGTGGCATGGGAACCCCGACAACAAGGTAATCTTCGGGCCCATATTGCACTGGTGTATCACCAATATGAATGTTCTTATGCCCTTGACCCAATACGATGATGCCGGACTGATAGACAAACGGCTGGCGATGATTCCCTTTGCTACTGCGATAAAACCATACGCCATCTATCGCTGTTTTCTTCATACCTTCTAGGTCATGCAGCCCCTGCTTTTCAATATATTGCTGCATGATATCTGCGAGAGTGTGCATTAGAGCGCTCCATCAATGACCAACGAGTTTGGTCTCTATTATCGTTTCGAGCACTATACTTCCTCTCGACTTTAACTTTCTAGCTCAAGAGCATTAATTTTGTAGAAATAGGCAAATTATTTGCAGAAATCGACCTGTTAACGATCGTTAATCAGGACTAATATGCATGTATTCAATCTCCTTCACTGGAAGCAAGAGGGCTAATAATGAACTTTTCTTATGTAAACCCAACCAAGATTTTCTTTGGTCAAAAACAAATCGCTGCAATCAAAGAAGCTATCCCATCCGACCAAAAAGTTTTAGTGGTATACGGTGGTGGCTCCATCAAAAAAAATGGCGTGTACGACCAAGTAGCAGAAGCTCTTGAGGCACATGAATGGCTAGAGTTTTCAGGTGTTGAACCAAACCCAACCAAAGAAACACTCGATAAAGCAGTCGCAATGGTAAAAGAGCATGGCGTTGACTTTATTTTAGCGGTAGGTGGTGGTTCAGTCATCGATGGCTCCAAATACGTAGCAGCGGCATCAAAGTATGATGGTGATGGTTGGGATATCATGATTGGTAAGCACCAAGTCACTGAAGCGACGCCTCTAGCTGCAATTTTGACATTGCCAGCAACAGGCTCAGAGTCAAACATGGGCGCAGTTATCACTAAAAAAGAAACTCAAGACAAACTTCCGTTCATGTCTCCAGCAGTGCAGCCAAAATTTGCCGTGTTAGACCCAGATGTAATGAAAACACTGCCAGAACGCCAGCTTATCAACGGCATTGTTGACGCATGGGTGCACGTATGTGAGCAATACTTGACGCTTCCTACCGGTGCAATGGTTCAAGATGGTTACGCAGAAACACTGCTGAAAACTTTAAAAACACTCGGAGAACAGTTTGCGGAACGAGACGACGATATGTGGCGCGCAAACTTAATGTGGTCTGCTAACCAAGCATTGAATGGGTTAATTGGTAGTGGCGTTCCACAAGACTGGGCAACACATATGATCGGCCATGAATTAACGGCTCTATGGGGCGTTGATCATGCGCGTTCTCTTGCAATTGTCCAACCGTCGTTACTTCGTAACCAAATGCAGTTTAAGCGCCCTAAGTTAGAACAAATGGGTCGCAACGTATTTGGTCTTGAAGCAGGTGAGGATTTAGCAGAGCGCACAATCGAATCTATCGAAGCGTTTTATCATCAACTTGATGTCGCAACTAAGCTCGAAAACTATGGTGAGAGCCGTGAACAAGCTATCGATGCCATCATTGATCAACTAAACAAACACGGCATGACTGTTTTAGGTGAAAACCAGGCGATCACACTTGAACGTAGCCGAGAAATCTTAGAGTTAGCTGTCTCATAACTGCAATAATTCTTCACTGCCCTTCCTAGGGTTTAACGGTATTGTGACTTAACAGTCACAATACCGTTTTTTTATGCTATTTTGTAAGCCACATCACGTTCAAAACGAGGAGGCTTCTAAAAACAACGATTCCCTCCAGACAAAAAATCGGCCGTGTTGGTTAGTAAAGAGACAACTGTCCAGCTTTACACAAATAAAAATAATTGAGATCAAAGAACGAGTTAACTCGTTAATTAAGTTTTGATTTGTTGTAGTGATGTACTACATAATTTTGTCTGTTCGAGAAAACACTTTATGTGGCTAGTTGTTGTCGTATTAGCATTCATACATATCATCAGTATCCGTAAAGGCTCTAAATGGCTCTTTTACGTTTCTAAACCATTACCAGTGCTCTGTATGCTTGGTATTTTAATTCAGTCCCCGGCTTACCCAATGCCATATGCGCATTGGATTTTGATTGGCTTATCGCTCTCGTTGCTTGGTGACGTGTTATTAATGCTCCCTAGAGACAAGTTCATTACAGGATTAGTGCTCTTTTGCTCTGCCCATCTCTCCTATAGTTATGGTTTTGCCATCATGTCAGCGTGGCATTTTACACCTTGGCTCCCAATTGCCTTGTTCGGACTGGGTATATGCGTCTATTGGTTGTTCCGACCGGATCTCGGTAAAGAGAAACGGCCAGTTGCCAGTTATATATTGGTACTGATGACTATGTGCTGGGCTTCGATCGAGTATTATTTGAGTGGGAAAACACAATCCTCCTCCTTTGCAGTGCTCGGAAGCTTTATCTTTATTATCTCTGGCATCGTATTGGCTTTCGAACGCTTTGGAGGACGGTCAATATTTTCACGACAAGTTGTCATGGTGACCTACTATTCTGCACAGACATTAATGGTTATGTCTGTTGTTGCGATTGTTGTTCGTTATCCGTATCTCGTTGAACTGAGTTAGTCATACTCTAGACTGCACCAACATTAAAGAAACATGGATGTATCTTGTAAGCGATCTGAATAGAGTCTTAAAATCATCGCCTAAACATTAGCTTATTCTTAATGAAATTACGCGCACAACTTGCTATTGTAAAAGGATATTTTTCCGTTATAGCGTGCCCCTTTGAAAGAGAATACTCCCGTCGTTGAGTTTAGCGACGTAAATAAGTGGTATGGCGATTACCACGCTCTAAAAGACATCAACTTCTCCGTGCATTCTGGCGAGATCGTCGTGGTGTGTGGCCCTTCAGGTTCCGGAAAATCAACGCTCATTCGTTGCATCAATCATCTTGAATCGATTCAAGAAGGCCAGCTTCATGTGTTCGACCAGCCTTCTCACGCAAAATCTCTCAAGCCCGGTAAAATCGGCATGGTGTTCCAACACTTTCACCTTTTTCCTCACTTGACTGTACTGGAAAACCTCACCTTAGCGCCGATTCGCACACACAAATTATCAAAACAAGAAGCTGAAAAACGCGCAAGACATTACCTAAAGCGAGTCAATATTGAAGAGCAAGCGAGTAAGTATCCTATCCAGCTTTCTGGCGGTCAGCAGCAACGCGTCGCGATTGCCCGCTCCTTGTGTATGGAACCGGATTTACTCCTGTTTGACGAGCCAACTTCAGCGCTTGATCCGGAAATGATCAACGAAGTGTTGGATGTCATGGTTGAGCTGGCTCAAAGCGGAATGACGATGATTTGCGTCACGCATGAAATGGGATTTGCCAAAAAAGTAGCGAACCGCGTGGTATTTATGGATGAAGGCCAAATCGTGGAAATGAACTCTCCAGTCGCCTTATTTGAGACACCACAGCATCCACGCACCCAAGCATTTTTGAACCAAATTTTAAGTTACTGATGATAGTTCGCGTAATCAAACCTGTCCTTCAAGCTTTACTGCAAATGACGCTCCTCTTCATAGCGATTGTGTGGGTGTTGGACTCTGGTGCCGACGCTATGGGCTATCAATGGCAATGGGAGCGCGTACCTGATTACATCGCTTTTTATGAAGATGGAGAATGGTGGCCGGCAGAACTTATTGATGGGCTATTGGTCACGCTTAACATCTCGGCTATTAGTCTATTTTTTACCTTAGTATTAGGGTTGGTTACCGCGTTACTAAGGCTTAGCGATTCGAAAGTCGGCAATGTTATTGGTACCACTTATGTCGAAGTAATACGTAACACGCCGTTGTTGGTGCAAATCTATTTACTCTACTTCGTGTTTGGCCCCGTGATTGGTTTGGACCGATTCAGCACCGCCGTTTTGGCATTATCCCTTTTCCAAGGTGCCTACACCGCGGAAATATTCCGTGCAGGTTTAAACAGTATTCCTAAAGGGCAATTCGAAGCAGCACAAACTCTCGGGCTATCACCGTTTTACACCTACAAAGACGTAATTTTGCCTCAGGTTTTACAGCGCACATTACCGCCATTAACCAATGAAGTGGTTTCTTTGATCAAAAACTCTTCCATTGTAAGCGTGATGGCGATTTTTGATCTAACAACACAGGCACGCAACATCGTCTCAGAGACGGCGATGCCGTTCGAAATTTGGTTTACCGTGGCAGCAATTTATCTTGCTCTCACTCTGTCACTTTCTGGCTTGTCTGCATGGCTAGAACACAAACTCGGAGCCAGTTGGCGCAAATTATAAGGAGATAACATGAAGTTATTCAAAGCGACCATTACTGCATTATTAGGGCTAGCCATCACTATGCCTACAATCGCGAAAGAAGATGTCGCCACACCCAATGTAGATCAAATCAAAGAACGAGGCACTTTGCGCGTTGGTATGTCAACATTTGTACCTTGGGCAATGCGTAACAAGCAAGGTGAGTTAATCGGTTTTGAAATCGATGTGGCCAAACGCTTAGCACAAGATTCAGGTTTGAAAGTGGAATTCGTACCAACTGCGTGGGATGGCATTATTCCCGCACTACTGGCGAAAAAGTTCGACGTGATCATCGGTGGCATGTCGGTTACGCCTGAACGTTCCAAAAGCGTGTTGTTTACTGAGGCCTACTCGCACTCAGGCGTTCAAGTAGCAGCAAACAAAGAACTCGCCTCTGATTTTAGCAAATTCTCCGATTTTGACTCACGACGCGTAAAAATTGCGGCTCGTCGCGGCGCATTCACCGTTCAAGTAGCCAGAGAAACCTTCCCGAAAGCGAAGATTCTGCAATTTGATGACGATGCGCAAGCCTTCCAAGAGGTGCTGAATGGTAACGCCCACGCGTTCATTGCCTCTAGCCCAAAGCCAGAACATGAGACAGTGAAACACAGTGACAAGCTATTCCTTCCATTCTCTGAGCGACTATCAAAAGGTAACGAAGCCTTTGCGGTTCGCTTGGGGGAAGAAGATAAAAAGGCCTTTTTCAATAAATGGATTGAAGCAAGAACCCAAGATGGATGGTTAAAACAACGTTATGAATACTGGTTCTCGACATTAGATTGGCAAGATCAAGTCGCGCAAGGCCAGTAATCTAAATGGCTCGTGGACGCCGCGAGCCTATACTCTCCAATCATCCATTTTACTTTTCCATAACTTATCGGAGTCAAATTTTTGGGCGAACACACTACCACTCGCACAGCACCCGCGAAATCCAGCACAGGCTACCTTTTACCGCAATTAAACACACTAGACTGGGTACTACTTGTTATGTGCGGTATCGGTGGTGTTTGGCTGTACCATCGGTCCGCTGTTGGTGTGCATTATTTGTGGCAGTGGAAAGAGGCGCTTGAATTACTTTTCACGCCTAGAGCAGATGGTGGTTTGCCCTACTTCTTCCAAGGTTTGATTTCGACGTTAAGGCTCAGTATTTGGGGCATCAGCTTCGCATTAGTGTTTGGCACTTTGTTAGGCTTAGCACGCTTCTCTCGTTCCGTTTGGTTGCGCACACCTGCCAATGCGTTTATCCAGTTAGTGAGAAACATCCCTCCGTTGGTGTTTGTTTTTATTTTCTACTTTTTCATTTCTAACCAATTGATCCCGTTACTCGGTTTGGAAGATCTTCTACGAAACTACAACGGCGAACCAAATGCGCTACAGCGCTTTCTGTTTGGGCCTTCGAACCTTTGGGAAAACCTTGCCTCTGGCGTGTTATGTGTCGGCTTACTCTCTTCTGCCTACATTGCAGAAGTTGTGCGCGGTGGTTTACAAAGTATCGACCAAGGTCAGTGGGAGGCGGCTGACTCATTGGGCTTGTCTCGGTGGGTGAAATACCGATTTGTTATCGCGCCACAGGTGCTTAAATCAATAACACCTGCACTTGCCGGTCAAACTATCTCTTTGGTGAAAGACACCTCTATTGTTTCACTGATTTCGATACAAGAAATGACGTTTGTTGGGACAGAGATGGCAAATTCATCAGGGTATATATTTGAAATTTGGCTGATTGTCGGCTTTGCTTACTTCTTAATCTGTTTTGGTCTGTCACTTATTTTTCGCCATATTGAAGCAAAATCGGAAGCCATTTCAAATTAACTCAACCGCATATGTAATTAGGCACATTTGATTCTTCAAATCAGAATTGCACCCTGTTACATTGGCAAGATGCTAAATTTTCGGCGTTTTTCATGGAGTTAAAGAATCAATCCGACTACGAGCGATACATAAAACAAGATAATCTTGGTGAATATTACGTAGTTCTCAATCAATTCACTTTTCACAGTGTTTATCAGCCAATTTTTGATAGACGCCAACGTATTATTGGTATGGAAGCCTTACTGCGTATTCGTGGCATTGATGGTTCCCTAATTCGTCCTGACGTGTTTCTGGCCAATAATGGTCTTGATCCCTACTTTCGCTTATGTGTAGAGTTTTTATCCAGAGCAATGCACATTCGAAATTTTGCACGCTATTTCGCGGGGACGCCGATCAAACTGTTTCTTAACGTCATGCCTCAAACGCTACTCACACTAACCAAAGACATGGGCTTTAAAGATAACGGCCTGCTTTACAAACGCCTTTCCGAACTTGGTATGAGCCCAACAGACGTAGTTTTTGAAGTAGTCGAAGAGTCATGCGGAAATACGGATTTATTAATCAAAGCCGTACAGTTAATGAAAGCGAATGGTTTTATCTTTGCTATCGATGATTTTGGCGCCCAACATTCTGATATCGCACGTGTTCAGCAGCTCTGCCCTGACATCATCAAAATCGATCGTTCCTATTTGCTAGACTACTGCGCCGGAGAAACCTTTTCCATACATAGCGCCGTTGATCTAGCGGATCATATGGGAGCAAAAGTCATTATAGAAGGGGTTGAAGAAGACGTGCAGCTACAAGCTATGTATCAACTTAATTTGGATTATTACCAAGGCTTTTACTTAGGAAAGCCTTGTGCCATTCATCACTGGACAGATAGCCTAAACATCGAGACGACAGTGCATTAACACTACCCACTTACAGCACAGTGAAACCAAAAAAGCGCCGATATAATATGCTCGGCGCTTTTTAGTTTTACTCAGATGTCACTTATTTAGTTAAGCGTTCATTTCCCTAGAAAAAATCAATAGAATTACGTCCGCTCTTCGGATCACGAGTGGCTTGCGGTTTGTCTTCTTTTCTGCCTTTCTTAGCAGACTGAGACAACGCTTCTTTCTGCGCTTTACGCTCTTTATGTGCCGCTTTACGGCCTGTTGATTTAGGCCCAGAGGCTTTGGGTGACTTACTTTGACGAGACTTATCTTTACGAGAAGACTGTGCTTCTTTTTTCGCTTTCTTTTCTGCTTTTTGCTCTGCCGTTTCAGGTTCGGTTACTGGCGCATCGCAAACCACAACATAATATTCCTGGTTAAACTCAAAAAAGTCACCATCATACATCTTGCGGCGCTTACGTGTTTCTAGTTCACCATTCACCGCGACGTAGCCTTCCTCGATGATATGTTTTGCTTCGCCGCCACCGCTGACCAAGTTTGCGATTTTAAAAAGCTTGTACAGTTCGATTGGATGCGCATCAACATCGATGCCAATCGCTTCGATCTCAATCTCTTCGCCTTCTAAATACTCTTCGTGGTCGTAATCTTGGGTCATGTTACTTACTCTTACTATTTGATGCCCTGAAGTTTAAACGCAATGCTTAAAAATAGAAACCTCTGCCGATGTTCAATCACCGATTCGCCTTGGCGTTTGAGCACCTCTTAACCCATTTAACTTGTCGCTCGTTAGCTTGTATATCGATGCGTAGCTCAAACGAAGCTGCAATTACGCAACCTGAAGGTATATACTCTCTAAGTTATTGTTGAAAAGAGCGAATACTTTGTCTCAACCAAGTAGAATTACCTTTGTCACTGCGAACTTGTTTAATTTTGTCGCACCGCCTAACGCCTACTATGATTTCGAGAACATATACTCGTTAGAGCAATGGCGAGACAAACTTTCGTGGACGCAACGTCAAGTCGAAAAACTGGAAGGCGACGTGATTGGCTTACAAGAAGTATTCAGTATCGAGAAGACCCAGGCATTCTTTTCAACCATCGGCTACCCCTACTTTGCGACCGTTGACACCCCACATGTTGAGGATGAGTACATTTACTCAAGCCCTGTTGTGGCAATCGCATCTCGGTTTCCAATAGAAAAAGTACAAGCGGTAGAGTTTGACTTAGCAACGCTTGAGCCTTTTGGAGTAAGTGTTGTTCCAGAGTTCAGTCGCAAACCTATCTATGCCCAAGTAATACATCCTGTACTTGGTCATATCGCCGTTTACGTAACGCACCTGAAATCTCAACGCCCGGCCGACTCAGAACAACCAGAAACGTCTAGCACGATTATTGGGCGCTGGTTATCCACCCAGCAAAGAGGCTGGGAAGCAGCGATGTTAAGAGACGCGATGCAAAAGAGGTATCGAAAAGAACCAATGCCGACAGTGTTAATGGGCGATATGAATCAACCTATCACTCCTATCAGTGTTAATAGCGCATTGGTATCCAACACTGGTGACAGTGTCACTGAATTACAACTCAAAGATGGTTGGATATTGCAAAGTGACGCTCAGAAGGATGAACGCCCCGTCACGCACTATCATTTTTCCACTGGGAACGTACTCGACTATATCTTGCTCTCACAAGAGTTTGACACCTTATCAGATATATCGGTTGCCGAGGTTGTTGACTATCAGGTGTCTAACCAACATCTGATCAACCCGATTTATGACAGAGATAAAAACGCCAGCGACCACGCATTTGTGGCGCTGACGGCTGAAGTAAAGCTTTGAGCAACCTATTTAGTTACTTAGTGACGTTTCACAATTTTACGCGGGATAAGTTCTACGCCAGGCTTGTAACGCTTAGCGGAAGCGTTGAGTGCTAACTCCATTGCGCTGTCCGCGATCAACTCAAACTGTTGAGGCAAAGAGTTGATTTTCACAGGCAAGAAGTCCAGCAGTCGATTATCACCAAATGTCGCTAAACGCACCTTTCCCATCAGTTCTGGTTTTTCTAGCATTACATCCAACACACCTTCTAACAGTGTGTATGACGTTGTAACAATGGCATCTGGCAATGCGTTCTCTGTTAACCAACTCTCTAAGACTTTCTTGCCTTCTTCCCGGGAGAAGTGTTGTCCATAACCCACTGTTGCCGTTTTACCACCTTGTTGAGAAGCAGATAGAAAACCGAGCTCACGTTCTTTTGAGACTTGAAGATCTTGCAATGCACCGATTAAGCCAATGGACTTAATATCCTCTGACAGTACTGACTGAGTGAGTTCAAGTGCGGCATCAAAATCTTCGCTGATGACACAACAAAAGTGCTCATCATCCATTGGACGGTCTAGCGCGATAACTGGCGTACCAGAATTTTGCAACTTAAGGTAATACTCGTTTGCAGTGGGCATACCACTTGCCACAAACAACGCATCAATGCGACGACTGACTAATGCTTCCGCCACCTTTTGCTCTGTATCAGGATCATCATCAGAGCAGCCAATCAAAATTTGGTATCCCGCTTTCCGGGAGTTCTGCTCTATCAGCTTTGCAAGACGCGCATAACTGGTGTTCTCTAAGTCTGGGATGATAAGCCCAAATGAGCGTGAATTACCTGCCCGCAAGGAAGACGCCGCATGATCTGGCTTATAATTGTACTCATCTACAACGGCCATCACCTTTTTCTGAGTCTTCTCGCTGATGCGGTATTTCTGCGCTTTTCCGTTAATCACATAGCTTGCAGTTGTCTTAGAAACACCCGCTAATTTGGCTATTTCATCCAGTGTCATATTCTAAACCTTATTCTGTGCGCGCGATCATATTAATACATCAACGATCTTTCGATAAGTTGAATTATAAGCTGAACCGATTCAGTATAAAAGCTGAAAGGATTCAGCAAAACTTAAAAATTGACGTAAATCACCCGAACACGCAACAAACCAATTTGTGAGCTAGGCTATAGGACAGCGGCAAAGGCTCGTTTGTTAACGTCAGTTTTTAAAACAGTTTTTCTGAGTCTTTTAAAAAATTTACCAACAAGCTGAATCGATTTAGCTTGAAAGATAAAAGGTTTGAGGATTGAGTAAGCGCTCAGAAGAAGCGGCGTTCAAATTCTCACACAGAATACATTTTTAAATTGATACCTTAAGGCTGGAGAAGCACCATGCTTAAGCTAAATAAGAACGACATTACCCTCTCGCAATCAGCGACAGATAAGTTTGAAGCAATAAAGAGTATTGCTCATAGCCTGACTGATAAAGGCCTAGTTGAGCAAGGTTACGTTGAAGGCATGCTAAACCGTGAAAACCAAAACTCTACGTTTTTGGGGAACGGTATTGCCATACCGCACGGTACAACCGACACTCGTGCAATGGTGAAAACAACGGGTGTTGCTGTGCACCACTTCCCACAAGGTGTCGACTGGGGTGATGGCAATACTGTGTTCGTCGCTATCGGTATCGCAGCTAAATCTGATGAGCACCTTGGCATTCTTAAACAGCTCACCAAAGTGCTAGGCGCAGATGGCGTAGAAGAACGTCTGCGTAATGCAAAAAATGAAGACGAAATCATCGACCTACTGCACGGTGATGTTCAGCTTGAAGCAGACTTTGACGCTTCTTTAATTCAACTGATGTTCCCTGCGAGCGACATGCTACAGATGAGTGCTGTTGCTGGTGGTCTGTTGAAAAATACGGGATGTGCTGATAACGAATTCGTTGCAGATCTCGTTACCAAACAACCAACTCACTTAGGTAATGGCCTGTGGTTAATTGGCAGTGACAAACATGTCACTCGCACAGGTGTGTCATTTGTCTCGACGGCAAACGACTGCGAATATGAAGGTCAAAAAGTGCGTGCACTTGTCGCGTTCGCGGCATGTAACAATGCTCACCAACCTATCCTAAAAACGCTTTCTAATATTGTGTTTAACAATGAACACGGCAAGCTTTTAGATGCATCAGTAGAACAGATTCTTGCTTTGTTCAAAGGTGAAGAAGTCACAGCTGCATCTTCAGAAGAAGGCAATACCGCTGTATTTAAAATCAAAAACTCTCACGGCCTACATGCTCGTCCGGGGGCAATGTTAGTCGCAGAAGCGAAAAAGTTTGAATCCACTATACGTGTTGCCAACCTAGACGGAGATGGAAAAGCAGTAAACGCGAAGAGCCTAATGAAAGTCATCGCGCTGGGCGTTAAGCACGGTCACCAACTTCAATTTACAGCAGAAGGCCCTGATGCGCCGCAAGCCTTGGAGTCTATCGGAAATGCAATCGCTTCTGGCCTTGGTGAAGGTTAAGGATCCGATATGACAAACAAAACAAATAAGGTTGTCACTATTACGCTCAACCCGGCATTGGATTTAACAGGTTCAGTAAATGAACTAAACGTTGGTTCCGTGAGCTTAGTACAGCAAAGCAATCTCCACGCTGCAGGTAAAGGTGTCAACGTAGCAAAAGTGTTGAGCGATTTAGGCGCAGATGTCACGGTTACCGGCTTTCTTGGTAAAGATAACCCTGAGCTATTCCATCAGCTTTTCAATGACATCGGCGTTAAGAATGAGTTTGTAGAAGTACAAGGTGCAACTCGTATCAACGTCAAGCTCGTTGAGGCTAATGGAAACGTTAGTGACATTAACTTCCCTGGTGTTCAAGTTACGGCAGAAGAAATCGCGCGCTTTGAAGAAACCCTATTCCGCCTTGCTGAAACACACGATTACTTTGTATTGGCAGGCAGCCTACCGGGCGGTGTTACTGCAGAGCAATGCGCTGCATGGATAGAAGCACTGCATCAACAAGGCAAAAAGGTGTTGTTCGACAGTAGCAAAGCCGCATTGAAGTCAGGTATTGATGCTCACCCATGGTTAATTAAACCTAACGATGAAGAACTTGGTGATTTTGTTAGCGAACATCTAGCAACACCTGAACAGTGCCAAGCTGCAGCGCAAACACTGAGCGACAAAGGCATAGAAAACATCGTGGTTTCTATGGGACCTGACGGTGTTATGTGGCTCAACCAAGGCGAATGGCTTAGTGCAAAACCGCCTCGAATGCATGTCGTGAGCACCGTTGGCGCAGGCGATACGCTGGTCGCTGGCTTGTGTTGGGGCCACATGCAACTGATGCCTAAAAACGATTTATTGCGCTTCGCTACAGCACTTTCTGCTTTGGCAGTTAGTCAAGTTGGCGTAGGGCTAACCAGTCAGGAAGAACTGGAAAATATCAAGCGACAAACTGAAGTTAGCGCGCTTTACCCTATTACAAACTTAGAACAAAACTAAGGAACAGAAGGTTATCGTATGAATATTGCCATTATTACTGCCTGTCCGAGCGGTGTAGCAAATAGCATCCTTGCGGCAGGATTACTAGAACAAGCCGCCGCAAAATTAAACTGGAATGCCAAAATAGAATGTCAATCAAGTGTGGTTGAACCAACACTATTGACGGAAGCTGACGTTGAACAAGCAGAAGTCATTGTCATTGCGGCAAATACTAGCGTCGACACTTCTCGTTTTGTAGGAAAAAAGGTTTACCAAGCGGAAATTAGCGAAGTAGCAAAAGACGCAACTGCGTTTCTCCAGCAAGCGGTTGAAAACGCCACTTTACTTGAAAAAGCAACCACACTTGCAGCCCCTATCACTACAGATACAACATCAGCATCAAAGAAGATTGTTGCAATCACGGCATGCCCTACTGGCGTTGCGCATACCTTTATGGCGGCAGAAGCTTTAGAAGAAGAAGGCAAGCGTCGTGGCCATCAAATCAAGGTGGAAACTCGTGGTTCAGTTGGCGCTAAAAACCAACTGACTGAGCAAGAAATTGCAGACGCCGATCTGGTGATCATTGCTGCGGATATTGAAGTGCCACTTGATCGCTTTAACGGCAAAAAGATGTACCGCACGAAAACAGGTCCAGCTCTGAAGAAAACAGCCGAAGAGATGGACAAAGCATTCGAGCAAGCCACGGTGTATCAACATTCTGGTTCAGCTAACTCTTCATCTTCCACCGAAGAGAAAAAAGGCGCTTACAAACACCTAATGACGGGTGTTTCGCACATGCTTCCTGTCGTCGTTGCAGGTGGTTTGATCATCGCTCTATCTTTCGTGTTCGGTATTGAAGCATTTAAAGAAGAAGGCACACTAGCAGCAGCCTTGATGAACATTGGTGGTGGCTCTGCATTCGCATTGATGATTCCTGTACTTGCTGGTTACATCGCGTTCTCAATTGCTGACCGTCCTGGTCTGGCTCCTGGTCTTGTTGGTGGCATGCTAGCAAGTTCAACGGGTGCTGGTTTCCTAGGTGGTATCGCAGCTGGCTTCATTGCCGGTTACGCAGCGAAACTCCTCGCAGATAAGGTGAAACTGCCACAATCGATGGAGGCGCTTAAACCGATTCTGATCATTCCATTTGTAGCAACATTGTTCACTGGCCTTGTCATGATCTACATCGTAGGCGGCCCAGTTTCAGGCATCATGAACGGCCTGACTGACTTCCTAAACAACATGGGATCTGACAGTGCAGTACTACTGGGTATTATCCTTGGCGCAATGATGTGTTTCGACCTAGGAGGCCCGGTAAACAAAGCCGCTTACGCATTTGGTGTTGGCCTTTTGGCTTCACAAACTTACGCGCCAATGGCGGCAATCATGGCCGCAGGTATGGTTCCTGCGCTAGGTATGGGTTTAGCGACCTTCATTGCGAAGAACAAATTTGAACAAAATGAACGTGAGGCAGGTAAAGCATCATTTGTCTTGGGCCTTTGTTTCATCTCTGAAGGCGCAATTCCATTTGCTGCGAAAGATCCAATGCGCGTGATTCCATCTTGTATGGCAGGTGGCGCACTTACTGGTGCCCTATCGATGCTATTCGGTGCGAAATTAATGGCACCACACGGCGGTCTATTCGTGCTGCTAATTCCTAACGCAATTTCACCAGTATTAATGTATTTAGTGGCTATTGCAGCAGGTACAGCGGTAACTGGCTTTACTTACGCATTCTTAAAAAGCAAAGCAGAAGCGAAACAAGAAGTCGCAGCTTAATTAGAGCGACTCCGGTTAACAATGCCACCCTCGAATTTGGCATTTAGCACCTCCCTTTAATTCCGGTTAAGGGAGGTGTTTTTTATTCCGCAGCCGGAACGGCTACAATGTCTACTTCCCCACTGCTCATATCCACCGTTGCTTGATAAGCGCTATGCGGGTCACCGTAGTGCTTGAAGGTAAAGTGGTAAACGTTAGCTGGCGTCCACAAGGTTTTTGAATCTGCGGGCAGAATGTCATAGCCGTCTTGCTGATAAAGCTCTGTCGCCATTACATTTGCGATTGCCGCCTGCTGGTTAGCGTCTCGATCCACCTTTGGCTCTAGTGACGGGTTACTTGGATAAGATTCACCGTTGTAACTCATGAGTCGATATGAGCCATTACTCCAAACGATAAAGTCCTGCCAACCATTACTGTAACTGTCGGCTAGTACAATAGGCGTGCGAGTTACCGACATTCGATTAATAACGTTTCCCTCATTATCAAACATATATGCAGAGCAGCCACCACTACCACAGAAATAGCGATCTTGAAGCAACACTATGTGTTCTGCCTTTCCGTCGCTGTTTAGGTCGGCGCTACCCGATAGATAACGTAGGTTGTCTTGCTCGAGCGACAGCCCTTCAGGGGCTAAAACCTTACTATCAATCCAACTGGAAATGACTTCGGCACTAACACTGTTAATTTTAGGGGCAGGTTGTTTGGTTTCTGTCGGCATGCTATTCGTCGCGGTGCAGCCAACCAAGGTGAAAGAACCAACGAAGAAGAGTCCGTTTAATATGCGCTTATTCATGTAATCTCAATCTTTGATGTGTCGTTACATCAGTATACGCATGATTTGCATTGTAATCGTAAGAAAATCATTAAAATCAAGCAAATGAATGGTTTGGTATGTATTAGTAAGATCAAAAAAGCCCCGAAGAAAACCTTCAGGGCTAGGCAGGAAGCTGGCAAATAGCCAGGAGTCCCTATGCAGTGGTCGGTTTTACCCTAAACAGAATTGCAAACATCACTGGCACCACTATCAGTGTCAGTACAGTAGCAAAACCAAGACCTGCCATAATCGTTATTGCCATCGAGCCAAAGAAGGCGTCGAAGACCAGTGGTATCATCCCCAAGATAGTTGTTAGGGCAGCCATACTTACCGGACGAACGCGGCTTATCGCACTATCGACAATCGCGAGGTAAGGATCTTTACCTGACTCCAACTCAAGGTTAATTTGGTCAAGCAACACAATACCGTTTTTCAAAATCATGCCACTTAGGCTTAACAAACCAAGGAATGCTGTAAAACTGAACGGCATGTTCGTGGTAAGCAAACCAAAAGCAACGCCAATGATCGCTAACGGAACGGTGAACCAAATTACCAACGGCTTTTTGATTGAGTTAAACAATAAAATAGTAATGATGAACATCAACAAGTAACCCATCGGCAATGAACCGAATAGGCCTTCTTGTGCATCTTTGGATGATTCGTACTCACCACCCCATGTGATTTCGTATCCTTCTGGAACATGCAATGCCATCACTTTAGGCTGTACACGAGCAAATAAGCTTGCTGCCGTGTCGTCACTCAACACATCATGGTCCGCGAGAACGGTTAACGTACGCTTACGGTCACGACGCTGAATTAGCGGCTCACTCCAATCCAGTTGAACGCCATCAATCACTTGATCAACCGGAATATACGTTTGCAACGAAGGACTCCAAATGGTCACGTTTTGTAGTGATTCAAAATCTACGCGTTCTTCTTCAGGAAGGCGTGTCATAATTGGCAACGTATGTGTACCATCACGCAAGTAACCTAAGGTGCTACCACCAAACGCCATTTGCAGTGTGCTTGAAAGATCTTCTTTCGAAATACCTAAGCGACGAGCTTTAGACTCATTGAAAACGGGTACAAGTTCCTTGGTGCGCTCTCGCCAATCGTGACGAATGTTTCGGGCACCAGGGTCGGTATGAAGGATGTCTTCAACTTGCACCGCCAAGTCACGTAAAACTTGTGGATCAGGGCCAGTAATACGCGCTTCGATCTTAGACGCTGGTGATGGACCAAATTCCATCAATTTAAACTGGAACGTAGGCGCATCAAATGTTTTCGCCAGATTCTCATCTAACTTATGCAGTAAACCAAACATTTTCTCACGATCAGTCGCGCGAACTTGGAACTGCGCGTACGCTTCGTAACTTTTTTCTGGTTGATAGGTTAAAGCAAAACGCTGTAGGCCCTGCCCAATCGAAGCAGAAACAAAGTCAATATCATCTTGCTGACGAATGTAGCTTTCGACCTCTTCAGCTTTTTTAATCGTTTCACGGATGTCAGTACCCTCTGGCATCCACATATCCACGTAGAACATCGGCGTATTCGATGGTGGGAAGAACTGCTGTTTTACATTACCAAATGCCACGACAGCACCCACTAATAGCGCCACCATGCCAGCAACGGTAAGCCAGCGGAATCGCAATGCAAATTTCAGTGATGCCCCAAATACGACAAACAACCAGCCTTTATAAGGATCATCTTCGCTAGTACCCTGCTCTTTGTTTTCCTCTTTCAACAAAAGATCGGCAAGGAAAGGCGTCAGTGTAATAGCGGTAATCCAGCTTAAAAATAGTGAGAAACACAGCACCCAGAATAGAGAGCCCATGAACTCACCTGTCGCATCTTGCGACAAACCGATAGGTGCAAAAGCCGTAATTGCAATAACAGTTGCGCCCAGCAAAGGCCATTGTGTTTGCTTTACAATATCGACAGCCGCTTGAACTTTGGTACGCCCTTTCTTTAGGCCAACCAATATGCCTTCCACGACAACAATCGCGTTATCAACCAGCATACCTAAGGCAATAATTAACGCGCCAAGAGAAATACGATGCAGTTCGATGTTGTTGTAATTCATCAAAATGAAGGTACCAAATACCGTCAATAACAACACAACTCCAATGATGACACCACTGCGTAAACCCATAGTAAACAGCAACACAATGATTACGATCGCCACTGCCTCCGCTAGACTAATTACAAACGCTTTAACAGATTCATCCACCTCATTGGCTTGGTTGTAAAAGTAGTTCATATCGATGCCAGCAGGCTTGATAGACTCAAGGCTCGCGAGCTCCGCATCCAAACGTTCACCAACCTCAACCACGTTCACACCCGATGCAAACGAGATACCGATATTAATCGCTTTTTGACCGTTAAAGAGTACGACGTTGCTTGGCTTCTCTTGAATACCGCGAGAAATCGTTGCTACGTCTTTTAGACGAATTAGATTTCCTGTGTCACGGCCATGAATGATCAGATTTTCTAGTGCTTCTACAGTGTTTAAGGTGCCGCTTGGGCGAATAACAAGGCTTTCGCCATTGACCATCACTTCACCTGCTGAAACCACATTGTTTTGCTGGTTCAACAAGCTCGAAACCACATTCATGTCTAAGTTCAGTGCAGCAAGGCGATCAAGTGAGATCTCAACGAATAGCATTTCTTGCTGATCGCCCGTGATGTCTACCTTACCAACACCATCAACAAGCTCGATTTCACGGGTCAGGTAATCCGCATAACGTTTCAGCTCTACATAGTCGTAATCGTCACCAGTGAGCATTAACATCACGCCATAAACGTCACCGAAATCATCAATGATCTGTAAAGACTGAACACCTTGAGGCAATGATGGTCGTAAATCATTAATTTTACGGCGCATTTCATCCCAAATTTGCGGCAGTTCATCAGGACCATAGTCCATTTCCATGCTCACCGTTATTTGAGACATACCATTAGAAGACGTAGAGGTAATTTTGTCGATATAAGGGAGTTTTCGAATCTCTTTTTCTAGAGGATACGTCAGCTCTTCTTCAACTTCTTTTGACGTCGCGCCAGGGTATGTTGAGATGATCATGGCATCTTTGATCGTAAATGCCGGGTCTTCTAATCGTCCAAGCTCCAAAAATGACGTTAAACCACCAACAGCAAGGATAATAATGAACAACCAGCTGATGACTTTGTTTTTTATTGAATACTCAGCAATGTTCATTATTGGTTATTCTCCACAACATCCACATGTTTACCTTCGCGTAATTTACGCAGATTTGAATTAATCAGAATATCGCCCTGGCTAACACCTGACGACACAATGGCTCCATTGCCATTCACTTGAGAAATCATGACAGGCACTCGTGTGACAATGTCACCTTCTTTTTTCCACACAAAGAACTCATTCCCTTCACTGCCTGCTTGAAGCGCCGTGACAGGAACACTGTAACCATCAATAGAGGTAATGCCCGCCTTCACCATATCGACCAAAACGCTTACGCTGGTTCCCGGCAATATCTCTGTTTTTGGCTGTGGCATCGTCAAGTACATTTCGTAGGTTTGAGTTTCAGCGTTGGGTTCACTTGTGTGCTCTAAATAGTCCAAAGCAAATCTGCCATCGATGCCGGAGAAGGTTGCTCTAGGCTTGTAGCTCATGCTGTCTGAGTTTGGGTCTACCATCGCTAAAACATTGTCGGAAAGCTCAATACGCACGTAAACCAAATCGTTTTGGT
The DNA here is from genome assembly GCF_030248655.1 of Vibrio sp. D431a. Classification (NCBI taxonomy): domain Bacteria; kingdom Pseudomonadati; phylum Pseudomonadota; class Gammaproteobacteria; order Vibrionales; family Vibrionaceae; genus Vibrio; species Vibrio sp. D431a. Next base: position 70,456 of record NZ_JAHGAP010000024.1, on the reverse strand, counting down.
ATAGGTTTAACACGGGTTCACCAATTGCCACACGCTCAAAACGTTCTTTGAAAACATCAGATACTTTACCGGCGAACGGGGCGAATAAACGGGTGTAATTCAATTGATTGGTCGCGTTATAGAAAGTAGCCTCAGCTAGCTCTTTATTGGCGGTTAGCTCATCAAGTTCCGCTTTTGAAATCATTTGACGTGCATGCAAGTCTTCACCGCGTTTAAGCTGACGAATTGCGAGTGTGTATTGTGCTTCTGCGTCATTCACGGCTTGCTTCTCTTTGCTATCATCTAGCTTTGCGATCATTTGCCCCTGCTTCACAACGTCACCCGCTTTAACCAATACGTGCTGAACTTCCCCAGCGCGGCGAAATGCCATTGGCGTTTGCTCTGCAGGCACTACTATGCCTTTGAACGCGCGATGTTGACTTTCTACTGGTGCATCCACCGAGATAGTCGACACAAAAAGTGGCTGCTCGACGATAGCTTGGTTTTCATTTTTGCACCCTGTTAAAACTGCAAGTGCAATCGCAGAGATCGTAAGTAGAGAACGTTTCATTAAATGCCTCCCTCACGAACCCAAGCTTTCACCACTTGTCCTTCAACCAGTCTCTCAACACCAGCAATAACAACGTAATCATTGTTATCAAGCCCGGCTTTCACACCACCTGCTGCGTCAAGTGACACAGTGACTTTATTGACCTGCTGCGTGCTTCTGTCCATTACCCAAACTTCACCTTGCGTCCCATTTTTGTTGACCCAAGCAGACTGAGGTAACGTCATCGCGTCCGATACATGTTGTTTAGCAATGTGTACCTGCCCAGTCATACCTGTCAGCAAATTGCGATCTTCTGGTCGAGTGATGGTCACGATCGCCTCATAACTATTGGTATCGATGTTTGGCTGCGTCGAAATTTCTTTAAATTGCCCAGGGATACGTTTTCCTGGCTCGCTATCCATCGTCACCCACATATCGGAGTTTTGCAGTGACTCAAGTGATACAGATTCCGCATAACTTACTGGCAAGGTGAAAGATACATCCAACGTCGTGTTATCAATGAGATTCAAGATCTCCTGCTTCTCTGCTACTACTTGAAACGGGTTGACATAGGTATATGACACAATGCCATCAAACGGTGCGTGAATTTTGGTATAGCTCAAATCGGTTTTAGCTTGTTCGTAGTTCGCCAATGCCGCTTTATATTGAGTTTCTTTCTGATCGTACTCATCAGTACTAATGAGTTTTTTTCCGTAAAGGTTTTTCGCGCGGTCCCATTGTGTTTTCGCTAACGCGTACTGCGCTTGAGCGGCATCTAACGCAAGCTGAAGATCTTTAGGGTCTAACGTTGCGAGCACTTCACCTTTTTGGACTTTTTGACCCATGCGTACACGTAATTCATCAACCTCTCCACCAACCTGAAAAGAAAGCTGCGCGCGATGTGTTGCATCAATACGCGCTAAAAAGGCGTGCGAGTCTTCAAGTTCTAGGTCTTTCACCGCCAGTAATTTTACAGGTTTGATTAAAGGTTCAGACGGCTCAGAAATGGCTTTATTACACCCAGTTAGCATCCCAGAAAGACTTAATGTCACCACTGCGCCAACTAAAGTGCGCTTTAAATATTGTTTTCGCACCCGCTTTCTCCGTAGGTTTTATATATTACACAGCCGTGCAGTATAAGCAGAATTTGAAATTGATCAACATATTTTCCAGGTGGATAGCAAATTAATTAGTCAAAGCGTTCGGTTTCTGGTAAAAGTAAGCGCGTGATTAATATTCGGGAAAATTCGAACTATGAATGAAAGAAAGCAGGGGCGTAGAAGTGCTGAAGCAGCAGAACAAACTAAGTGTCTGATCCTTAAAGTGGCAGCAGATATGTTTTGTGAACTTGGTTACGAGCGTGTCTCGCTGCGCAATATCAGTGAAAAGGCTGGTGTTTCACATAGTTTGATCCGTCACCACTTCGGCAGCAAAGAGAAAATCTGGCAAGCGGTTAGCGATGCAATGGACGAGTTCATGCAGTGCTATATGGCTGAACTCATCAATGAAATGCCGGAGAACACACCTTCGAATAGAAAAATTTATCTGTTTATGGTTCGCATGCTAGCATTTGCTCTCGTCAATCCTCATCCAGTACAGATGATCGCCGATGCCATTCGACAAGGCGATGACGGTGCTCTGCTGCAGTATTTCTTAAAGTCAAAAGATGAGTTCGCTGCGATATTTACCGGAATTTTCGAGCAGTACAACAGCGAAAACCCTAATGCACAATTTGATCAGTGGGAATCAAAGTGGCAAATGTTGATCTTCGCACATGGTGCTGTCAGTCTCGCGCCAATGATGCAAGAAACATGGCCGGATATTGCAGATAATCGCGAAAAACTGCTGATCAAGCATTGGGAATTGTTTAATACCATTATGGCCTCTCAATTTGGGATCCCAAAAGAAGAGATGATTCATCCGGAAAAGCTTGAAGATATCGTTATTGATATGTGCTGTACTATTGATGAAGCAGTAAACTAAAAGTAAACAAGCGAAAAGAAGACATAAAAAATGCCGAGCTACAAAGCTCGGCATTTTTGTTTCAATTCGTTTTAACCACGGTAGTAACGTTGTGGTACGAACGGCATTTTTTCAACTGTCATTGGTAGCATTTTACCACGCACTTCAGCGAACACTTCAGTACCAATCGCCGCCAAATCCGCACGAACATAACCCATTGAGACTGGCTTACCTGCATTCGGACCCGCCGTACCGCTGGTTACAACGCCAATTTTAACGCCGTCAGCATCAAACAGTTCAACACCTTCACGCACTGGCGCTTTGGTTTGACCTACTAGACCCACACGCTTACGCGCCACATCTTTAGTCTCAATCTGCTTAAGAATAATGTCTGCGCCAGGGAAACCACCTTCACGTTCACCACCAATACGACGAACTTTTTGGATACCCCATAGCAAGCTCGCTTCAACAGGTGTTGTTGTTGTGTCTAGGTCATGACCGTATAGACAAAGGCCACACTCAAGACGAAGTGAATCACGAGCACCAAGGCCAATCCATTCAACTTCATCTTCCGCAGTCAGTTTACGTGCTAGCTCTTCCGCTTTGTCAGCAGGAACCGAGATTTCGTAACCGTCTTCGCCTGTATAACCACTACGAGAAACAATGCACTCGGCGCCTAAAATATCGACTTTACGAATATCCATGAACAGCATTTCAGAAACTTCTGGTGCAAAACGCGCCAATACAGCCGCCGCTTTAGGGCCTTGGATTGCAAGTAGAGCTCGGTCTTCGATAATTTCTAGCTCAACACCAGATGGTAAATGCGCTTGTAGGTGTGCGATATCTTGCGCTTTACATGCTGCGTTCACAACCACAAACAGATGATCGCCTAGGTTAGCCACCATCAAGTCGTCCATGATGCCGCCCTCTTCATTAGTGAAAAAAGCGTAACGCTGTTTACCAGACTCAAGATCCACAATATCCACTGGAACTAATGTTTCTAGGAACGCAGCTGCACCGTCACCAATTAGGCGAAGCTGTCCCATGTGAGAAACGTCAAACAGACCTGCCGCATCACGAGTATGTAAGTGTTCCTTCTTTACGCCTAGAGGATACTGAACAGGCATATCGTAACCCGCGAACGGGACCATTTTGGCACCAACTTCAACGTGAAGTGCGTGTAGTGGTGTTTTCAGTAGTTCTTGAGTCATTTTCGTCTCCATTTAGATAGACCCGAGAATGCTATCGGCATTCGATGTGTTTCCAATAATAAACATGGCTCATTCTATTTTGCACGAACAAGACGTAGATCGACTTGCAAAAGTGTGACTCTTAACATTTTAATCACAACAAATCGTACAAAAAAAGCGCTTTAATGAGCAAGTTCTCATCAAAAAAGCGCCTTTTCATCATAACGACCACCAACAGCAATCGTTTGCTTTCACTATAGGAAATTTACAAGTATTTATCACTATTTGGCTGTCACCCACAAAATGAGCGCATCTTCCTCGCTAACACTGGTCAACATATGTCCCATATTTGCATCGTAATAAACGCTGTCTCCCTCGCTTAAAACAACAGGTTCGTAAAACTCAGAATAGAACATGACCTCACCAGATAAGATAAGCAGAAATTCTTCGCCATCATGACGAACCCAGTCTTTATATTCATCAAAACTACGAGCTCGAATTTGGCTCTTAAACGGCATCATTTTCTTATTGGAAAGTTGTGTCGCGAGCAGTTCATGTTCATAAGTTTGTGTTGGGTGTGGTTTACCTTCATTCTTCTTGGTAACATCCCTACGCCCTGTCGCTACCTTTTTTCTAGGTGGTTCAAATAGTTGTGGCATGTCAATTTGTAAGCCAAGTGCCAATTTTTGCATCGCTTGAAACGTCGGGGAGATCTGCTCATTTTCTATTTTGCTCAGTGTAGATCGAGCAAGCCCGGTTCGCTGACTGGCCTCTTCTAATGTGATACCGAGTTTCGAGCGGATATCCTTAATACGCTGGCCCAGTTTTAACGGCTCGATATTTTGGTCATGTTGCTCTTTTGCCAACGTCATCGATGGGTATTCATCGTAAATACTTTCTGCCATAAATCCCTCTATAGATATCCATATTTTTTGTCTTACTCGCATTGTGCATGAAGCACATAGTGGATAGAAGTCCACCAAGTGAATTAAACCGTGCTCTTGTTAACAAATTTTGAAATCTTGTTTCCTATAGGAAATTTTTGGTTGATTGTTCCCGTCACAGGCGCTATGTTACCAACTTGTTAGATGTAGAGATGCATATTTCCGTAAGAGATTGGTAAAGGAAACACGCAATCCAACGGAGTTTTTGCCCAAATTTAGGGCCGGATGTTCACTCTGTTCTGCTACGCAGTTCAGCTGTTTTTGAGGACAAATGAACCACAACCGCAAATCATAACTCATCTATTGCGGGTTCATTTTCAGATTTGGAAGGTCAACTACCATGAATAAGAGTTACCCTAACCACAGCTTGGAAAACTTTTTCTCTACCAACCTCTCTGCGACAGATGATGCTGTCTTTGCTGGAATTCAAGCGGAATCCGCTCGCCAAAACGAACAAATCGAACTTATCGCTTCTGAGAACATTGTTTCTAAAGCGGTAATGCAAGCTCAAGGCACATGCCTAACAAACAAATACGCTGAAGGCTACCCAGGTCGTCGTTACTATGGTGGTTGTGAGCACGTAGATACAGTGGAAGCCATTGCTATCGAACGCGCAAAAAAACTTTTCAATTGTGAATACGCAAACGTTCAACCACACTCAGGCGCACAAGCAAACGGCGCAGTAAAACTAGCACTGCTTCAACCTGGTGACACCATTCTTGGTATGTCTTTAGACGCAGGTGGTCACCTGACGCACGGTGCACGCCCTGCACTTTCTGGTAAATGGTTTAATGCAGTTCAATACGGTGTTGATCGCGAAACACTGGAAATCAACTACGAAGATGTTCGTGAGCTAGCACTTGAGCACCAACCTAAAATGATCATCGCAGGTGGTAGCGCTATTCCACGTACTATCGACTTTGCAAAATTCCGTGAAATCGCAGACGAAGTAAATGCAATTCTTATGGTCGACATGGCACACATCGCCGGTCTTATCGCAACAGGCGCGCACCCTAGCCCACTGCCACACGCACACGTTGTTACGACTACAACACACAAAACATTGCGTGGCCCTCGCGGCGGTATGATTCTTACTAACCACGAAGACATCATTAAGAAAATCAACTCAGCCGTATTCCCTGGCCTACAAGGTGGCCCACTGATGCACGTTATCGCAGCCAAAGCGGTCGCATTTGGTGAAGCGCTTGGCCCTGAATTTAAAACTTATATTGATTCGGTGATCAATAACGCAAAAGTCCTAGCGGAAGTATTGCAAACTCGCGGTTGCGACATCGTAACTGGTGGCACAGACACGCACCTAATGCTGGTTGACCTTCGTCCGAAAGGGTTGAAAGGCAATAAAGCAGAAGAAGCTCTAGAGCGTGCTGGGATCACATGTAACAAAAATGGCATCCCATTCGATACAGAGAAGCCTATGATTACATCGGGCATCCGTTTAGGAACGCCTGCGGGTACAAGCCGCGGCTTTGGCGCTGAAGAATTCAAACTCATCGGTAATTGGATTGGTGACGTACTGGACGGTTTAGTGAACAACCCTGAAGGTGACGCAGAAGTTGAAAAACGCGTTCGCAAAGAAGTAAAAGAACTTTGCAGTCGCTTTCCTCTATACCAGTAAACGATTTTTTAAAATCATAATAATTCCTGACAAGTTATTCGGAGATTAAGCAATGGACAAAACACTGAAGTTTGCAGATAGCCACGAGTGGGTACGTGACAACGGTGACGGCACAGTAACAATTGGTATTTCTGAGCATGCACAAGAAATGCTAGGTGACGTGGTATTCGTTGACCTACCAGACGTAGAAGACGAAGTTGAAGCAGGTGAAAGCTTCTCTCTCGTTGAATCTGTAAAAGCAGCGTCAGACATCTACGCACCAATCACTGGTGAAATCGTAGAAATCAATGAAGAACTAGAAGACAGCCCAGAGCTAATTAACGAAGAGCCGTACGAAGGTGGCTGGATCGTAAAAGTGAAGATGTCTGATGTATCTGAACTAGATAACCTGAAAGACGCAGACGAATACCTAAACTCTATCGAAGAAGAGTAATTAGGATGTGACGAAAGCTGTTCCCTAGCCTGTTTAGAGAACAGCTTTTTTTCTAGGTTCGGACGTATAATTTAATTTATCAGTAACGCAAATCCGTTACCCGAACCAAGGAGTAGGTAAAGGACAATGACTGAATTACTTCAAAGCCTCAGCACACAAAACGAGTTCGTTGCTCGCCACAATGGACCAAACAAATCTGACCAACAGAAAATGTTGGAAGCGATCAACGCAGTTAGCCTAGATTCGCTTATCGACGAAACCGTACCAGCACAAATTCGCCTAGAGCAACCAATGAGCTTGGCAGAAGCGAAAAGCGAAGCAGACATGCTGGCAGCAATGCGTAAGTTCGCCGATCAGAACCAAGTTAAACGTACATTCATTGGTCAGGGTTACTACAACACCTTCACGCCGAACGTGATTCTACGCAACGTGATGGAAAACCCGGGCTGGTACACTGCTTACACCCCTTACCAACCAGAGATCTCACAAGGTCGTTTAGAAGCACTTCTAAACTACCAACAAATGGTGATGGATCTTACTGGTATGGAAATCGCGAACGCGTCATTGCTCGATGAAGCAACGGCAGCAGCAGAAGCGATGACACTTTGTAAGCGTGCGGGTAAAAGCAAGAGCAACGTATTCTTCGTTGCTGACGACGTTCACCCACAAACCATCGAAGTGGTAAAAACTCGTGCGAAATTCATCGGCTTTGAAGTCCTAGTTGGTTCTCTAGAATCACTACCAGAGCAAGACGTATTCGGCGCACTAGTTCAATACCCAGGCACAACAGGTGAAGTTCGTGACCTAACGGACATCATCGCAAAAGCACAAGCGAACAAAACGCTAGTAACCGTAGCGACTGACCTATTGGCTTCTGCCCTACTGAAACCTGCGGGTGAAATGGGCGCAGACGTAGCAATCGGTTCAGCACAACGTTTTGGCGTGCCGATGGGTTACGGCGGTCCACACGCTGCTTTCATGGCAACGCGTGATAAGCACAAGCGTACAATGCCTGGTCGCGTTATCGGTGTTTCTATCGATACCAACGGTAACCAAGCACTGCGTATGGCAATGCAAACGCGTGAACAGCACATCCGTCGTGAAAAAGCGACATCAAACATCTGTACTGCTCAAGCACTGCTAGCGAACATGGCGTCTTTCTACGCGGTTTACCACGGCGCAGAAGGTCTACGCACGATTGCTCGTCGTACGCACCACATGACAGCCATCCTAGCCGCTGGCCTAACTAAAGGCGGCTTCGAGCTTGCTCACAACAGCTTCTTCGACACCATCACTATCAACACAGGTGCACAAACTGAAGACCTATACGCGAAAGCACTAGCCGCAGACATCAACCTACGTAAGTTGGGTACTCAGCTAGGTGTGAGCTTCGACGAAACCACAACCGTGGCAGATGTAGAAGCCCTATTCGCAGTATTCGGTGTGAAAGAAGAAGTCGCAGCACTATCAACTGAAATCGCAGGCAACGAGTTTGCAGCCATTCCAGAAGCATTGCGCCGCACAACAGAATATCTAACACACCCTGTGTTTAACACGCACCACAGCGAAACACAGATGATGCGTTACCTAAAACAGCTAGAGAACAAAGACTTCTCACTCACGCACGGCATGATCCCACTGGGCAGCTGTACGATGAAGCTGAACGCAGCAGCGGAGATGATTCCAGTAACTTGGCCTGAGTTTGGTTCGATCCACCCGTTCGCACCAGCAGAACAAGCAGCTGGTTACGCAGCACTCGCAAAAGATCTTAAAGAAAAGCTATGTGAAATCACTGGCTATGACGCATTCTCACTACAACCAAACTCTGGTGCATCGGGTGAGTACGCAGGTCTTATCGCGATTCAACGCTACCACGAAAGCCGTGGCGAAGGTCACCGCAACGTATGTTTGATCCCAAGCTCTGCGCACGGTACTAACCCTGCAACAGCATCTATGGTGTCAATGAAAGTGGTTGTGGTTAAGTGTGATGAAGAAGGCAACATCGACATCGACGACCTAGCAGCGAAAATCGAGAAACACAAAGACAACCTATCAAGCATTATGATCACTTACCCTTCTACGCACGGCGTTTACGAAGAGAAAGTGAAAGAAGTGTGTGAAATGGTTCATGCCGCTGGCGGTCAGGTTTACCTAGACGGCGCTAACATGAACGCGCAGGTTGGTCTAACATCACCAGGCTTCATCGGTTCAGACGTTTCTCACCTAAACCTACACAAAACCTTCTGCATCCCGCACGGTGGTGGCGGTCCGGGTATGGGTCCTATCGGTGTGAAATCTCACCTAGCTCCTTTCTTACCAGGGCATATTGAAGACGGTGTAGAAGGCGCAGATTTCGCAGTATCAGCAGCAGATATGGGTAGCGCTTCTATCCTACCTATCTCTTGGGCTTACATCGCAATGATGGGCGAACCTGGCCTAACAGATGCAACAAAAGTAGCAATTCTGAACGCAAACTACGTGATGGAAACACTTCGCCAACACTACCCTGTTCTTTACCGTGGCAAAAATGGCCGCGTAGCGCACGAATGTATTATCGACATTCGTCCGCTGAAAGAAGAAACAGGTATCAGCGAAGAAGACATCGCGAAGCGTCTAATGGACTACGGTTTCCACGCGCCAACTATGTCGTTCCCTGTAGCGGGCACGCTAATGGTTGAGCCAACGGAATCGGAAGATCTAGAAGAGCTGGACCGCTTCTGTGATGCGATGATCGCTATCCGCGAAGAAATGGAGAAAGTGAAAAACGGTGAATGGCCACTGGATAACAACCCACTTGTTAACGCGCCACACACACAAGTTGATCTTTCAGCTGAAGATTGGGACCGCCCTTACTCTCGCGAGATTGGCTGCTTCCCGTCTAAAGCGACCAAATCTTGGAAGTACTGGCCAACGGTAAACCGCGTAGATAACGTATACGGCGACCGTAACCTAATCTGTTCATGCCCAAGCATCGATAACTACGAAGATTAATTTTTGTAGTCTCTAAATCGACAAAGGCGAACCGTTTGGTTCGCCTTTTTGTTTTTGGTGTGCCGCCCTAACACTTGTTGATACATCGAGAAGGAATGATGGCTAGTTATTGTTTGCACAAAAGTGATTTAGAAATACAGTAACTTCTGAGAACCTTTGAATTAGCACTAATATCTCAGAGCCTTAAAGGCTTGTTGGAAACTCCTCATGAACACTATGCTATGCAGGTGCTATGTAGTTTCTAGTTCAGTTGCAGTAAGTCCCATTTATTACCATAGAGATCTTGGAACACCACCACTGTCCCGTATTCTTCCACACGAGGCTCTTCATTAAATACAACACCATTTTTCTTCATCAACTCGTAGTCACGCCAAAAATCATTAGTTTGCAGAAACAGGAAAACACGACCACCTGTTTGATTTCCTACTGCATGCGTTTGCTCCGGTGTACTCGCTTGAGCTAAAAGTAGGTTTGTACCATTGGAGTTTGGAGGAGAAACTTGAACCCAGCGTTTACCACCACCTAGGTTGGTATCTTCAACCAGAGTGAATTGAAGTTTTTGAGTATAGAATTCGATAGCATCGTCGTAATTTTCAACGACTAGAGCAATGTTTCCGATTTGCTGCTGAACAGTTTTGGCCATGATGATTTCCGCTGTGTCAAAACGCTAATTGTACTCTATTTTGAGACTTTTCTAGAAAGCACATAACGCCTTGCAAATGTGTAAGGCACACAATACGAATGCTTACGCACGGCGCCTTTGCCACTAGAACCTACAAACAATATAGCTGCCACCAGTGTCGAATCTTGATTGAGCAACTTATTAAAGCCTTAGCTATAACTCAAGAGCAAATCTCTAACCTAATAAAGAAGGCTGCTCGTATACCACGGTATTATAGTTCTTCTAGTTTTCCCTTAGCTAAATCTTCTTGTTGCTTAAGGAACATGAAGAAGTTTGCCTCACTGATAAACGGGTTACCGCTTGTGCCGAGCTTCTTCCTATTTTCAAAAAGGAAATTTTTATGTGGATGGTTCGAAAGGTTAACGTTCACAATAGGTGCCTGTAGTGAAATTTTTCTAATTTTCTCCATGCTAGTCAGGAACTGGCCAATAACTTCTGGATCATTGCTACTTACGCTATGCCCACCAACGATAAAAGCACGATATTGTTCGCCATTATCTTCAACAGTGAAGTCTAAGGAATAATCACCTTCCGTGTGGCCAGGTGTGAGATAGAACTTAAACTCATGTCCACCAATAGCCATAGAGCTATCGCTTTTTATCTCTATGTCTAAATTTGGAGGAAGGAACTTGTTCTCACCTTCGCTTTTGTTTGATTGCTGTATAGATAGTTCATGAGCGCTTTTGGTCATCACGACTTTGGAACCATACTTCTCTTGAAGTAACTGGGCGCCTCCAACGTGGTCAGAATGCCCATGAGTTACCAATATGTGCGTTATTGGCTTATCTTTTAGCCCTAGCTTCTCTAGGTTGATAGGTATCCACTCAGAGTAAGGGAAGTCAAGCGTATCAATGATAACAAGTCCGTCGTCTGTAGCAATGGCATATGATGAGACCCACTTGTCTCCTACATAATAGACATTATCAAACATCTGAAATGGTTCTACATAACCGTTCTTATCATTCATTGCTGGAACATATTGACTTAAGGAAGCAAAAGACGAAGCACTGAAAAGTAAACCTACAATAATTTTTTTCACGAAATCACACACAAATATATCCTTAATAATTTCTTATAGAACCTCGCGGATGAGAAAGCTCTAAACGATTTTCAGACGCAAATACAACTGCAAATACTTTCTACTTAGCTTTAGTTTTAGCTGACCGAATCACTTGTAAACTCGAATCCCATTAACTGCCTATGTATTCATGATTCTTTTAGAGGTTAAATAAATGAACTCAATTGAAGCAGAGTCATGAAGCTTCAATTGAGGTTACCGGCACAGCACAATGTGATAAACCTCTTTCAAGCAAACATTTGAATGCGATTTTTCCAATTTAAGACATGTTCAATAAATGCATCAACTCTTGCAGGCCTTTTATCGCGGTCTCGATACATAATGAATACTTCTTTACCCGAGCATTGCCATTCTGGCAACAAAGGCAGCAGGTTATGTTGATCATGATTTAGCTCATGAAAGTAATAGGTTGGAATCCACGCAATTCCTAAACCATGGATGACGGCGTCTCTAACTAGCAGTACATCATTTGAAGTGAATTGAAACTTTAGCGGATGATCAAATGTTTCATTGGTGATTTGATTAACTAATTTCCATTGGCTGTCGTTGTTTACCGTAATTAGGCGATGATGAACAAGTTGTTCTGGATGGGTAATCGGTTGGTGTTGTTCTAAATAGCTTCGTGATGCACAAAGCGCAAATGGAATCGACCATAATTTCTGAGCAATCCAGTCTTGTTCAATAAGATCACCAAGACGAAAACTAACATCGACACGGTTAGATACAAGATTGATTTTTTCATTCTGTACATCTAAATCGATACATATCTTCGGATGTTGCTCTGCAAATTCATAAACGCACCGCTTTAACCACATCTGTGTCATGTTAATTGGCGCTGATATTTTGATCGTTCCGCTTAAAGACTGACGCTCAGTCGCAATTCTCGATGTCACATTATTTAAGCTAAGAAGTAACGGCTCACAGAGTTGATAATATTTTTCGCCATCAGTTGTTAACGCAAAGTGGTGTGCACTGCGGTTAAATAGTCTGCAATTTAAGTTTATTTCCAGCCTTTTTAACTTCCGGCTTAGCGTGGCTAACGGGACATTAAGACGCTCAGATGCTTGTGTTAGGCTTTGATAGCGAGCAACAGAAACGAATAACAAAAGGTCATCCAAAGAGTGACGTTCCATATTTGGGATTAACCCTCTTAAATTTGGCTATTAAAAATCAAATATGAAATATATAGCATTATCGCGTCAAGTTAATTTTTATCAGGAAGATCTATGTCTAAGCATTTATCAATTTGGTGCGGTGTTGTTGTCGCTATCTTTTTTTGGTCTAGTAACTTTAACGTAATAAAGGCTATTAATAGCGATGTCTCTCCTTTGGATTCAGCGACGTTACGATTTTCCGTTGCAGCTTTAATACTCTTACTGATAAGAGGAACTAAACGCTCTCCATATGGAGCCAAACTCACACGAAAAAGTATGTTGTCGTTGTTTGTTATAGCAACCGTGGGTGTAACTATCCAAAACTTCTCTATTTTCTCTGCAATGAGCTTTACTACCCCAGTTAACGCAGCGGTTGTTCAGGCAAATCTACCACTTGTCACTATCTTGTTGTCGGGCTTTATTCTCAAAACTTCCATTTCGGTTAAAACTATTTTAGGTGCACTAATCAGTTTTTGTGGAGTGGTAATCGTCATTACAGGGGGAAATATTCATTCTATTAGCAGCAATAGTAATATTGGTGATCTATACATGTTATTTGCTTTAATTAGTGGGTGTTTATACACAATTCTAGCGAAGCGTTTAACATCTCATATCCCAGTAACTCAGCAGTTACGTTGGGTGTTAAGTATTGGTGCCATTCAAATGGTCGCTATAGCGATGTACCACGGCGACTTTAGCCGTAGCTTAAATGCCATAACATTTAAAGACCTATCACTAATAGCGTACATGAGCCTGTTTGGCACTTTGATCGCTTATTACTTTTGGATGAAAGGTGCTATCGTTCTTGGTCCAGATAAAATGTCTCCATTATTTAATATTATGCCGGTATTCACTCTACTGATTTCGTTCATTTCTGGTGAGCAGGCTCAATGGGAAAATGTTTTAGGCGTCTTTATCGTTGCGGCTGGCGTGTATATAGGTAACTCAGCACCTTTTGCTCGTTTACGGAAGGTGGTGGAGTAAAAATAGACGCCAACCTTAAGTCGCATTATTTAGAGCAATACTTTGTTAATTGGCATAAGTTTTCTTGGTTTCCAATAGGTACACTTTTCGCTTTCGTCGTTCACTCTTTTATCTAACTTTATTGAGTGCATGTCGAAAATCTTCAATCTTTTGCTAAGAGCGTTTTTTACTATGTAAAAAACAGAGGAGAATGACCATGAAAAAACGACTCAACTATATTGAAGTAGCGCCAAAAGCAATAGAAATCCTATACGCTCAGGAAGCTTACTTCCATGAACAATTTAGCCAATCAGAAACTATGAACATGATCATATGGGAACTGGTTAAGTTACGCATATCGCAAATCAATCAATGTGCATTTTGTATCGACATGCATAGTAAAGATGCGCTTAAGTTAGGTGAAAAGCCGGAACGCATATGGGGGCTTAGTGCATGGAAAGATATGCCATTCTACAGCGATGCAGAACACGTTGCACTAGGTTGGGCTGAATTACTAACTGCTGGCCTACCAGTAGATGATGATAGCTATCAGCTGACCTTGAATACCTTTGGAGAAGAAGCTATGGTCAACCTAACAATTGCGATCAACGCGATCAATAGTTGGAACCGAATAGTTAAGGCATTTAAGCCAAAGGTTGGAGTCTATAAACCTCGATAATTCTATTTGACGGTTCTTACTTGTAAGCCACTGCTTATACCTCAACTTAATAGGATGAAAAGTACATGTGTATCACTTTCTCATTTAAGTTGAGGTTAAATAGGATGATTCATTTGAACTTAGAATTTGATATTTTAAAACCTCAAAAGGCTTTAGCTGGCTATGTTCAAGCCATTTGGTCAGCATCCGTCAAACCTGATACGACGCAAACCGTACGTAAACAATTACTCAGTGATGCTGGTACAGGTGTGGTATTCATTTTACAGAATGAAGTACAAATAGATGGTGAGTGGCAGACGCCGGGGGTTGTCCTACTGCCTATAAGCATTCTGGCACATCAGGTCTGCCTACCGCCAGGCGCGGTGATGACTGGCGTACGCTTTCATCCTGCTGTTGGTTATCAACTATTTGGTAAACGTCTAGAACAGCTATTGCGGATTCAAGACGACCACCCTTTGGCTTCTTCTGCACTAGCAACATTTGAGTCTCTGCAAACAGCTCGTTCGGCATATGCAAGGATTTCTACGTTATATCGCTGGGTTCAAACACTGATTGAGGAATATGAACCGCAGTATGTCGGCCACATTATTGAACAACCTACAGGGACCATCAGTCAGCGCCAGAGAGAGCGCAATTTTCAGAAATGGTTGGGGATTACTCCTAAACATTACCAACGCATTAAACGAGTGAAGCACACTTTAGAGCAACTCCGAGCGCAACCCGATCTTACTTTATCGGAATTGGCGCTGGAGCAAGGCTTTTCCGATCAAGCACACATGACTAGAGAGTGTAAGCAGATTGCGCGCATGACACCGAAGCAGTATGTCCGAAAGAGAAACCTCTAAGCCTTATTAGCTTTCTACATCAAACCCAATTGATTCAGAACCGACGATATACTTGCTACAATGTTCGATCATATATCACCTACTTTTTAGAACGCTCATTCCAGCTTGATATGAGCTGGTTAGCTCGCTTTTGATGCCGCGTGCTGCTCTACCATAAACGCGATCACTTCTTCGTTTAAGCAAGATTTGCTGATGTATTGGCGTTGTTTACCAAGGTGAAGGATAAAGCCCAAATCAGTTTGTTCGAGTTGGTCGATTTCATTCCAAGCGAGGCTGCGGTCAACTTTACCGCTTTTGTAGCGCACGCCATCTGCATTCACTTCAAACACCACTTTACTGCCGCGGCTTGAGCTGATGGTTTGACGCCACAGCCACCAAGTTCTTTTGAAGTAAACGCTGCACGCTTCAATCACACTCAATACGATAAAGAACCAACCGACGTAACCGTTAGGTAGCAGTTCAAACTCCAATAAAACCACACCAAAAATTAGAAAGAGGATCCCTTTCAAATACGCTTGCGGGAACTTAACTGGCTGGCTAGTTTGATCATAACACTCAGCAAAAAATGGCTTGTCGAGTGTGTATTCTGTAGTGAATTCGAAATCTTTAGACATGTATGGTTACTTCAAGGCTTCTGTAAATGAGTATTCTTGGTTGCACTCTTGCAACGCGAGCATTGTAGCGCTTCTCTGGCTTTATCTTTAGCCCTTTTGATGCTGTTTTGTAAATCAATGATAACGAAACATTAGAAGACCTCGGTGCACTCGCCAAGATCAAACAAGGCGAACCATTTGCCTCGCCTTGTTAATTAATGACCTATATGACTTATGAGGTTTTCTACTTTAGAGGGTCGTTGTCTGGCAATGCACTGTGTATCCAGACTGCCAGTCGGTGTTTGATGCTTGCGCCGTCTAGCTTGCTTTCCGGTAATGGGGTGATCTGTTTGGCATCAACCAAGAATAGGTAAATCGCTTTTACTCTTAGAGGTTGTGGTGACTGAGGAAGGTCAAAGCCTTGTAGCTTCGCCATCTTCCCACCAATCTCTAGTGCCTTCTTAACCAGTTTGTCTTCATTGTGAAGTTTGGAGCTTTTTGACATTGATAAATCCTCTTCTTCGCTTCAATTAAGAATACATGAAGTGTCGCGTATGGCGTGTTAGTAAGCTCGCATATTGATAAGTTTATGCCTTCTTACCGAGTA
Organism: Vibrio sp. D431a; assembly: GCF_030248655.1. NCBI lineage: Bacteria > Pseudomonadati > Pseudomonadota > Gammaproteobacteria > Vibrionales > Vibrionaceae > Vibrio > Vibrio sp. D431a. The sequence goes on along the minus strand of NZ_JAHGAP010000024.1, from coordinate 54,170 downwards.
ACTGATTGAAAAACGACCTTAATTCGTCATCACCAAGATTGAGCAGGTAGTCACCAATATACCATTCAACAATCGATTGATTTGGATGTGCCGTGACTTGCGGGTTACCAAACCAAATGCCCTTTTCCGTGGCAAACGTGTGTTGGAGTTCTTTCAACTCTTCGCAGCTAAATGGCAGGATAAGGTGCAACATGTTTGCTCGAGGTGCTGCCGAACGGCATTGCTGCAGACACTACATAAGGTGTTCTATTAATGATTTATTTAGAACAAAGATCCTGTTCACCGTAAACGAGCCATTTCGGCAAATATGCGGTTTCTGGAATTGTCCAGCCATACTTATCGTATGCCAATGCAGCAAGACCAATCAGTTTCAAAGAAACATTCCCTTTTGGCGAATAACGAACATCTTCATTCATGTAGAACTGGTAATGCGCCTCTAACGCATCTCTCAGTGCTTCTTGATAATGCGCCTCATCGCCATCGATAATGGCAACAAACACATTCACAAATGGAATAAACAAAGAATGTACATAGGGCACTCTGGTTGATTCTAAGTATTGCGGAGAAGATTTCTCCATCACAGTTTGCAATAACTCAGGTAACGCTGATGAATTGCTAAATACACCGTTAACGAACTCGACTAGCGCAACATCGAATGGATCTTTTAAACGCACTAACGACTCATCCATGATGGTCATCAGCTCTACGCCGCGCCAATCTCTCGCGGCCATCGTTAAACAGATTTCATCCAACCAAGCATCCATCGTTCCCCCTGCAACAGAACGGTTACCTACTTCCGAAAAATGTCGGTGCCCAACGAAGAATTCAACAACTTGCTCTGAATGATTGGCCAGCAAGTACACGTTATTCAGTAACTCAAGCGCCCTTTTTATGTAAGCTGGCGAGGCCTGATGTTGTCCGAATTCGGAAGCGGTGAAGAATGCCTCAAGCGAATCCCAAGCATCGCCTTTCATTCTTTTAAGAGGTTGCTGATAAAAAGATTGTTTTTCATCAAGCATTTTTTCCCAAAAACTATAGAAACGTTCGTCTTCTTCACGAAAAATACGCAATTTTCTTTCTTCAGGTATCTCTAAATAGTGATTTTTCATTGGTTCCATCGTTCCCTAGCCTCGCATTATAAGTTGTTCTAATTTTTGCCGTGATGATAATCATCCTCAAAATCAAGCATTGAATGATGCCGAAGTTGTTTTATGAAATCAATTTATAATCAGTATCTTATATCGAAAAGCAATACTTAATTGAAATGAATCGAAAAGCCGCCTGTGTCCAGTTAGTTGTTTTGTAACAAGGTTTCGGCATAAGGCTACGATGATTAACTGATGTAGCCGATCAGATCGTAACTTCCTGATTTAGTTCCATCGAATTACGCAACAAAGCCCAATGATCTTGTAGATTTGTTTTGTTCGCTCAAACAGAGCCCGCAGCTGCGCCAACCTTTCATCGAACGGCATTGCCGCAGACACTACATAAGGTGTTCTACTAATGATTTATTTAGAACAGAGATCATGCTCACCGTAAACGAGCCACTTTGGCAAATATGCGGTTTCTGGAATTGTCCAGCCATACTTATCGTATGCCAATGCAGCAAGACCAATCAGTTTCAGAGAAACATTTCCTTTTGGCGAATAGCGAACATCTTCATTTATGTAGAACTGGTAATGCGCCTCTAACGCATCCCTCAGTGCCTCTTGATAATGTGCCTCATCGCCATCGATAATGGCAACAAACACATTCACAAATGGAATAAACAAAGAGTGTACATATGGCACTCTGGTTGATTCTAAGTATTGCGGGGAGGATTTCTCCATCACAGTTTGCAATAACTCTGGTAACGCTGATGAATTGCTAAATACACCGTTAACGAACTCGACTAGCGCAACATCGAATGGATCTTTTAAACGCACTAACGACTCATCCATGATGGTCATCAGCTCTACGCAGCGCCAATCTCTCGCGGCCATCGCTAAACAGATTTCATCCAACCAAGCATCCATCGTTCCCCCTGCAATAGAACGGTTACCTACTTCCGAAAAATGTCGGTGCCCAACGGAGAATTCAACCACTTTGTCTGAATGATTGGCCAGCAAGTACACGTTATTCAGTAACTCAAGCGCTCTTTTTATATAAGCTGGCGAGGCCTGATGTTGTCCGTATTTTGAAGCAGTGAAGAATGAATCAAGCGAATACCAAGCGTCGCCTTTCATTCTTTTGAGAGGTTGCTGATAAAAAGATTGTTTTTCATCAAGCATTCTTTCCCAGAAGCTGCAAAAATTTTCATCTTCTTCACGAAAAATACGCAATTTTCTTTCTTCAGGTATATCTAAATAGTGATTTTTCATTGGTACCCTAGCCTCGTATTATAGTTGTTATAATTTTTCGCCGTGAAGATGTTCATTCTCAAAATCAAGCAGTGAATGATGCCGAAGTTGATTTATAAAATCAATTTATAATCAGTATTTTATATCGAAATTTAATGCTTAATTGAAATGAATCAAAAGGCCGAAAAACATTTGAGATATAAGGCTAATGCGCAAGCCACGATGGGTAAGCCAGAACGTACCTGTCCATAAACAATGGACGACGAACACTGACTTTGTGGAGTAAAGATAAACAGATATTCACCATTGCGTTCGCCTTTCTTTTTCTGTCGCTTTCGATAATACTCTTGCGCAATATTACTCAGCTGGAAAATTTTATGCCTCAAGCAAACTCTGTGGTCGTACTCGACTTTGAAACCACAGGTCTCTCTCCTACTTTAGGTGATCGCGCAATAGAAATTGGTGCAGTAAAGTTAGTCGATGGCGAGGTTGTCGATAGTTTTCAGCAACTCATGAATCCCGGTTTCAGAGTGAGTTCTTTCATTGAGAACTACACCGGCATTACCAACAATATGTTGCGATCGGCACCAAGCTGCGAAGAGGTAATGGCGTCATTTAGTGAGTTCATTGCAGGCGAAAACCTTATCGCTCACAACGCGTCCTTCGATAAACGATTTTTAGATGCGGAGCTTGAACGAATCAACTGTGGTTATTCGGGTGAGTTTGCTTGCTCCTTACTAGTGGCAAGACGGCTCATTCAAGAAGCCCCATCACATAAGCTAGGTGAACTTGTTCGCTATAAAAATATCGACAACGACGGTGTTTTCCACCGAGCACTAGCCGATGCGCAAATGACAGCCAAGCTTTGGCTCTTAATGGTCGAAGGGATAGAAAACTCAGGCATCGAAAAACCAAGTTTTAAGTTGATGCAAACGGTCAGTAAAACAGCCAAAGGAAAAGTCGACCTGCTACTCGCCAAAAGCCGTGCGTAACACCCTCCGAACTAAAAGCGGATTCTAGTCTCTTCGACGTTTAAGTGATTTTCGATATACATGCGATATTGGTTATCCCAGTTAATTTCCTGATCCGAAAGCGGTAGTTCGCTGGTCTCACCAACCAAACTGGCTTACTATGCCAGGTACCTAAAACGCTTTGTGAGTCACTCATGAGCAGAAAAAATAACAAAAATCTCAGCATTCTTCTTAAACTCAACACCTTTGTTTCACCTTATAAATGGCGTGTTGCTGCTGCCTTAGTTGCCCTAATCGCAACAGCCAGCCTAACGCTATCCGTCGGCTACGGCGTGCGCATTCTTATCGATCAAGGCTTTGCTCAGCAATCATTGCAAGAGCTTACCAATGCGATTCAGTTTATTGTCGGTGTCACATTGTGTATTGCCATTGGGACTTTCTTTCGCTTTTACCTTGTCTCTTCCGTAGGTGAGCGCGTTAGTGCGGATATTCGCCTTGCGGTGTTTAACCATGTGATTACGCTGCATCCGAGCTATTTTGAGACTAACAGTAGCGGCGACATAATGTCGCGCCTGACTACCGATACCACATTGCTGCAAAGCATTATTGGTTCATCGTTCTCGATGGCGATGCGTAGCGCTTTGATGTGCTTTGGGGCCATCATAATGTTGTTTGCCACTAACGTTAAGCTCACGCTGATTGTGCTTGCTTCTGTGCCTTTGGTTCTGGTTCCGATTTTGTTTTATGGACGACGAGTGCGTGCGCTCTCTCGCAAAAGTCAGGATTCAATGGCCGATGTCGGAAGCTACGCTGGAGAAGCGATAGAACATATTAAAACCGTGCAAAGTTTTAGCTCAGAGTCGCATGAACGAGCGGCTTTTGCTGTCGAGGTGGAAAAAGCTTATGAAGTAGGCAGACAGAGAGTAAAACAGCGCGCGATCCTAATATCAGGCGTTATTGTGATTGTGTTCAGCGCGATTTCAGGCATGCTTTGGGTAGGCGGCAGCGATGTGATTCACGGAAAAATGTCTGCGGGTGACCTAGCCGCATTTGTGTTTTATGCCATTATGGTTGCCTCATCGACTGCAACCATTTCCGAAGTCATGGGTGAATTGCAAAGAGCCGCAGGTGCTACCGAACGGCTGATTGAGATCCTTCAAGTAGACAGCGATATTAAAGCGCCGAACAACTATTTGCCTGTCCGTTCCGACATGCCTGCTGAGGTTAACTTTAATTCGGTGAGTTTCAACTACCCTTCTCGCCCAAATCAACCAGCAATCAAAGAATTAAATCTAACCGCTGAACAAGGAAAAGTACTGGCGTTAGTCGGCCCTTCTGGTGCAGGTAAAACAACACTATTCGAACTGCTGCAACGATTTTATGACCCACAGCAAGGGCAAGTGTTGTTTGGTGGTGAAGATATTCGACAGTTCGACCCAAACGAGCTTCGACGCCAAATGGCGCTCGTACCACAACAACCAGCGCTGTTTAGCCATGATGTTTTTCATAATATTCGCTACGGTAATCCTGAAGCGACGGATGAACAAGTTATCGAAGCCGCGAAAAAAGCCCATGCCCATGAGTTTATTGAGAAGCTTCCCGAAGGCTATCACAGCTTTTTAGGCGAGCGCGGCGTTAGGCTATCGGGCGGACAAAAGCAGCGCATTGCGATTGCTCGCGCGATTCTAAAAGATCCAAAAATCTTACTGCTAGACGAAGCTACCAGCGCCCTTGATAGTGAAAGTGAACATCACGTTCAACAAGCACTTGAAGCTCTAATGAAAGGACGCACAACGCTGATTATTGCTCATCGTCTTTCGACTATCCAACATGCGGATAAAATTGCGGTGCTCGACAATGGCGAGTTAGTCGATGTTGGTAACCACCAATCATTAATGCAAAGCTGTGAGTTGTATCAGCGACTTGTGGCATTGCAATTTAAGCACTTGGAGTAACGCCTAGTTAAGCGTTCAAAAGTAAGCAAAGGCGGACCAAATAATTTAATAACAGGAGTTTAACGATGTTTTTGTGTCAGTCCAGCGAGCCTTGGCGAGACTAAGAATCTAGCTCTGAGTGGTTAATGAGATAATTTAGACCATGAAGAGCTAGGATAGAAGATCCCACATCATGTCCCATCGTCGCTGTACAAGGTGACGAAATACAAAAGATGCCACTCGCAGTTAAACGAGCGGCATTAAACCAAGCAGCTCGCCTTTTAACAAAGGAATTCCAGTAACCAGCGTATTCTCCCTTCAACTAGAAACACTCGTTCACAACTACCATATAAAACCCAATCAGCTTCACTTGTAACAATTCAGGTTTCAAAAATAGGAAATCATTACTGAAAAAGTTTACCGCGTTTTGTGTTGCTATCTATGGTTACAATATTCGAGACATCAATGCCTTTAAACCAAGCAACACAAAAGCGGCACCGATATGAACAGCGAAGCGAATCAACTATTTTCTTATCTATGTCAGCGATACGATGCGCTTTCTCAAGAGCTTGAGTCTCGCCCTTTTCCTGAATTTTCTGAGACTATTACTCATCCTCTTGGGCACTGTTTAGTCCGTTGCCCAGCAGGTAGCCAACGCTTTTCTATTGTAGCAGTCAACTTTGCACCCTCCGTTCGCGGGCAAGGCGTGCTTACTGCATTTATCGACTACATCAAAAGCAATCCTTACCACTACCAAGGTGTTGAGGTTGCAATCATTGAAAACAAGAACTTAGCTAAACGGCTTTTGTCTCTTGGCTGGAAGTACAAGTCCCTGTTTGGCAAGATTTTCTTCGCTAGCAAGCCGACCCTAGTAAAGGACTTTCAGTCTGCGTAATAGTTATTACGAAACCGCATCGACATCCAAAGTAAAACCATCACTCAAAATCCGTAAGCATGTTGAAAAAAACTTGGCGATCTTCTGCAGTACTTCCTCGATGAGCAGTGTATTCAACGTGCGCGTCTGCGCTGGCTTTTGGGGATAGATTGATGCCCCATAACGCATTAATTTGGTTTGGTACGATGGAATAACGCATATCAACAATTCGCATTTCATTATTCGGATCCGTCGCTACAAAACCGTTTGAAAACCAACGGAAACGTTCGATGTCTCTTGCTTGTTGCGATTGCGGGTTTAGCCACGGAAATTGCTCTTTTATATTTAACTTTGGAGTTGATTCGCCAGGGTAAATTTTTATTGAACGCCCCACCCTTACGGCATCTACATAGTAGCTCTCTTCCGTTTCATAAATTAGTTTCCAAACCAAAAGATTGCTGAAACTTGGTTTGGCTTTTAATTGTATAGCGTTGTGTTGTCGCTCTTTGACGATTTCCCAACCAGCTACTTCTGCTCTATCTCGTTGTATCGTTCCAAGACTTAGGTAAACCAGGCACCATAAAAATGCAATGCGGGCATAGTTTGGGCTTCGCTTCAGTGCAACAAACAAAAGCAATATTAAAATAGGGAGTGTGAACGCGGGGTCGATTACCGAAATAGTGTTCCAAGCATAACGCGTGTTGCTTATCGGCCATAGAAGCTGTGTTCCATAACTGGTGCATGCGTCTAATAACGCATGGGTACTATAACCAAGCGCGCAGTAAAACCAACTCTGCCGGAAGCTTAGTCCTCGCTTTTTTGCGAACAATGGATACAACAACAAAGCACAAATGAAACTACCAAACGGGATAAACAAGAGCGAGTGAGTAAATTGGCGATGGTATTCCAAATACAGCAAAGGATCAGTTGAAGAACGGATTAGCACATCTAAATCCGGAGCCATCCCAGAGACCACGCCCAACACGCCAACAACTGCAAGGTTTCGCTTGTTGCTCACCGCCAGTGGCAAAGCTGCACCCAATAAACCTTGCGTTAACGGATCCATCGTTCACTTCCTTTAGATAGATGAAGCTCAGCTGGAAAGCGTACACGCTCAATAGTCGGTTCCAATTTAAAAACCAGAAGGTTCTTCGACATAAATTATCCGCATTTAAGTGGAAAATAATACACGACTTAGTCATGCATTTGCTTGTTTAGCAACAAACACCTTGATTTAGTGTAAGAAGGAATCACGCCGTTCGCTAGTGAACGAACAAATCTGAGTCTAGGCTTGTTTGGTATTTCAAACCCGAAGGTTTATCTGACGCGAAAAAACAAGGCGATCCAAATGGCTCGCCTTGTTTCTAATTTACTGAACGATAAACGACAGGTGTTTAGTCTTGAGGATTCTCTTTCGCGTTGATTTCAGCGTAAGTGTGCAGCAGCTCCGTCAATGTTTTTACCCACGCAAAAACATCCGAAGGTGCATTTTCGATTAGTTTTTCCACTAGCGCACAGTGTGTTTCTAGCGTGATGGCCTCTTCCAAACGGAATGAGATCGCGTAGAAATGCCAAAGCACCAATCGCGTCATTCGCTCGCTATTTTGCTTTGCGTTGTCTGAGTCATCAAACGCTTGTTGAATTTCACTCAGTGCGATTGCTGTCATGCGTAGCATTGCATCAAGACGTGCAGACAACATGCGGTCTTCACTATCCACTTCTTCTTGATCAAAAGTGAACAGCTCATTCATCACGTCTTCTGGCACCATTTTACTGATCATACGAGCACTAAACTCTTCCAGCTCATGGCGAGGCATAGTTACAAGACAATCGAAGGTGTAATCACGAAGCATAAAATCACTCTAGGTTAGAAATCAATTTCAGCCTCGCATTCTAAATATTGAAATTTCAATTGCCAGTGTTAATTTCTATCCATCTACGAAAAACTACAAAACACCGTTGATTGCAATACCAACACCAATCCGCTGCTGATTATGATCATAGTCGATCAAGCTCTTACCATAACCCGCTGAGTATTGTGCGTACCCCTGAACTTTGCCCCAAATCGGAAATGACACACCCAGTTCTGCAAAACCCTTATGTGTTTGAAAGTTCTGGCGACCTAAAAAGGTAAACTCGTAACCATTCCACTTGTAAGCACTCGATAGCTCAAAGTGTCCCATATAGTCTTCGATATCCGGGTTATCATCACCTTTGGGATCATTAGGCGATGTCTTTTCATCTTCAGGTATACGCCACCAAGGCTGGATAGAAACCGCAAAATTGTCTTTTGCAAAGGTTAAGTTGGCATAGACACGGTTCCAACTGCGCGATAGCTCCTGTCTCTGACCGTTAGACTCATGTTCAATACCAAAACCTAACCAAGTCGAACCATCAAGTGGTTTCCAGTCTGTTGGGGTGTAGTAAAAAAGCTCTGGACGATAATTGGTTTCACGGAATGGACGAGATGCTGCACCCGTGTATACCTGCCAAAATGATTTAAGAGTCATTCCAAAAAACAGACCATCTCCATCAAACAACAAGTCATCATAGTTCATTGGTACTTTAAAACTGATTTGGAACTCCGCCTCTTCCTTACGCAGTTCATCGCCGTATTTGGTGTCGGCATACGCGCGTTTATTTACACGATCACTGTATGTAAACGGAAGAATATAGTTAACGCGATGCGCGACTAGGCTAAACGGTTCGAACGCGTTTTCTCGTTCTGATTCCAAACGCTTGTCGACCAAACTTTCCTGAAGTTCTTCAGGCTCTTCAATTTCTGGATCTGCGGGCACTGTGCTGGTTACTGTGTCAAGCTCACACTCCGCGCGAATGCTCTTTATGGTTTCTTCACCTTTGCTTTGCTTTATTTTGTCTAGCAAACATAAATCATAAGCACTGGCTGTTTCTCCCATCGCAACTGGCGCTGCCAATAAACTCAGTATTGATATCCCTGCCACTTTTGAAGCCATCTGAAACCCTTAATATTCTTTATGTCAAATCAGATAATTTTAGTTTTTCTTGGTAAACCGTTTGCCATTCTGACGTTAAGGCAATGTTAAATGTCCGCCGACTTTACGTCTTGTATAAATTCAACAGACTTTAGACATATCGGTCAACTATGATCAAAGCGCAAAAAACAACCAAGAGTTGAGCATCATAGATAAAAACCACTCGTTTGCATGATGCTCATGTTCTCTATGCAAAATACTGGCTCGTAACTTTGATTGCAAACCCGGCTATGAATAAACCCAAACCATAACCCAAATGCGCCAATGTGCTAAGAAAACGGGCTTTCCAAGGTGTTGGGGTTTTACTCGCAGCAAAACCAAATCCTAGACAAGGTTGAATGACCAAAAATGGGAAGATCAACGTTACCACGCCTGTAATTAAGCTGGGCATTAGACTGGGCTCTACCAACCAATGATGACCAAAAACAGTAACGTGAGCCAAAGCGAAAGTAACGCCGATGGCATAATGCAAAAACCAGCCAAGTGACTTTTCTCCCGGCATCGCCTCTGACGCCATAATTGGCGCATGCATAAACTTTCCTTGGGGCATGTACAAAACCCAGCGCGCAACCAACGCATAGTTTAATGAAGGAATACCAAACACTCTCCTTTGTAACCATGCCCATAAATCCATTATCAAAGTGGCACCAATCCCTATTAGCACCGCTTGCAATCCCATTAAAAGCAGCATTTTTCTCTCCTCAAGTTTTTGATTTGTTAAGGTCTTAGTTGCATGCTACAACTTAAAGCCAACTTGAAGTCAATGGGGAATAATATGGATATTGCAGAAGTGGTTAGAAAATCAGGATTGCCGACTTCAACGCTCAGGTACTACGAACAGCTGGGGTTAATTCGCTCGATAGGAAGGAATGGATTGAGACGCCAATATTCACCAGAGGTACTCAATACACTCAATTTAATTAGTTTGGGGCGTATCGCTGGAATATCGCTTAACGAAATGGCAGAAATGTTGAATCAATCAGAAGTTTCAAAGCCATATATCGATCGTGACTTACTAACGAAAAAGGCACTTGAGATTGATGAGCAAATAAAACGTTTGAAAGCGGTGCGAGACAGCCTAAACCATGTTGCCACCTGCCCTCATGAGTCACATATGGACTGTTCTTCATTTCAAAGGCTTATGAAGGTCGTAAAGCGTTATGTCCCCCAAAAGCAGAGATAAACCGCTCTCCCTACCGTCCTATTCTTGATTTACAAGGAAGTAACTCGCGGTTGTGAGTTACTTCCTTTCATATTACTTAGCTTGCGATTTTACGTACTTCTTCACTTTTTTCATCGCCATTTTTTGCTTTAACGGTGAAAGGTAATCAATGAACAAGTTACCAGATAGGTGATCAATTTCGTGCTGCATCACAATCGCCAAGAACTCATCGCTCTCGATTGTAATCGGGTTGCCATCACGGTCTAGTGCAGAAACAACAACTGACGTGTAACGCTCTACATCTGCGTAGTACTCAGGAACAGATAGGCACCCTTCTTGACCAAGTGCTTTGTTTTCTCCGCTCACCACTTCTGGGTTAACCAAGATTAAAGGATCATTGCGTTCGTCAGAGATATCGATGACAACAACCGCCTCTTTTCTGCCTACTTGGGTTGAAGCTAAACCGATACCATTGCCCGTTGCGTAAAGTGTTTCTAGCATATCGTCTATCAGCGTTTGTACTGTCGATACATCAGTGACTTTTTCTGCTTTTACTTTAAGCCTTGGGTCTGGAATGGAGAGAATTTCGAGGACTGCCATACTTACCTTTCATATCTATAAATCGTAATTCGTGGAGAATTATACACACGTTTCTCGATACATAAACCTGCTAAGCTATCTTGCGCACAAGGCATAAACCATTAACTCAAACGACAACACAATAAATGGGTTTGCCTTTTAAACAAAAAATCCTACAAACAGGAAACTAAAACGCCAGCACATTATGGCTGGCGTCTTGTCATGATCCTAATTGAATCGTTTGTTGTATTTTATCTACTGACTTTCCTTGGCTTTGAGTAATACTCTAATCGCCATTTTCTCACCACTTTTTAAAATTAAGTAGGCGATGCCAATCGTTATTAGCATTATGATAGCAATAAAAATACTTACCCCACCGAGCTCAGATAATAAATAAAACGGAGAAATATCTAACGACATTAAGATAAGAGAGAACACTACCAAACTTGCTAAAGTCCACAGTAAAACAGCATACCATCTTGTTTTTGATGGCATTACATCTCCAGTCTTGTAGCCGAAGTAATAACCAACACTCATGGCTGGGATTAACGTGCTAAGAAAGCCTGTACCACTCATTTCTATCCCAACAATATATTCAATGGCCAACAGCAATGCAGCCCAACAAACGGACGCCAGACACAACAGAGACGTAACAAGAAGTACCGATGGTGGCTGGTTTATTTCTGATTCTGAATAGTTATTTTTTAATTCCACTTTCATTTCTTTCCATTTATTTGAATAAAATAAGCGTTTTAGATCATGCTTCCGCTTGGACAACCTAGAGAAACAACACCACAAGAAATACAACTTGTAGCTTTTTAAATAGTTTTATTTTCATTTAACCTAGATTCCAACTAACTGTTATTTTTAATAACTAAACCCTCTCTCTCAAATTGTATATTCAATAAGCTTACTCATATGGACCCAGTGCAACCATGTTAATACGTTCTATGTATCAGAAACAATTCATTTATTTCCAATGACACTAGTGAGATCATGCGACGTGATTGGAATCTCACTTAAGTTTTCATGGACCTATAGCGCTGAAAATTGAAGCCTCTACCTGTCATAGAATAAAAAGCCGTCAAAACCAGTTGGTTCTGACGGCTTTTTATAAGTGCCCAGGGATCATTACCTACACAATTACTGCTTGAAGCTTATCTAGTGACAGACCTAGATAGCTAATAGTCATCCTTGCTATCGGAGGACTTTATTGGCTTTTACGCGGACTTTAACTAACACATCACCATCGACCAACCTAAGGTCGAATATTGGTGAATGTCGCGATGGTGACTCCATCACTTTGTGACGACAACGATTTTACGTCTGCGCTAAAGTAATACGGATTAAGTGGCATTTTGCTCTCTGCTGGTCGCGCGTAGTAAAGCTTGGCAGGCTGTTTTGCCATTTGTTGCGCGTACAAATACCCGACCAACGCATGTTCAAACTGGTGGTAACCATTTCCCCAATGGAACGCTTTGGTTGATTTAGGGCTTAGACCGACGCCTCCATATTGATGATCCACCCATACATCCATAAAAGTGGGTAACGTGTATTGAAGCGTTTCTTTCATCGAACCATCAACAAGGGAAACTGTCATCGCCGCTTGATCGAGCTCTGCCCATTCCCAAGACGAGCTATAGTGCTTGTATGGTCTTGATTGCCAAGCAGGAATGCTCTCTTGCGTCCATTTACTCTGCCATTCTGGTGAGAAAAGCGCTTTGACTTGCTCAAAGTTTTGCTGGTATTGCGCTTGTTTAAGTGTGTGTTTCATTCCTTTGAAACCAAACTCTGTCCAATTGGAATTCTCCAACAACTGACCAGTGAGATACGTCATCCAATACGCTTTGACGGTGTGTCCAAAATCATTGTGTTTCGCATCTGGCATCATTACCGCTTTGTGGTGTATCGCGCCATAAAAGCGCCGCTCTTTGTCGGAGTGGTAGTTATCCAGCATCACTTGCGTCAGCCACTCCAGATCTTGTTTCCACTTGGCTTGCGCTGGTTCTGGTAAAAGTGGCGCCGTTAACAACAGGTAGCCATTAATTTGGTCAAGTTGAGCGACTAGCTCTTGCTGCTTCGCACTTTCCCCATCACCGTCTTTCAAAACCCAAGCCAGACCGCGATCATCGCTTCGTCGGTATTGTTTAAATATAAACGCTTGCTGGTCGATAAGCGCTTGTTCGACCTTTGGATCTTGAGTCAAGTAGTAGTACATCGCCAAACCCACTAAGGCGTAAGCTTGGTCTTGAGAAGTTCGTTGTTGCCACTCCATCCCCGGTTTCCCACTACGCGTAAAGCTAACAAACCCGCCGTTTTTCTCATCTTGTAGATGATCAATCAGGTAATAAGCCCCTTTCTTTGCCAGCTCTAATGCTTGCTTGTCACCCGTAAGATGAAAAAGTACGCCATAAGCGTAAGTTTGGCGCGATTTCATGCGGGTGTACTCGCGATCGAAGTGCGGGCTAATCCACCCTTTGTTTAATTCTTCACACGGCTTTTGTGGGTCGAGAATGACACCGTTATCACAACGAAAAGTCGGAAAATTCCCCGCAGGTTGCCCATGCGCGCTTTCCATCATCCAATATGGGGCTAGGCCATTCGTCACATGGTTTAACCAATCATCCCCCGAAGGCAGCTCCACATCAGCAAAACTGTTCATACTCATCGTTGCGAGCAATAAGGTAAGATATTTAAAAGACATAATGCTCAATTAAGTTATTGAATTTTATCCAGTATAAATAACTCCCTTTACGCATATTGTTGTCGTGCTCACAATCGCCTTACGCATTTGTTTGCGTCAATCATCTTTCAGCCTCGTTCGATGACTGAGCCGCGAATAAACGCTACTCTGTCTTCGACTGACATTTTGGGCACTTCGATCAATTGATAACCAAATTTGTGATAAGCGTTGACCATCTGTTGATACGTAGCCACCGCTTCAGAAAAATCTTGCTTTCGCTCTTCGTCGTTGCTGAATATCGACGTCCACGGTGGAAAAATGAATACTTGAGAATGATAACGAAGCGTCTGGCAATGCGTGATGAGCTCATGCGAGATTGGCAGTTGTTCCAACTTACTGTAGCCATATACGTCCGCAATACTGCGATCAAAAAACACATTCCCTTGGTGGACATTGAAAGCTCGGTAATTGCTCACTTCTGCCTTCATCATTTCGTCTCGAAAAGCTTGTTTGTCATTCCAAGGTAATGCTGAACCGTGATTGGCAACCTGCGTTTGTATCACGTGACGACCGGTTTCTGGCGCGCAGATAAAGCCTTGTGTTTTTAGCTGTTCGATTACCGAAGTTTTCCCTGCACCGGGACCACCAGTGAATACGATGAGTTTATTCAAAATTGTTTCCTTATTTTTTGTTTGAGTGAAGTAATGCGTATACAGCCAAGAAAATGGGCATCATCTGGCGTTTGAAATTGGCATTTGGCACGCCAGCGTTAAGCGAGATCGGTAGTGGGAAATTTGGGGAATAGAACTGAGCAGTGAAGAGATTTACAAAGTAAGAACCGAAACGACGTGTTCATCGGTTATGGAAAACGGAGGAATGCTGAGCGAAGCAAGCTCGCCCAAAATACTGGGTTGGGAAATGGTGCGATTGGTTCTGCTGGTTAACGCGTCAATTGGATATCTATATCAAGAAAATGGCACCTAAGCCTAAGAACGCAAAGAAACCGACGACATCGGTAACGGTCGTCAATACTACCGAGCCAGCCACGGCGGGGTCAATGTTAAACTTTTTCAACGTGAATGGTATCAACGTACCCGATGCCGCGGCCGCCAAACTATTGAGGAAAATGGCACAGCAAATAATAAGTGCCAATGGCCAAGAGTCAAACACCATGTAAACGACACCCGCGATCACCAATCCCATAATTAAACCATTAATGGTGGCGATTTTTAATTCCTTATTCACCAATAGCTTCAAGTTACTTTGGTGCAAGTGGTTTAGTGCGATACCTCGAATGGCCACCGCTAAGGTTTGGCTACCCGCGATGCCGCCCATGCTCGCCACGACAGGCATTAAAATAGCAAGCGCAACGACTTGCTCGACCACATTATCAAAAATACCAATGATGGCAGAGGCAACAAAAGCGGTCAGCAAGTTAATCACTAGCCAAAGTGCTCTTAGCCTTGTCGCCACGCTTAATGGTGTGAACAAATCTTCTTCGCTTCGTACGTTTTCTGCCACTACAGCTTGTAGGCTGAGTTCGCGCAACGTAATCGCGATGGTCGCCATCGACAAGACGCCCATAATTTTGCCACCAGCCATGATAGGAAACCAATGTGCTCCACCATCAATCGAGACTTGTTTGCTGACACTTTGAATCGTTTGAATATCTTCTAGGATTGGCGTAACTACGGTCAAGTCGGTAAGTTTGATATGATTCTCGTGCAGCAACAGGGTTTGCGGCTCTATCGTACCAATCACACCACTTGCATCACGCACAATAATCAACCGCACTGGACTTTGCCCGCGTTTTAGCAGCTCGGTTTTGATGCCTCCTACGCTGTTTTTAGGGTTTGCGACCAGAAAGTGAGGCTCGGCATAACGTCCAACTTTGTTGTCTTCATACGACAATGCTTGTTGGATATGCGCGACAGACTCTTCACTTTGATCAATAAGGTATTCATCTACAAACTCGGTCGGTAGAAAGTCCGCAAAGATGATCAGTTCTGAATCCGTTATGTACGTCAAGCGTTCATGTTGTAAGTCTTTATTGAGTGATTGATGAATGTGCTTGGCGGTGTCGTATCGGAGCAAATTTAATACCGTCCAATACTTCTCAGGCGGCACTGCTTCTATGACACGTTTACGGTAAGCAATGTTGACCGACTCCAAAATGTTCGCAATCTGTGCTTCTTGATAGTCTTTCAAAAAGCTCAAGTCTTCGGTCGATTCTATCGCTTTAATGATCTCAGCAAGCAAATGTGGCACTTTGCGGTTAATTTGCAATTGGTTGGAATCTATCATTACTTTTACCTATAGCTTTCACTACCACATTCGCCGCATTGACGATATGTGCTATCCGAAGGCATGAATTCTTGATGTTAAAATTCTAGGCGATAGTTGACTTAATTGCGGAATTTATATTTCGCTCGCAGAAACAAAACGCCTCTGCATCAGTTCATGGTATAGACTTGAATGTGTGTCAGGCTCATTCGCCTTGTTTGATAATGGAGTAATCAATGGCACCTGTATTTTTTCTGACTCAGCAGGCCGCCTTACCAAGTCGTAAGGTGCTTCGTAAAGTGATTCAATTTTCGACAGCGCTGGCCCAGCCTATTGTAGTTTTAGTGGAAGACCATCGCCGAAGTGAAGATCACGCATTCGCTCATTTTCTCAGTTTCAACTCTGACCATATAGAAAAAAGACAAGCTGAGTTTGAAGCTTGGACCTTAAAGTTCAACGCATTAATTTTCGAACTTTGTGAAGAAGAAGAGCTTGAAACACCAACGCTCTCTTACGAGCATTTCAAAGGGAGCCATTGGGTTGAGCAAGTTGCGAAACGACTTGTTGACCACACTGACTTACTGCTCGTGGGACACTTTAACAAACACGAGATTCAAACGATGCTCACAGAACTAGCACAACAAGATTGCGACTTGTTGCTACTGAGTGAGCGGTCATGGCCTTCTCACGCCAACATGCTTTGTGCAATCGACCCACTTCATCGAGGGGATGAAAAGTCGATAGTAGATAAAGCCATCGTCTCGCGAGGCTCAAAATTAGAACAAACCTTAAGCGGGAAAATGACGCTCGTTTACTGCCGATACGTCGCACCATACCTCTCTCGCTATCGTGCAGAGATATTAAGCAATCAAAAAGCAGGCATTACAGATTTTATTAGTGCGCAAAAGTTAACGCGAGTTCCATTACTATTACCGGAAGGAAACCCTGAAACGGCGTTACCAAAAGCAGTTAAGCAATCACAAGCGTCGATTTTGATTATGGGAGCATGTAAACGAAGCATGTCATCTCAATTTTGGTCTGGCAGCACTGTAGACACGTTACTTGATCAACCACCTTGTGACCTACTGTTGGTCAACAGTTCCAAGGGCTGACTAGGTATTCCCTATTAACCAACCCTTTCAATACCAAGCGCAGTTATTGGCTCTTTACATCTTCTAACTGCGCGGCTTCATGCTCTGCGTTCAAGGCTTGTTTCTGCTGCTGTTTTATCTCATCCCAACTGCGTCCCGACTCAATCGCAGATACACGCTGATCGTATTTGTTGCAGGCTCTTTCGAGTACTTTCTCAGGATCTATACCCTTTTCTCTTTCCAGCGCTTTTAATACGTTAAGATAGTTCCACAACACATCGCCTAACTCGTCTTCCAAATGACAAAGGCGATCCTCACGAATCTCTTCGCGGACTTCATCAACTTCTTTGCCAATGGCCTCCAGATAAGTCTCTACGCCTTTAAACCAAGTATTGGTTTGGTCATATTGAGATTTTCTCGTCGCAATTGCATACAGCTCATCAAATTTCTTCATTGCCTCTCCGTAGAACACGTTTTTATTTATGCCTTTTTAGGACGAATAAACTTCCCTTTAGCCGTCACTCTAACTTCGCTATTGACCCGTAATTGAGCCACCAGTTGATATATACCGCGTCGTTCACCTTCACAGTGTGCAGTAATCGTGACTCGATCATCTAACTGAATAGGTGCATGGTAGCGCACATCCAACTGCGCCGTAAGGGCTTGAATGTCTCTAGATAACAAACAATGCGTCATTGCACCATCGAGAAGCGAACTGGCAATACCACCATGTAACAGGTCTGTGTAACCTTGATGACGCGGTAAAACGTGAAACTCTCCGACAACAGAGTCATCGGCTAGGTATTGGTAGTTCACGGCCAAAGAGTTCGGATTCACATTAATTGAAGAACAAACCGCACATTGATGATGAGATTCGTGAGTGTAATGACAGTAGCTGTTTGTGGACATGATAGTTACTCGGTTTCTCAAAAGAGTAATTAGCATATGCCAACAATTAAAAAGAAACGGCGAGTAATCTTTGTTTGCATGTTGCAGGGCCAGCAACCTCGCTTTTCATAACACTAAATAATCATTTTAATAATTAACGATAATTTCCAGTTTATTTAGAGTGGCGATATGGTTTGCATAGTGATTACGCAACGTTATGAAAAGGCGACTTATGAAGTTTCTCCACACGATGATCCGTGTAGCTGACCTAGACAAATCTATCGAATTTTATACAAAAGTTCTGGGAATGAGTGTTTTGGATCGTTTTGAAAACCAAGAATACCGTTACTCACTGGTGTTTGTTGGTAACCCTGATCAACCAGATGGCGCGACCATCGAGCTAACTTATAACTGGGATACCGACAGTTACGACTTGGGTAACGCATTCGGACACATGGCACTGGGGTCTGAAGATATTTACGCCGCTTGCGAAAAAATTAAAGCGCTTGGTGGCAACGTTACTCGCGAGCCAGGTCCAATGAAAGGCGGAGAAACTCACATCGCGTTCATTAAAGATCCCGATGGTTACCAAATCGAACTCATCCAAACTCAAAAATAACGAGGTTTCCTATGACAGATGCATTATTTCAACCCATTCAACTTGGCTCTCTCTCATTAAAAAACCGTATCGTTATGCCTCCGATGACGCGTTCTCGTGCTTCTCAACCAGGTAATATCGCTAACGACATGATGGCGACCTACTATGCTCAACGTGCTGAAGCGGGCCTAATCGTTGCTGAAGGCACACAAATTTCGCCAATGGGTCAAGGCTATGCATGGACACCAGGCATTTACAGCCCAGAGCAAATTGCTGGCTGGAAAAAAGTAACTGATGCAGTGCACGAGAAAGGCGGCACTATCTTCGCGCAATTGTGGCACGTTGGTCGTGTGACTCACCCTGATAACATTGGCGGTGAGCAACCTATTTCTTCTTCTGCGCTAAAAGCAGAAAACGTGAAAGTATTTGTCGATAACGGCACAGACGAACCGGGCTTTGTCGACGTGGTTGAGCCACGTGAAATGACCAAACAAGACATCAAGAACGTTATTGAAGAGTACCGCCAAGCCGCACTAAACGCGATAGAAGCCGGATTCGATGGTATCGAGCTTCATGCAGCGAATGGCTACTTGGTTAACCAGTTTATCGATTCTGAAGCGAATAACCGCACCGATGAATACGGTGGCTCTATTGGAAACCGTCTGCGTTTTCTTGGTGAAGTGATAGAAGCGATGACGCAAGCCATTGGCGCTGAGCGTGTTGGTGTTCGTCTTGCGCCATTCACTTCGTTAAATGGCACCGTTGATAGTACGCCAGTCGAAACCTACACCGCCGCTGCAGCGCTGCTTGATAAACTCAATGTGGTTTACATTCACATTGCAGAAGTGGATTGGGACGACGCGCCAGACACTCCGCACAACTTTAAAACCGCAGTTCGTGAGGCGTACAAAGGTACACTGATTTATGCCGGTCGTTACAACGATGAAAAGGCGCAACACGCGATCGAAAGTGGTTTAGCTGACATGATTGGCTTTGGCCGTCCGTTTGTTGCAAACCCCGACTTACCAAGCCGCATCAAGCATGGCTATCCACTGGCAGAACATGACCCTGCCACATTGTTCGGCGGCGGTGAAAAAGGCTTAGTGGACTACCCTGCGTACCACGCGGGTTAATTCATCTACGTAAAGCTGATTCGCAACTCGCGACAAACCAATAGCGAAACCAAAAGAACCTTGCTCTTCCCCCCTGTAACGCCAAGATGCAGGGTTCTTTTTAGGCAAGCCATCAGAATTAACGTCTTTGACAAGATGTACAACCTCGACACGCAGAGCGAGTCTTTTTACTGAGCAAACTGCGTTGTACTTTACAGTAAGCATTCTTTAAAGCACGACGACCTGAAAACCAATCATCCGGTTTAGTGAGGATTGAGTAGCCGTGAAACCTCTTAACCAACTCGGTTCGATTGTTTTCGATAAATCGGCTATCAAACTCGATGTCGAAGTAATTCAAAGCCTCTTCGATACAAGTAAAGCTGGCAATTTTTTCCTGAATCGTATTCTTTGTCATCGTTTCTTTAGCGTAATCATTTTCAATGAAGTCTAAGTGCCTCGCGCTTTACGTTCTTTGATTTAGCGCTTCTTAAGATCATTCTTTATGGGTTTTCCATATTGAAATTCAATTTGGGAATTCGTTAACCCACCTAGCATTTTCATTTTGACAACCACTTTAAGACACTGATTTAAATAAACATTATTTCTGGTTCATATTTTGCTCTACTTCATTAAACGGAATGTTGGAGCAACACGATATGACTTACAGAGCAGAAGTAGACGGATTAAGGGCGATTGCTGTCACGTTGGTGATTTTGTTTCATGCAGGAGTTGAGCAATTCGCTGGTGGCTTTATTGGCGTCGACGTGTTTTTTGTGATCAGCGGCTATTTGATCACCACCATCGTGATTAACGACTTAGAAAACCAGAAGTTCAGCCTTGGTGATTTTTATGAGCGACGCATTCGTCGCATACTCCCCCTCTTACTGGTGGTGATCGCCGTCAGCTATTTGATGTCTTGGTGGCTATTTTTGCCGCAAGCACACAAAGACGTTGGTCAATTTGCAGTGTCTTCCATTCTCTCTTCATCCAACATTCTTCTGTATTTGAAAGGCCACAATTACTTCGGTTTAGAAGATCAAGCCAACCCGCTGTTCCACACATGGAGCTTGGGCGTTGAAGAACAATACTACATTGTCATTCCTTTGCTACTCATGCTACTCGCTCGTGGTAAAAACGCGTTTTACCTGACTTTTTTTATCACGGTATTTGTGCTGAGTTTGATGACTATTGTCTACGCGAGCAACGATCCTGATTTCGCTTTTTACATGATCTTCTCTCGCGCTTGGGAGCTGGCAACCGGTTCATTACTCGCATTAGTGATGAGAAAAGTCCAAGTTCAATCTAACGATACTCTAGCAACCATTGGCATCGTTTTGATATTGGCTTCCGCGCTTTTATTTGAAAAATCGCAAGATGGCGCGGGCATTACGCTGCTGGTGCCGGTCATCGGTAGCGCGTTGGTGATTTTGTTTGCCTCTAAAGGCAATGTCTGCGGTAGATTACTGAGCCTAAAGTGGGTCGTGTTCGTCGGCTTAATCAGCTACAGCTTATACTTGTGGCACATTCCATTATTTGTCTTTTACCGCTACGTGTTGGACACAACACAAGACATCAATATCCCGCTTTACGTGATCGCTCTTTTTGTACTGTCTTACTTCACTTGGCGCTTTATTGAAAAGCCGTTCCGTAGCCGAAAAGCCATGAGCATGCGCACTGTGTCCGCGGTTATTGTGTTGTTGACGTTGCCCTTGCTAACACTCGGCGTTATCGGTCATCAAAACGGTGGTTTTCCAGAAAGAAGCGCATTTTTCGAGGCCATGCGCGTTAACAACGGTTATGGTTTAGATTGCAACGGCAACACCAACGTTAACGATGTGTGCTCGTCTGCGCCGCAGCCCGCCATCGCTGTGTTAGGCAATAGTCACAGCATGGTTTACGTGAAGCGTCTATCTGAAGTAACACCAACTGGCGTGGTGCAACTTACTCAAGATTCCTGTGCGGTCGGTTATGTCGACATCCTAGAAGCTGCTGGCTCAATTTCTTGCCGACAGTTCTTCAATGAGGCTGTCGATACCATTCTAAGTACCCCTTCCATTCGTCGCGTTGTTATCTCTTCTAATTTCAATAAAGAGCTTTCACAAGCCGATTATGAAGCATCATTAACCAAATTATTGAATGAACTGAAAGGAAAGGAAGTGGTCGTTTTCGGTCCAACCCCTTCTGCACCGTTTGCGGTAGGAGAATGCCTTTGGAAAGCGCGTTTGTTTGGCGAGACAGAAGAGTCTGCCTGCGACTTTTCTCCCAAACAACATCACCCTCAAAACGTGGCGAAGTTAGTGAACTACTTTGAGCAATTTGAGCACGTTGAGTTTGTCGACTTGACCGATGCCATTTGCAGAAATGGCGTATGTCGAATGAGAGTTGGAGCAAACAATGCGATGTATACGGATGACAGCCATTTATCTTACAAAGGCGCTGAGTTGGTGCTTGGGCATTACCTCAACACTACAAATGAAGCGCAACAGTTCACTTACGACCGACAATAACCAAGGAAATAAACTTTTATGCTTCAGCGCTTATCTCAGGTAAGCGCTGAATGCTTTAAAGCAAGACAAAGCTAGGCGTCTATTTGAAAATGCGCGGATCAAACGCGAAATCGAGCTTTTCGGCTTTCTTGATGATCTCTTTCATTTTGGGATGATTTGGATTCACCACGTAGTTTTTATCACGAGGTGAAATCGTTGAAGGCACTTGCAGCGCGGCAAACTCTGGATGAGGATCATTGAGAAACTGATCACCAATGTACTGCGTAGACTCGCTCGCCGGTATTGCCCGCCACGTCACAGGGAGATCTTCTTCATCTAAGGTGGCGATGAGGTATTCTGGCATTTCAATACGATATAAATCGTAAAGTTTGGTGATAGCAGGATCGTTGTTTACGTGAACAAATACTTCCAACGAGCAAAGGGATTCCGATTCAGAGAAGTAGAGGGCTTCGGTTCCTTTTGAGTTCCATCGCCCTCCAAACAACTTTGCGCCAACGGGGCTGAATGGCGTGTCAGCAAATTTCTTTTGTGTGAGACGATAGAGCTTCATATTACGAGAATACCCCGTGCTCTAAACGGCCGATCAAATCTTTTACGATTTCAAAATCCACCGTGGTCGAGACCATATCAAGTGGACGTTTTCCACCTAAGCCGTACACATTCTCTCTCATCCATTTTAACGCGCGCTCTTCGTCGTCAAACAGTTCTGTCGCGAGTTTCAATAACATCGCTAATCGATAGATTGCATCACTTTCTTGCGTATTGAAGCGCTCATCGTTTTTTAGACGACGCTTGATCGTGCTAACAGGTATCAATGTGACGTTTTGAAACTCACTCTGAGAAAGCTTCACACGCTCAACAATATTGCGATACACCTTTGGCTCAAAGCCTTTGTGAACCGCATCAGTGCGACCTGTTTCAGCGTCTTCAATACCCAACATAAACCAGAAATTGGCTTTATGAGGTTGTTTCGGTTTGAAGCTTTTTAATGCTGCAGTTGCCATATCAAGCTCCTATGGTTCATATGGTCCAGTTATTATGGTTCAAATGAGCTTAACTTTCAATCAAAGTAAAAAGATAGGTAAAGAAAAAGGCGAGCTTTTCGCCCGCCTCTCTTACTTATTCATCAACCCATTTACCGACGGGCATCGTTTCACTTATTGCAAGTCAAAACGATCCGCGTTCATGACTTTCGTCCATGCGGCGATGAAGTCATGGATGAATTTTTCCTGATTATCATCTTGCGCATACACTTCCGCATACGAACGCAGGATCGAGTTTGAACCAAAGACAAGATCCACTCGAGTAGCCGTCCACTTCACAGCGTCGGTTTTACGATCACGGATTTCATATTGATTAGCACTCACTGGTTTCCACGTATATGCCATGTCAGTAAGGTTCACGAAGAAATCATTCGACAAAGTGCCTACTCGGTCAGTAAATACGCCCTCTTTTCCACCGCCGTAGTTACTGCCTAGAACGCGCATACCACCGATAAGTACCGTCATTTCTGGCGCCGTTAGCCCCATAAGCTGAGCACGATCTAATAAAAGCTCTTCTGGCTTAACCGCGTAGTCTTTCTTCAACCAATTTCGGAAACCGTCAGCAACAGGCTCAAGTACTTCGAACGATTCCACATCCGTCATCTCTTGGGTGGCATCACCTCGGCCTGGCGCGAATGGTACGGAAACATCATGACCTGCGGCACGCGCAGCCAGTTCAATACCTACGTTACCAGCAAGCACGATAGCATCTGCAACACTACAGCCCTCTTCTGCTGCTATTTTTTCTAACACCGCAAGAACACGTCTTAGACGTTCAGGTTCGTTCCCTTGCCAATCTTTTTGCGGAGCCAAGCGAATTCTCGCGCCATTTGCACCGCCTCGGCGGTCAGAGCCACGGTAAGTACGCGCACTATCCCACGCCGTACTTACTAACTCACTAATGGATAGGCCACTTGCTTCGATTTTTGTTTTTACTAAATCAACATCGTAGTCTGTCTTACCTGCGGGCGTTGGGTCTTGCCAAATAAGATCTTCGCTTGGCACATCAGGGCCGAAATAACATGATTTTGGTCCTAGATCGCGGTGTGTCAACTTAAACCAGGCACGAGCAAAAACGTCATCAAAGTACGCAGGGTCATTTTGGAACTTTTCTGCAATCTTACGATATTCAGGGTCCATTTTGAGCGCCATATCGGCGTCGGTCATGATTGGATTGTAGCGCTTAGAACCGTCTTCAACATCGACAGGCTTGTCTTGTTCTTCAATGTCGATGGGCTCCCATTGCCACGCGCCGGCTGGGCTCTTTTTCAGTTCCCAGTCATACTTAAATAGTAGGTGGAAGTATCCGTAATCCCATTGTGTAGGGTGTGTTGTCCAAGCACCTTCAATACCACTCGTTACCGCGTCACGGCCAATGCCACGTGTTTTGTGATTAATCCAGCCAAGACCTTGCTCATGAACGTCTGCTGCTTCGGGCTCTGGGCCAAGGTTTGCGGCATCACCATTACCATGACACTTACCCACCGTGTGACCACCAGCTGTGAGCGCGACGGTTTCTTCATCGTTCATTGCCATTCGCGCAAAGGTCACTCGCATGTCATGTGCTGTTTTGAGAGGATCTGGGTTACCGTCTACCCCTTCAGGGTTCACATAGATAAGACCCATCATTACCGCAGCAAGCGGGTTTTCTAAATCTCGCTCACCAGAGTAGCGGCTGTTATCAGCGTCACTTGTGGCTAACCATTCTTGCTCAGACCCCCAGTAAGTGTCTTTTTCTGGGTGCCAGATGTCCTCTCGTCCAAACGCAAAGCCAAAGGTCTTAAAGCCCATGGATTCGTACGCCATGTTACCGGCAAGGACAATCAGGTCTGCCCAACTTAGTTTGTTGCCATATTTTTTCTTGATTGGCCATAAAAGGCGTCGAGCCTTATCGAGGTTAGCGTTATCTGGCCAAGAGTTGAGAGGAGCAAAGCGTTGGTTGCCTGTAGCAGCACCGCCACGGCCATCCGCAATACGATAACTGCCCGCTGCATGCCATGCCATTCGGATCATTAAACCACCGTAGTGTCCCCAGTCGGCAGGCCACCAGTCTTGGCTATCAGTCATTAAATCTTTTAAATCTTTTTTAAGTGCTTCGACATCTAGCTTTTTCAGTTCTTCTTTGTAATTAAAGTCCTGACCAAATGGGTTGGTTTTGGAGTCGTGTTGATGCAGGATGTCTAAGTTCAAGGCATTCGGCCACCAATCCATCACCGACTTATCTGTAGATGTTTGCCCACCATGCATAACTGGACATTTACCTACCGAACCGCCGTTTGCTTTGCTCATATAATGCTCCTTCGTGTCGTGGTTGTGGTAACCACTCTTTGTTATTCAATAAATCGAATATCCACCTCAAACAGCGTAGTTCATACACTGTTTTTTTAGTTAACGCCAAGTCAAAATTTCAAACATTTCAGCGAATAAATAATTGTTATCAAACATGTACCTATATGCAGAAAATATGGATAGAGATCAGTTTAAGTCCATACCTGAATACTTAATCCCAGACAGCCTCGCCATGTTGTGATCCCAGGTCGCTAAATCATGATGACTAAATTCACTCAGAGCGTGATGACCACAAGCCCTCGCCATGACTTTCATGAGCTCGACCGAGGATTCGAAGAAATTTTTCAGTTGCTGGGATGACTTTTCAACGTCGAGACGCTGCCTCAAATCGGCATTTTGTGTCGCAATGCCTGCCGGGCAATTATTGGTGTTGCAGATGCGAGCCGCGACACAACCGATCGATTGCATCGCACTGTTTGCTATCGCTACTCCGTCTGCTCCAAGTGCCAACGCTTTGACAAAATCCGTAGGAACTCGCAACCCACCGGTGATGATTAATGTGACGCGGTCACTTGCACCTTTTTCATCTAAGTACTTACGTGCACGAGCTAACGCAGGAATGGTGGGCACACTAATATGGTCACGGAACATAGTTGGCGCCGCACCCGTGCCACCACCGCGACCATCTAAGATGATGTAATCAGCCCCAGCATCAAGCGCAAACTGAATGTCTTGCTCAATATGGTTGGCACTGAGTTTAAATCCAATTGGAATACCGCCTGTGATGCCACGAACTCTGTCAGCAAACTTTCTGAAATCGTGAGTAGTGTGAAGATCTTTGAACGTTGGTGGTGATATCGCTGGTTGTCCCTCGGGGATGCCTCTCACCTGAGCGATCTTACCTACATTTTTATTTGCAGGCAGATGACCACCCGTGCCCGTTTTTGCTCCTTGCCCACCTTTAAAGTGAAACGCCTGAACATTAAGAAGCTTAGATTCGTCGTAGCCAAATTGAGCACTAGCAAGCTCATAGAAATACCGTGAATTAGCGGCTTGTTCTTCCGGTAACATGCCACCCTCACCAGAGCAAATCCCAGTCCCTGCCAACTCTGCACCTTTTGCTAGTGCAATTTTCGCCTCTTCAGAAAGTGCGCCAAAACTCATGTCCGACACCAACAAAGGAATGGCGAGTCTGAGCGGCTTACGCGCGTTTGGTCCCACAATCAACTCGGTAGACACAGGAACGTCTTCCAACAACGGTTGTGTCGCCATTTGCGCCACCATAATTTGTATAGCATCCCAATGTGGTAGCAAATGCCTAGGAACCCCCATTGCAGCCATCGGACCATGATGACCGAGTTTAGAGAGTCCTTCTCTCGCTAATTGGTGGATAAACTCGAGGGTTGGTTCTTCTTGAGTAGCAGACGCCGTTGGTTTGTCTCTTTTCTCTCGCTTTTGTTCCGGTCCCTCTTTACCGACTTGCTCTGCGGTAAATCGCTTGTGTGTACCATCACAAAAAGGAGCATTGGCGGTATGCTTACATTGGCAGAGATAGGCATCTTCGTCTTTTTCCGCACTAAAGCTCATTGGCTTTAAGCCGGTTCCCGAATGAGACCCATCGCAGTAAGGTTGTTTTTTAGAACGCCCACATCGGCAGAAGTAATATTCTTGCCCAGCTTTCAACTCTACTTTGATCGGCTTGTTATCAGCGATGATTGGCTTGCTCATGTTGCCCCCTATTTATTATTGTTAACCATGCTTTCTCGCTGGCTTGCAATAAGCGTAGAACAGGAGCGTAAAGAGCGTCAGTGTCGCCGAGTAAAATGCGCGATTGTCGCCCGACTAACCTATACTTTTTATGGGTCTCATACACGTGGAGGCTATATGACGATTGCAACCCGATTAGATGAATATTTGACTGAGCATAACATTCACTTTCAAACCGTGAATCACAGCCACAGTCATAGCTCGCTACAAAGTGGTGTTGCAGCAGGTGTGCCTTTAATGAATATCGCAAAAGGTGTGATTCTAGAGGATCATGAAGGGCGTCATATGATGGCGGTCTTACCTGCCAACAACAAAATCAGTTTGTCGCGATTAAACGACGAATTTAATGCCACCTTCCACTTGGTGAAAGAGCGTATGGTTTACCGACTCTTCACCGATTGTGAACACGGCGCTATTCCACCGATTGGTAGCCCTTACCACATGTCGACAGTTTGCGATGAAAGACTGGCAAACTTGGAACATGTCTACCTTGAAGCTGGCGATCATGAAACTCTGATTAAGCTGGACAGAAAGGCGTTTAAAGAACTGATGAACGACTGTAGATATCTAAGATTCAGCAGTGAAGTTCTGCATTAAACTTGCCAAAATCTCTCGACATTTCCTGAACAAGGCTCTTTCAACAAGAGCCTTTATTTGTTGTGTTGGTAGCACGCGAAGGAAGTTTCTCGAACTTTGCTGCCCAGCGTTTCAGAGCATATAGAAACAAAAAACCGCCTATTCGGGCGGTTTTTTTATCAATCAAATCATAATTATTATCGAACAAAGATCTTTTGGATCGCTTTTATCGCCATAGCCCTACGGCGCATTAATACGCTCGTTCTTGGCAACCATTTCGGTGTGTAAAGAATGGTTTTCGCATGACTAAAAGTTCTGAATCCTTCCTCTCCGTGATAATGCCCAATACCCGATTCACCAACGCCACCAAAAGGCGCATCTTCAGCGCCAACATGTAAAACCGTATCATTAACGCCGACGCCACCACTGTGGGTGTTGCGTACAATATGTTTGATGGTCGATTTGTCGTCCGACATAACATACAGCGCAAGTGGTCTTTGGTGCTGATTAATGTAGTCAATCGCTTCATCAACGGCATTGTAGGGCTTAACAGGTAGAAATGGCCCGAAGATCTCCTCTTGCATGATTCGCATATTCGGCGACACATCCGTGACCAAATGAGGATACAGAAGTCGTTCCTCTTGGGGCGACGCCTCAACAGTGTGAAGGTTAGCACCTTGCGCTTTTGCATCCTCAAGTAGCGCAGTCAAACGATCATATTGTCGTTGGTTGACAATATGGGTCAGCTTTTGATTCTTGTTGGATTTTAAATAGAGCTTTTCAAAACGTTTTAAGAATAGCGAAATGAACTCTTCGACACGTTCTTGCGGTACAAACGCGTAGTCAGGCGCGACACAAATCTGGCCTGCATTAATGCATTTACCAAACAAGACAGCATCAACGGCTTTCTTCATGTCTGCATCTTTTGCAATGATCACCGGGGACTTTCCACCCAACTCTAACGTCACCGGGGTAAGGTTTTCCGCTGCCGCTTTTGCCACTGCGCGACCAACACTCGTAGAACCCGTGAACAAAAGGTGATCGAATGGCAGTTGGCTGAATGCTTGTGCGACGTCTGCTTCACCCTCAAAAACTTCGACATACTCAGACAACCCACGGCAAATATCGACGATGACTTTATTGGTTTTTGGCGTAAATTCGCTGAGCTTCATCATCACGCGGTTGCCAGCAGCCAATGCTGTCACTAAAGGCGCAAGGCTCAAAATCACAGGAAAGTTCCACGGTGAAATGATCCCGACGACACCTAACGGTTGATACTGAACGGTGACTTTAGAAGGTGCGAGCAATAAGCCGGATTCGCGCTTGCTGGGTTTGCACCATTTTTTTAGTCGTTTGAGGGTATAATTAATATGCGAGACCGTTGGCAAAACGTCGGTCATGGCGGTATCAAATTCTGAGCGATAGCCAAAATCGTCACTTAACGCTTCAACCAAAGCTTGTTTGTTCTCAAGCAGCGATTTTTTTAACAAAACGAGGCGCTGTTTACGTTCATCCAAACTAGGATAAGGCTCGGCTGCATATGCCGCTTTTAAGCGTTCGAGGCTTTGCTGTAACAAGTTATCTACTTCAACCTCTGTGATTGCGTTCATGATGCTTCTCCTAGCCTAGTTTCTGCCAATGACGCCCCAAGTTAACACGAGCGCAACAATGTTACTATTGTAGCGCTCGTGAAGTTAGAGTTCGAACTCTGATTAAAATATTTCTGGGGTGGATACTACATCAAACGTAGTTCATAAATGCCTAGTCGTTGAGAGCGGTCAAGCATATCGAACTCATGATCAACGTATTCTTTTAATGTGGCGCCTGCACGCTCAGCAATATTGATGCTAGCGATGTTATCTTCCATACAATGGAACTGAATGAATTGTGCGTGCCCTTTCTGCTTCAAAAAAGGGATCAATACTGCGAGCACTTGATCAATCACACGATGGCCTCGCCCATTGTTGGCAAGCCAGTAGCCAATTTCAGTAACACGCGTATGTGAATCCACACCTTTAATGCCAATAACACCCGTAAGCTGCTCATCAAAATAAATTGCACACCAGTGGGAATCCAGCGCGTTACTGTTCACTCGCTGGGAAATGTAGTTCACGGCCTCTCTATGATTCGTGACAGAATCCGTCCAAGGTAGATAGCCCTCAAGGCTCTCTCGGTGAGTGTTCACAACCTCTAGTAAAGCGGACGCGTGTTTCGTGTTGAGGGGCTCAATTGAGACCCTTTGCGAGACGGAAAAACGCTTCTGTAAGTGATTTCCTTGATACGTCTCTTGGCATGTGACTTCATCCATAGATGTTATTCCTTTTTATTGTGAACGCTCAGCGCAAATCCTAACGCTTCATTTTATGAGAACAAACCTCTCTATAAAAACTAATCAAAGCCGTTGCCGTTCATTTAGCCCTTTTGATCGATCAGCGTAAATGGCGTTAGTGATGCCACATCTACATAATGTTTCCATACATGTTCATATAGGTGATGCTGATTGGCAAACGGAGCCAGCTGCTTAGCTTCTTCAAGCGTACACCAGCGATACTCTGTATGCTCTTCGTTAAGAACAACTGATTGGTTAGGCGGACAAAATAGCACAAAACATGGGATAACCATGATACGGTTATTTTTTGCTTCGTAGAACTGCTCTAGGAAGTCTGCTGTATGTAACTCAACTTGGTCAATTAGTGTCTCTTCTTTTAACTCTCTTAAAATGGTTTGCCACCCGGCTTCACCCGCTTCGATACCACCTGCAACATGGCACCAATAGCCACCTTTTACGCGTTTGAGTAACAGCATTTTTTCTATGCCATCAATTTTTGAAATGACAACGCCTGAAACATGCGTTGCTTTTATCGGGATCATGTAAGCTCCTTAAATATCGAGTTTTTATTGTTACGCTGAAGAGAGGCAGATTAATTGCTACGTATTCTACTGTTTATTCATCTTGTCGACAGAAGTGTTTGAGTTGAGAGGATTTAATCGCTAACTAAGTATGCTAAAGTGAGATCTGTCGCAACAAATGAGCAGTAAAATGTCCAATTCATTCAACACTATGATTCCCATCGGTGTGCGCTTTATGGTGCTTTCCGCGTTCGGCTTTGCTCTGATGTCGGCTACAGTAAAGCACGTCGGCAACTACGGTATCCCCGTTTTTGAAATCGTTGCAGCAAGAGCGCTCGTTTCACTTATCATTAGTTATCTCGATGTAAAGCGAAAACGAATTTCTGTATGGGGCAATAATAAGCCATTACTATTTGCACGCGGTGCTGTGGGTACGATGGCTCTGATGTGTGTATATTATTCAGTGACCACCTTACCTTTGGCAGAAGCGACGATATTCCAATATATTCATCCGGTATTTACTGCACTACTCGCCGTATTTTTCTTGAAAGAGCGCATCCAGCCGTCAACTTTCCTTTGTATTGCGTTGTGCTTACTCGGCATCTATATCATGGTAAGCCCAGAAACTGGGCAAGGCTCAGATAGCGCTTTACCAATGTTTAGCGTCATGATTGCGATCTTAGGCGCATTTGGTAGCTCAATTGCCTACGTCATTGTCAGAAAACTGAGTCAGACAGAAGACAGCTCAGTGATCATTTTCTATTTCCCGTTGGTTGCTCTCCCCGCTTCACTCTTACTGATTGGCGACGATTTTGTAATGCCCGATCTATATCTGACTTTCATGTTGGTTCTAGTTGGTGTCTTTACCCAAATTGGACAATTGGGGTTAACCAAAGCGATGCAAACTCAACAAGCGGGTAAAGCCTCCGCTTATTCGTATATCCAGATCGTATTTTCTGTGTTGTTGGGCATCATTTTCTTTGGCGAGGTTCCGATCATTTGGACGTACGTCGGTGGCGGTCTGATTGTTACAGGCGCATTAATTAATGCGTTTGGTCATCACTTACGGTTACCTTTTATTAAGCGCAACGCTTGATATACCTCGCCAGAACCGTAAACACGACATTTAGAAAAACAGCCAGAGTGACTCTGGCTGTTTTGTGTTTAGCCTAACGTTAAGCTGATATTTTTAACCCTGCGATACCAGCGACAATCATTAGCAAGCTTAAGGCTTTGATAAGTGTTGCTGGCTCATTGAACAGATAAATACTCACGACTGCCGTGCCTATTGCGCCAATCCCTACCCATACGCCATAAGCAATGCCTAAAGGCAAGGTTCTTAACGCAATGCCAAGCAACCAAAAGCTCAATAACATAAAGACAATAGTGAATGCCGAAGCACCGAATTTGGTAAACCCTTGTGAATATTTAAGACCGACAGCCCATGCGATTTCACACAAGCCCGCAATGAAGAGAATTCCCCAAGCCATGTCACATTTCCCAACGAGATGGGGTCGTCCCCGAGAAAAGATAGAGCGGTGAGGTCGTCCTCACTTCTGATTGACTGCTTATTATATACAGAAATTTAAACATAAAAAATAAAACACGGCGATAAGCATACAACTCAAACATCTCATGCACGCTTAAATTCTACGCTTTTCTTTTTAACGGTGGCGGACTCTCTATTTCGCATCAATAACGACACCGTTTTTTAACAATTTACATATAACCTTCTGGTGTTGAAAGTGTTGCATTTATTGCACAAATCACACAAAAACTAATTGAACATGTAAATATGAAAACGTTTGTGTGACTAATATCGCTTAAAACAATGACTGATGACTTTAATATTCAGCCGAATTAATTATAAGGTATGACGTACCCATGAAAGCAATCAAAACCTCTATCGCTGTCCTTGTTGGCGCCGCTCTACTATCTGGATGTAATGACGATACTGAATACGTCAATGTTCAGCCTAAAGAAGTAAAAATAGCGACTTACAACCTCTCTTTTGACCGCGCTACCTTCGAAACTTTGGTAGATGAAATGCAAATTGAACCAACGCAGCAAGCTGCGTTGGTCACCTCTTATTTAGACGGTTCAATCGCAGCCGAAGACAAAACCACTGCGGAAAAAGTCATTCAAATTCGTAACGTTGCAGCAATCATTCAAAAGAATCGTCCTGATGTTCTCATGATGGCGGAATACAACAACGATGGAACAGGTGAAAACAAAGCAGCCATTGAAGGATTCCAGAAGAACTACTTGTCTGTCGCGCAAAGTATCGATGGCGCGGGCGGTGAAGCAAACCTTGAGCCTATTGAATACCCTTATGCTGAATCTTATTCAACCAATACAGGGTTGTTGAGTGAGTTTGATCTCGACAACAACGGAACCGCAGGTCAAATGCCAGGTGATGCATGGGGCTTTGGCATGTACCATGGTCAATATGCATTTGCCCTTATGTCTAAGTATAAAATTGACACGGCAAACACACGTACATTCCAAGCATTTAAATGGAAAGATATGGAAGGTGCGAAAATTCCAACCATTACTATCTGTGACGGTTCGCAAAAGATTCCAGACGGCATGAAGTGTGGTGATGAATGGTACTCAGCGGAAGAATGGGATCAAGTGCGTCTATCTTCGAAAAATCACGTCGACGCGCCAATCATCATTCCAACTCGCAATGGCGAGGAAGTTGTACACTTGTTGATGTCTCATCCTACTCCACCAGTATTCGACACCGGTAAAAACAAAGCGCAAAACGCAGCAGAAGTGGAGTTTTGGCATCATTACATTCAAGGCAAAGACTATTTTTACGACGATGCGGGTAAAACAGGTGGCTTAACGAACGGCGCTAAATTCGTAATGATGGGTGATCAAAACCTTGATCCAGTGGCTGGTGACGGTATTAGCTCTGTAATGCAAGAGCTGCACAACGATCCATTGGTTAACCAAACCGTGATGAATGGTGAGCTTTACCCAACAAGCTTTGGTGCAGCTGAACACGCTGTTGACCGCAGTTCAACTCACCCATATCCGAATCGCATCACTTCAACGTTTGGCTTAGGGGTAGACTATGCCTTGCCTTCAGCAAATTTGAATGTAATAGACTCTGGTGTGTACTGGTCAGCGTCTTATGAAGAAGGCCGTAAACTATTTAACGATGCACGTATCGGTAAGTATGGTGATGGTAAGGATGTATCTTCCGACCATCGCATGATCTGGATTAAAGCACAGTTCTAGACTGCATAAAAAAAAAGCCAACCACAAGGAGTCGTGATTGGCTGTATATATTTGTGAACAAGATGGTTCACTAACAACGTCAGTTGGCTAGGTGACCCTCGGCTTAGAAAGGGTCACTCATACTAAAGCATGAGGCGTGCCAACTTTTAAGCGCACAAAAACAGGTTGTTATTTAATCACTTTCATTAAAACTTAACCAATAGCTACTGTTTGCTCACAGAATAAATTGCAATTTGCAAACTACCATTGGCATTTCGCAATAAACCTGATCTTTAGCTCTTGCTTTTATTGCTTCCTAGCTAAGTCGCGTGCAAGGATTAACGCAAGTCCGAATACTTGCAAGAAGAGTCCGATATTCTTGTACCAAGCGATCTTTTCATCCTGCTTTGCCATTACCTCATTGAGCTCTACATTCTCAATGTAGTAATTATCGATGCGGTCTCTATACGAAGCTTGTGCCTGATTTATCTTTGACATTAGTTGAGGAAGTTGATCAATTTTTATTTCATCCGACTCGTTGAGAACCCAAGAAGATAAATGCCCTGCTAATACCTCTTCTAGCTCTAAAGGTATCGCTACGCTCTGACTTATGTGCACATGCAGCAGTAAAGCTTCTCTTTTCCTTTCTAGGGTTTCCACACTGTTCCATGCGAGTTGGATGGAATACAAGTTTTCTGCTGTTTGCTCTGCGAGCTGCGAGTGCTGTTTACCCAACTTATCAAGGACTAAGCTAGTAACGATGATCGCGCCAATATTCAGTGCTAATCCAATCAGAACGAGTACCCAAGGTGGTGGAATGTAACGTCGCAGACTTACCATAACTTATCGTATGGCAGGTAAATCATATTTAACACAACCAATGAAAGTATCACCAGAAATGTCACCTGCATCCCTCTAATGCGCTTTTTCAAGTCTTTTTTCAATATGCCTTTAGCATGAATAACTCGACCAATTACAAAAATAATACCGGTGAGATGTATCCATGTTGGGTAAGCACTATTGAATTCTAAAAGTGCCATTAAAATCAGGGTGATGGGGATATATTCTGTCGCATTGCTCTGGGCACTACGAGCAATTTGTAGAGCCTCTACCCCACCATCGGCATAAGCAATTTGATTTAAGCGACGTTGCTTAATTACTTGAACAGCCAACCAAATAATGAGTATTGCGAGAATGTTGGCATACAGAGCTGTGATCATATGTCGTCCTTCTTGATCTGGTTTTCACTTATATAAGCGTGTCACTTGGCTATAACTATAGCGGTATCATTATGATAATGCGTCAAATAATCTCAAGTTATGATTTCTACTCGGAAAAAAACGAAAGCCAATGCTTCATGACATTAAAAATGCCCTCGAATGGAGGGCATAAGAATAAAGAAGCTAATATGTGAGAATATTGAAACCACTATAAGGGGTGTTTGACCAGCTTTTTGCGCCGATGCCCTTTGATAATACTTTCAAAAATTGTGAACAACAGCCCTGCCCAAATAAATGCAAAGGTCACCGCTTTCACTTCGTCAAACAACTCGCCAAAAAACATAACTGCCAACACAAACTGCAAGCTTGGTTCGATGTATTGCATTAGACCGACGGTTGATAAATTAGTTATACGTATTGCGATAGAATAAAATACGAGTGGTAAAAGTGTGATAGGTGCACTGCCAAAATACAAAAGCAATGTTGTGGTATCTGTGCCCGAAGCCAGTTCACCAGTTGCCCATTGTTTATAGAGCAAATATGCGAGTGCAACTGGAGTCAGTAACAACGCCTCAACAAACAAGGTTGTACTCCAGTCATAATTTATCTTCTTCTTGTACAGCCCATACAAAGCAAAGAACAACCCCATCGTTAGTGCGATAACGGGTAGCTGACCATAGTGAATCACTTGATACATAACACCAATTGTTGCCAACACTATTGCAATAAGTTTGCCTTTTGAGAGCCTATCCCCAAGAATAAATACGCCCAGCGCAACAGATACTAATGGTCCAATAAAGAAGCCTAAGCTGGCATCGATGACCCGATGATGGGTCAAAGCCCAAGTGAACGCACTCCAAGAAATACACATCAAACTGCTCGCCACAAACGTGTACCACAAGGATTTTTTATCAAGCCAGATTTCTTTCCAATTCAGCCCTCGACGGGTTATCCCAAGTACAATTAGAAACCCGACAGGTACAGACCCAATGATTCGCCATGCTAGCAACTCATCCATAGAAGCATTTGGTAAATAACGATAATAAATTGGTAGCAATCCCCAGATCACAAAGGAGAATGCTGCCATAAAAGTGCCATAACGAGTGTTATTCATAAAACTATCGCCCATCTAAACGACCAATTTGGCGTAAGTAAACAAGTCCGCCATACATAAAAAGGAATGCAATCCCGCAGTGACTTTATGATGCAGATGGCATTATTGGCTCAACGCTTGTACGACGGCGGTAAAGCCACTCACAAAACACAACATAAGTGCCCCAAACCGAATCTTTTCTTTTGGTAACGACTGGGTAGTTTTCATTGCTAGCCAGTAACCAAGCGCCGCAGCAGGTAATAGAGGAATAGTAATGACCAAATGATGCAATGTGAAGAAGCCCACTGGGATTTGTACTATTAGTGAAATAATCGAACTGAAAACAAAAAAAGCCGATAAGTTGCCGCGTAACTGATTTGCTTCTTGATGCTGCAACAATAACGCCATCGGAGGGCCTCCAATCGCAGAACTGGTACCAAACAACCCAGAAAAGAAACCAGCACATGTCATACGCGAAGGCGTAGGCTCACCCCGAAACGGTAAAACACTCACCAAGACTGCAAACAGCACCAACAAACCAATCCAAAGCGTGAGAGTTTGTGTAGATACAAAAAAGAGTAGCAAGCCACCAGCAATTGATCCCGGCACTCGCCCAATCAACGCCATCTTTAAGCCGCCGATTTCAACACTACTGCGGTGCTTCATCGCATTCATCAACGAAATAAATAACGCGACTAAACAGATTGGCGCAGGAACATATTCTGGCGCCCAAAGAATCAGTAAAGGTGCGGCAACAATAGCCAAGCCAAAACCGATTGCGGTCTGGACATAAGAGCCAAGAAATATCAAACCTATTGCAAGGAAGTTTATCGAATCGAATTCCATTTAGATTATTCTTATATTTGAAAAATAAACACAAAACCAAAGCACATTCGCATGATGAATACCTCAGGCATACTGCGATATGAATTCCGCGTAGCATTCATCAAAGTGAATAAAAAGACAATCCATTTGTGCGGTTCGCCCTCATTTGCATTTTGTATTTCATTCCGCTGATGTACATGTTTGCTTACATCGAAGAGGATTCATGCTCGCCTGTTCACGCAGCATTTCTTCAGCGGAATTAATGACCTCTTAAAATCTAGCAGAATTAGACCCGTGAATTCTCCATTGCATTTAATGGATTCAGTCAATTAGTGCGGCGTCGGTATAGCACTTTACAACTCACCTCTTTATACTACTGATCGATTTATCATTACCGTACTTATTTACACAATAAACAAGTGTACGGTCAGTGTTTTTCTACCTTTAACTTGCTGTGAAAATAATATGAAAAAACAAACGGGATTTACTCTAATAGAGTTAGTCGTAGTTATTGTCGTGCTCGGTATTCTTGCTGTCACTGCCGCGCCACGCTTTTTAAACCTTCAAAGCGATGCACGTGAAGCTCGTTTGGAAGGAATGAAAGGCGCTATTGCATCAGCATTAGGCGTAGGTTATGGGAAAATGGCGATTGCAGGGTTGGAACATTATCCATATATATCAAATAAACACACTGACGCAGGTTCAGGTAAGGGCCCAGAAAGTCTGCCTTTCTCAAGCTGTGAGTTAAATGGCTCTCTTAGCTGTACATTTAGGTACGGTTACCCAGATGCAGATGAAACAAGCTTAGCTCTATTAGTCTCGGAACTTGAGAATCAGCACGGTGATAGTGACTGGAAAATTGTTCAGACTAACAACATTAAAGTCGTCATTTCAGCAAGAGATGGTAAAAATAGTAGCCTAACTCAATGCGGAATTTTATATGGGCCGCCGCAGACTCCAAACGAGAGTTACACCTTAGAGATTCTTCCCTGCCCTCAATAAAAATAAGGCTGCCAATCGGCAGCCTTATTTGTTTCATCTGATCGGTTTTTTACGCAAAGTTAAACACGTATTTATCCATCATATTCACCATGCGGCCAATCTCTGGCTTGGTAATCGTATCATTTGCGCCAAGAGATAGTGCTTTCGCTCGGTTATCCTCACTCATCAATGACGAGAACATAATGATCGGCATTTCATGAAACGCTTCGGTATCGCGTAGTCTCTTCACTAAGTGCATACCATCCATTCGAGGCATTTCTACGTCCGTAACCACCGCATCTAATAGCTCTTTAACTGGCAAGTTTTCTTCTTTCGCGACCTCGATCAAGCTCATCAACTTCTCATGCGCCTCACCACCGTCTTTACATGTGATCACATTGTAACCTGAAGAAGCTAATGTATCTTGGATCAAAGAGCGAATAAAGGCTGAGTCATCCACCACCATGATCGTTTTAGCATTACGCTTACCAACCATTCTCTGGTTGAGATCCACCGACTTGTCCCCTTTCACATCGTATTTTTCCATACTCAGTTCTGGGTTGATGTCTGCGATGATTTTTTCAAAGTCGAGAATCATGATCAGGTTGCCTTCTTTACGGACAACGGCTACTACACAATCTTGTTCGCCCGCTTCCAAAAACTGACTTGGTGATTCCACATCATTCCAAGAGATACGATGAATACGCGAAATGCTGTCAATTAAGAAGCCATTGGTCATTTTGTTGAAATCCGTAACGATTACAAACTTGCGCTCCAGATCTTGTCGTGTTGGCACACCTAACCAACCAGCTAAATCCACTAAAGGCGTCAGTACATCTCTGGATGAGAACACACCAATCATATGAGGTTGTGCGTTTGGATAATCGGTTGTTTCTGGCACGCGAATCACTTCTCGTACTTTCGCAACGTTAATGCCGTAATAACAAGTTTTTGTGCTGCCATCTGGCAATGTTTTTTCTAAATGAAACTCGATGATTTCAAGCTCATTGGTACCACTTTCTGTCAAAATGGTGCTGGTTACGTTACTCATAAAGCCAATTATCCAACCAAAAATACGCATCAGAAAAAGTTTGATGCAAACGCCATGAGAAGCCATTCTCTGGCTAAAAATCCAAAAGTCCTTTTTAGTCGTTACAACAAAATTTGTAAACCATCAAAAGGACGGCTAACGCACATTTCCATACCAAACCATGTAAAATTGTCTCATTTTTGAACACGACATTATGAGTGGCCAAAGTGCGAATTAACACCTCCACTTTTAGCGGCAGAGTCAATGAAAAGTTTAGAAATAATTTGAAGTGATGTTCAGCGTCAATAGCCAAACCTGTCCAACAGATATCAGTACAAAGTTGGCTAGCGTGCTCATGCCTAGTGTAGAACAAGCTCTCTCCAAGTGGCTTGGTATAAAACTGCGCTTGCTAACACACGGGTTTAAATCGAAGCGCTAGAAACATTACAAGAAAATCTGAAGGCATAGAACACTGAAAGAACACTTTCAGTTTGTTAGTTTTCTGTCAACGTAAGTTTCAAGCAATCATCCTATCACTAGGTATTTCAATACCTGACATCGCTATTCCCATAATCAAGACACTGATTTTCACTTTTGGAAAGAGTCATTTTCCTTCCTCTTAGCAAGGTTTTTCCTACAATCCTATTCATCCAATTGCGCTGTCGCCTGACAGCACACTAGTTGATGTATTAGGTGAGGTTCACTTTGAATAATGTTCTTATTATCGACGCTCAACCATTGTATAGCGAAGCACTTGCTTCTCTAGTTGAATCTGTAATCAACGCAGCTGAAGTGATTCAAACCACTGACAGTGCGGAAGTGATGGATCTTGTCCGAGGCCAAAAGATTGATTTGATTATTTTAGACGTAGTACTTGGCGACCGCGATGGTATGCGTTTAGCCAAAAACATTTTAGCGACGGGATATCGTGGCCGACTGTTATTTGTTTCTTCACGTGACTACTCGAGTCTTTCTAAAGCAGCGTACGAAATGGGCGCAAATGGCTTCTTAAGCAAACATGAAACAAGAGAGACCATTATTGACGCAATTGTGAGTGTTTCACGCGGTTACTCAATGTTTAAGTCGACTCACACACCATCGTCGGGTAACGTAACACTTTCAAATCGCGAAGCCATGGTGTTCCATTATCTTGTACAAGGCTACTCAAATAAGAAGATTTCTGAACAACTTTCACTCAGCGCTAAAACAATCAGCACCTACAAAACGCGTATTCTGAAAAAGTACCATGCGGACACGTTGATTGAACTTCTGCATACTATTCCTCAGTCAGAAAACATTGAGTTTTGCCGCTAAGCGCTCATGTATTTTGCAATAGCACCGATTAACAACTGGTGCATTGCATCATGTCTTAAGCTTTGCTTCACCTGTACAACCACTTTTGGCCAGCCATCTGGGTAAAAATGCTCTGGCACTCTTATAAATTTATATCCATCAATTGGCGCCTGATATTCAAGTAATACGGTTGCGGCGCTTTTTTGCTTAATTAGCTTCAATACGCTGCTTACGTTGTCTAGAGCCGCAATACGGTTGATGACCATACCGTGGCTTTCCATTGCACGCTTAACGAGCTGCTCTTTCTCTTTCCAACCGATAATCTCTAACATGATAAAGGGAAGTTTGGCCGCTTCTTCCAGGGTGGTAATTCCCAGCTCTTCAGGGACAACTACCACAGCAGGCGCATGGCCGATGAACTTCTGATAAACAGATTTCGGAACATCCTCGTTGAAGTAATGTAACTGCGCATCCACTTTGCCTAGGATTATCTCTTCTATCGTATACTCTGTAATCGTTGCTATCGAAATGTGCGCCTTGGGAAACAGCGCCATTAAATCCATTGCAAGTAAATGCCCAAATGAGTATTGAGCGGTTTGCGGTAAACAAATGGTGATGTCTTTTTCGTAATTTTCCGGTTCAAACTCATCTCTAATTAGACAAGTTTCAAGCTTCTCGAGTGCATCGGAAATTTTAGGTAATTGACGTTTTAAATAGTCCGTTGGTTCCATGTGATGAGGATGCCGAGTAAACAATTCATCGTTTAGCTGGAGTCGCAATCGGGCAAGGTATTTGCTAATTGACGCTTCACTCTTCCCCATCGCTTTCGCAACGGGCTTAAGCTGACGGTGCTTATCCAGTAAGACAAGTATTTTAAGTAAGTTTAAGTCGAGATCTTTGTTCACGTGCGACACCAGATGTAAGGTCGAGAATAAATAGAGCAATCACTATTTGTTGACTGCTCTAATATAAAAGACCACTCATTCTGTTTGGTCAAATTAATCAAACAGTTATGTCATGGTTATGTTCCGTAACTTGGCATTTAGTCAATACTAGACCTGCTTAATGGGACTTTTGTCTGTGTTTTTTCATCTCATAGAGATCTTCATCTGCACGTACAATAACGTCCTGAAGCGTTTCGTGTAATTCATTCGCCGCGATACCAGTACTCACACTAACTTCGATATCCAAGGTCTTTAGTCGGTTATCTTTAACGACACTACGAAGCTTCTTCGCCAATATTGAAGATTGACTGATACTGCAACCCGGCAGAATCGCAACAAACTCATCACCACCAGTTCGAACTAGATAATCACTATTTCGAAACACTTTAGACATAGCATCAGCAATAATCCCAATAACTTCGTCCCCTACATGGTGACCGTAATGGTCATTGATTCGCTTGATCCTATCGCCATCTATTGCAATGACGGAATATGGCGCGGTTTCCAAACGACGTTTGAACTCGCTATCTTGAAAAACTCTGCGGTTAAACAATCCCGTTAAATCATCTTTCGTCACGTTCGTCAGTGCTTTCGCGAGGCGAAGTTTGCTCTCTTTAGATTCATAAGCTTTGTTGTAATACGCTAAGGTTACGAAAAAGAAGATGATAAACAAGAACACGTAATCCAATACAATTTTACTGAATGGGTACATGTAAACGATAAGATTGTTGTTGTCTGCGACATATGATTGGGTGTACGCGAATGATGGAAAGGGGTAGCCAGCGAAATAAATCACCATTTGTTTGTTCCCATTCGCTATTTGAACATCCACCGCTTTCCCATCATTATAAAGCGGCGAGAGGTATAATTGTTCCGAGAACTCTCCCACTAACTCACCTTGAAAGTAAACCGGACTCATGATGCTTATCGCCATGTCATCGGAGTATGTCGTTTTAAATGGTAGGGAAAACAATACCCGGTCCGTTAGTTGCTCTTTCCACGCGGCTAACACACAAGAATAGTTACTTTTACACCAATCAACATCAAATGTGGCTTTCACTCCCTCTAGCGCTTCAATCGGTCTCTCTAAGATGAGTTTGTTTCCAGTATAAGAACGAAAATACATAACGGCATTTTGTCGATTGAACGCATTTGATAAATACGCTTCAGCCTGATGAAGCGATTTCCGTGCAACAGCTTCAACGTAATTGAGTTTTTCATAAGGTGACAGGGAGTAAATCGCATCTTGAAAGCTCAGCTCTGTTTGCGCTTCTACTTCACTCACGCTCATGCCTTTGTATTGCTCGAGCTGCGCTTCCGTCAATAGCCCCATGAGAATTACTTTTTGTTTTATTTTGGCTAAATTATTCGCGTAAGTGTTGAACTGCTTTACTTCATAAGAAATTAACACCGCACCAATCATTGTGACAGAAGTGACGAATAGTAATGTTGCGATGAAAAGAGACAACGCGATACTTTTAAGTGTCATGATGCGGTCTTACGCCCCCGCCACTCTTGTTAGCTCAACAATGTTCTTTACGTTAAATTTATCCAATAGACGGCGTTTGTATGTGCTGACTGTTTTGTCACTTATTGATAGCACTGAAGCGATTTCTCTATTGGACTTTCCTTGTAGTAAATACTTCATTACTGCACTTTCTCTGCTTGAAAGTTGTGGCATTTCTCGAACGCTGTTAACAACTTGCTTAAATTTGAAGAAGGTATACCCCTTCTCTACCGCTTCTATCGCGTCTTTAAGAATGTCGTGATTTTCCGATTTACACACATAGCCATCAGCGCCAGAACGAAAAGCCATTTGGCTGTACATTTGGCTAGTTTCAGCGGAGAAGAAAATGACTTTGCCTTCATAACCATGGGATTTGATACGTTT
Source organism: Vibrio sp. D431a (assembly GCF_030248655.1). Lineage (NCBI taxonomy): Bacteria > Pseudomonadati > Pseudomonadota > Gammaproteobacteria > Vibrionales > Vibrionaceae > Vibrio > Vibrio sp. D431a. Next base: position 11,105 of record NZ_JAHGAP010000024.1, on the reverse strand, counting down.
GTAGAAATCAAACCCATCGCAATCTGCCAAGTTCACATCTAAGATCAACAGTTGAATTTCTTCCTTTTTCAATATTTGTAATGCCATCTTCGCTGATGTTGCAGTAAATACCCCATTTGTTTTCCCTAACTCTTCCAACAACGACTTGATTGCAACACAAACGAGAGGATGATCGTCAAAGATCAAGTAATTCAATTTATTCATATCTTTCATTTAGTATGGTTATGGCTTCTAGTGGCATGGGTTTATCAATGTAGAAGCCTTGGCAAAGATCAATCCCATACTCACGTATCGCTTGCAGTGTGACTTCGTCTTCAATACCTTCCGCGACCAGTCGTATATTCAAACTTTTCGCTAACGCGCAAATAGCAACAACGATGTTGCGTTTTTTGATGTCGCATTCGACACCTTGTACAAACGAACGATCGATTTTTAACTCGTTGAATGGCAGTTGAGCCAGTTTTTCAAACGTTGATGAACCCGTGCCAAAATCATCTATTGAGACAGTGACACCGTTCATCCTCAACTTGAGTAAATTCTTGTACAGGGACGCGCTAGTCTGAAATGTATCTCGCTCTGTAATTTCAATGGTGATTTGTGATGGGTCAATCTCGCTCTCTAAACATTGCTGTAAAAAGTAATGAGAGAACGCCGTATCTTCTAAGTTTTCATGGTCTACATTGATGGATACGTTTTGCGTCAATCCGCGGTGTTTCATGTCATAGATAACATTACTCAATACAGCTTGAAACAACTCTCCAGAAAGGCGGCAACGCTCTACAATTGGCAAAAAATAATGAGGGGGTAACACACCATAAATAGGATGATTCCAACGCGCGAGCGCTTCATACCCAAGCACTTCCCCACTTTGCACATCGACTAAAGGCTGGTAATAATTTTTCACTCGCCCTTCAGCCAGAGCAAACAGGAATTCTTGATCTTCCACTTCAATAGGTTGAGCAAAGCTGACTTGTTTCGCTTTTTCATCTTTTATTTTACCCAACAAATCAACGACTTCATTTTCATCGTATGGCTTAGGCAGCTTCCCTAATACTTCAAAGCTAAATCCCTCGCACATGGCTCTTACCGCAGAAATAATGGTCAATTCCATTGCACTGACCAGTACAACTTGCCCCTGGTACTGGACTTTATCGAGCATTTCCATCATATCGATGCCGTCTTTTCCGGGCATTTGGATATCACAAAAAATTACGTCAAAATGTTGTTCCTGCACACTCTGAATAGCAGCATCCACACAGTTAAAAGGGATGACTTGCGCGCAATAGCGATCCAATATTTGCGTAAGTATTGTGGTTTGTAGCGGATGGTCATCAATCACCATCACATTAAATTGTGTATTCATTTGTCTCTACCCAATAGTTTATGTTTTCGATCTCCTGCTCGATTCGTAAAATTAGCTCCGCTGTTCGCCTGTCAAACTCCGCAGCAGTAACTCGTTCTGCCTCAATGCAAAGCTCAGTCAGCATGCTTACCCCTATCGCCCCAACCGCTCCTTTGATGCCATGAATGACCCGTTTTTTGTCTCGCTCAGTCGATGCGGCGTTTAAGTTTTTTATATCTGTAGACATTGATTGACTAAACACGCGCGCAATCTCTTTTGCGTCCTGTGCTTTGAACCGTTTAATCCAGCCGGGCAGCCTACCCCTCTCTTTTTCGCCAATAAATGGAATCAAAACGGTTTTTAATTGATTAAGGTCATAGGGCTTGTAGAGCACATCATCAATGCCGATATCCTGTGTACGTTCAATGGCAAGACGAGCATCTTCTGCTGTCACACCGATGATTGGAATTGCTTTAAACTCGGAGTTTTTCACGTGCCTAACAAGCTCATAGCCATCCATTTCTGGCATATGAAAATCGGTCAGCAGCAACACAACGTTTTCATCTTGGTTGATGTATTCCCATGCTTCGCGGCCGTTATTCACAATGACAGGTTCGATTCCAAGTTCATGAAGCTGCATTGCTATCACACTTTGGTTAATGGGATTATCTTCTGCGACCAGTACCGTGCCGAGAACCCAAGAAACCACTTCTTGATTTACGTCACTAAGCTTGGTTTCTTGCTGCGTTTGGCTGAGCAAATTGAACAATGTATCTGGATATTGAATCTCTCTTAGCGTAAGACTGCCAAGTACCCTTTGTTCGTCACGCAGCATTAGGCCATTAAAACTGGCATCGCTGTCGTGTATAGGGTGAAGGTTCGCCACCATTGTTTTTAACGTCGCTGGACGCATTTTCCACGCGTCACACCACTGGCGAATATTAAGTGGTAAGCTCTCGCTATACGTCCAGTTCAAACAAACGTCTGGCTCAGAGTCGCAATGCTCAATTGGCAGTCTGACAGTAATCGTCGTGCCCAAGCCAAATTGTGAATCGATGTAGAGCACGCCGCCCATGCAGTCGATCAATCGGTCAACAATGCTCAGCCCCAATCCAGTACCGCCATATTTACGCGTAATAGTGTCATCCGCTTGAACAAAAGGATTGAGAATGCCTTCGAGTTGGTCATCCGTCATGCCGATACCTGAATCCGCCACTTTCAAAATAAGCTGCTTTTCATGAAGAATGACACTGATTCCAACCTCTCCTTCGGCAGTGAATTTCACCGCATTGGAGAGCAGATTGGTGGTAATTTGCACCAATCGCAGCGCGTCGATTTCAATGAAAGCATTCGAAAATGGTTTGATTGTCACTTTGTAATCCAAACCTTTCGCAAGCGCTCGTGGTTCAAAGCTTCGAAACACATCGCACAAGGTTTTAAGCAAGTCGGTCTTAACTGGGGCGACGGTTAAGTGCCCTGCCTCTAACTTTGAATAATCCAGTACTTCGTCTACTAGCGTATTCAAATGATTGAGCGAGCGTATGGCTTGGGCAATTAACTCGCGATTTGAATCTGCCGTCACTTGGCGATTTAGCAAATCGAGGATGCCGTGTGCTGCCGACAATGGCGTTCTTAATTCGTGACTCATGGTTGCCAAAAAGTTTTCGCGCGCACGTACCGCGGTTTGCGCTTCTTTTTGCGCATCGATTAACGCCTGCTCACGTTCTTTTTGCTGGGTAATATCTTGAATAACAGTCAGTACAAACTTGTTCTTACCGCTAGGAGAAGCGATGACTTTGCGTTCTCGATATACATGTTTAATATCAAGTTCACAGCCCGACGAGGCAACCTCTTCTGAAATACGCTTTCCAGCAATAACAGTGGTTAGTTCATCAAAATTATTCACCAGAGGAGCGTGCGCAGAATCACTTTTCAACTTACATTGTTGGCACTGTTTACTGTTGTAGTTGGCACAATTGCTCATCTCCATATGGTTATTTTCACTATGGATAAAAACCAAGCTATTGATCTCTTTGATGATGTCCATCAGCCATTGCTTTTCCGCTTCCTCATTGTCAGCATTAAATTCGGCTAACCTCACTTTAAGTCGCATGTGAGATAAGATGAAATACGCCGCAATTAACATGAGACAGAATATGAATGAACCAGCAACAACAAATGTAGCGATCTGCTCCGCGTCATAGCCATAAGTCAGTTTGAAGCTTCGGTGAGAACGCAGCAGTTTTTCGATCTCGTTAGAATCAATGGTTTCGATGATGCTGTTCAACATGTGTTGAAGTTGTGTATTGTGGTTTGCAACCGCAAATGCATTAGAGAACGTCAAAACCTCCTCCGCATTGATCACCAAGCCATCGACTTGATCTTGTGCAATCATGTTGTGAACGATGTCGTCAGGAATGTAAGCCACATCCAAAACGCCCGATTTCAAATCGGTAAGCAGCTTTTTCAAATCATCATAATGATCAACTTGGCCTTGTTGCCAAGTGCCCAAATGAACTAACCCTTGCTTTTTCAAAGTGAGCAGAATACCCGCTTCTTTCAGTGCAGATTTATCGCGCTTGCTCTGCTCCGTTTGGATAGCCACGTAATTACTGTGCATGAATGGTTTAGTGAACAACCAATCTGACTTAGGTAGCTCACCCACATAAGAGATGGGGACTATATCGGCATCAAATGCCGTTAATCCGTTAGAAAGGCTCGACGTCGGCTTCACATACTTAAAGCTCAAGCCAGTACGAGACTGCAATAAGTCGACAAAATCTGGAAAGAAGCCATCTAACTCGCCCGTTTGCGAATCTCGGTAGAGAAACGGATAAGCTTCGTCACTGCTGCTGTAAGTTATCACTAGTTTGTTTTGATGATTACGTCGGTAATCTACCAATAACTTATCACTGATATGGTAAGGATTTTTCGAGGCGACGGAGCGAATGTTTTTTCCATTTTGCTCCCACTGAAGGATTTTGTTGATGTCATCGATCAGACTCTGTTTGTCCAACGAAGCGATAAAACTCACCTCTTCGTTTTTCAACCAACTGGGAATATCGACAACCCCTTTTACAATGTCATTCAAATCCAAATATTGGGTAATACCAACATAAGTGTAAATCAGCGCGTTCGCTTTACCTCGCTTAACTTCATTAAACGCCTCTAAACGTGTTTTAACGTAATGTATCTTATCGATACCGCGTTCAGTGAGGTTGTCACAATACACACTGCCCTCAACACACACCCATTTAAGATCACGCGCATCACTATCTCGGTAAGTGGCATTCCGATACCAAACAGCGATAGTGCTCGAAAAGAAAGGCATCGAAAACAAGAAACGCTTTTCTCTTGCTGCTGTTTTACTAAATCCAACCGCACCATCAATCTTCTTGCTTTCGACATCCGCAAGTAAAGACGGAATATGCTTGTAAGTCCGAAGTTCTAACTCATAATCCAAAGCTTTAGTAATGTTAGACAAATACTCAAGACTAATTCCGTACGAAGGACCAACGCTACCGTCAAACGAGTCTTTAGCTTCGTCTTGCGCAATAACACCAACGATGACCTTCGGTTTAGGACTCTGTTTGGCAGTTGAGCAAAAAGAACTCGCTAAAAAAATTAAGGCGACGGACGATACCGTAATACTTCTAAGAATACTGAGCATGACTGCTTCCTCTGAATGGAAGCTCAGACTAGTTTTTGTCAGATAAAAGTCAAACTTCGCTCAATAGCGAAATAAAAATAAAGCTTTGATATAAAATCAAAAAACCAAAATCCGTCAGAACAATCTGACAACACAATCCACCTTTGACTACACAGCGTTTGCGTTCGGTCTCTCACCCAGACGGATATTCACTGCGAGTCGGTATATATAAGAGATGTGTGCTTTTAGGTTTGCACGCCATAGCTTTTTACTTTCATCTTGAATGATTCATCATCATTCCATGATAAACTGACGTATTAACATGAAAGAAAGCTCAACTCCGCGGTTTCGAGCAGCTTGAAGTAAACACAGTTTTAGAAAATGCGTTCTAGTATTGTATTACTCAAGATTCACATTGCTACTTTACAACCGCTGGAGCATTAGAAAAATTAAGGTATTAAATTCAAATGGTTAATAACTCAATCCAGTGGTTTCCTGGCCACATGCACAAAGCACGTAAAGAGATCGAAGAAGCAATCCCTCAAGTGGATGTGATCATCGAAGTACTGGATGCTCGTATTCCTTTCAGTAGTGAAAACCCTTTGATTTCTCAAATCCGTGGTGACAAACCTGTCGTTAAAGTTTTGAACAAACGTGATTTGGCCGATCCAGAATTAACTCAACTGTGGATTGAGCACTTGGAACAAGAGCAACATGTAAAAGCAATGGCGATCACGACTTCTGAACCACAAGAAGTGCATCGAATCATGGAGCTTTGCCGCAAACTTGCCCCACACCGAGAAGAAATTGGTAAAAACATTCGCACCATGATCATGGGCATCCCAAACGTTGGAAAGTCGACGATCATTAACACCCTCGCAGGTCGAACAATCGCTGTAACAGGTAACCAACCCGCGGTTACACGTCGTCAACAACGTATCAATCTGCAAAATGGCATCGTATTATCTGATACTCCAGGAATTTTATGGCCAAAAGTGGAAAATCCACACAGTGGCTTCCGCCTTGCGGCTACTGGCGCGGTAAAAGATACAGCGATGGAATATGACGAAGTCGCATTCTATACCATTGAATACCTAGCAGCTCATTATGCAGATAAGCTTAAAGAGCGTTATCAAATTGAAGAGCTTCCAGAATCAGATATCGAGATCATGGAAGAAATTGGTCGTCGCCGCGGTGCACTACGTGCAGGTGGACGTGTTGACTTGCACAAAGTATCAGAGATCTTATTGCACGAACTTCGTCAAGGCACTTTGGGCCAAATTACATTAGAACGCCCAGAAATGATCACTCAAGAGCTGATTGAAGTCGAGATTGAAACCGCCCGTAAAGAAGAAGAGAAAGCGAAGCGTAAAGAAGAGCGTCGTAAGCGCTATTTACGTAATAAGCGATAAGCTTGTCTCTTATCTACTCATGTTTCAAGGCGCGATTTTCGCGCCTTTTTTGTTATCTAATGCGCCCATTTTTTTCACTTTTCAAACTTTATATTCCTCATCCAAAATCCCAGATATGAAGCACGAAAAAACACCGCAAAATCGCCGTATAAACTTTAAGCACAAACTAGTTTAGACCCCGGGCCCCTATAGAGTTACAGCCACCATCCAACCCTCAAATGTCGAGTTTGCAAGGGTCTGCAAACTTATGCAACCTGGTTAGTGACACTCTCCCCAAAATCCGCAATATGAATAAGTGTCAGCGCTGGCGTTTTTCCATATGAAGAAGAGATTTATTATGAGTGAAACTATACAAAGCAAACCACTTCCCTCCTTTATCGAGGAACGCCTAGATTTTTATATTCAAGATCTAATCGAACCGAATGAGAACAAAAAACACCTTGTTCTTGGTAAACGCCCACCGTGTAATGCCGTTGTCCTGCAAAGCAATGATTACCTTGCACTGTCTCATAATAAGGAGATTCAAAACGCGCATCGTGATGCGATTTCCCAGCACGATGACAACGTCGTGATGTCCGCGATTTTCTTACAAGATGATGAATCGAAACCTGCATTTGAAACGCAACTAGCCAGTTTCGTTGGTATGCCTAGTTGTCTACTTTCTCAATCTGGTTGGGCTGCGAATGTCGGTTTATTGCAGACTATTTGTGCACCGAACATACCTGTGTACATTGATTTCTTTGCACATATGTCTTTGTGGGAAGGCGCACGTATTGCCGGAGCACAAATTCATCCGTTCATGCATAACAACACCAGTCACCTAAGAAAGCAGATTTCACGTCACGGTTCAGGGATCATTGTTGTGGATTCGGTTTACAGCACTATCGGGACCATCGCTCCTCTACGTGATATCTACGAAATAGCACAGGAGTTTGACTGCGGCCTGGTTGTAGATGAATCACACTCTTTAGGTACACACGGTCCACAAGGTGCGGGGATACTGCAGGGTCTTGGCTTAACTCATAAGGTAGATTTTATTACCGTTAGTCTTGCCAAGACATTTGCTTATCGTGCTGGCGCGATTTTAGGCCCAGAAAAACTGGCGAAGACGCTTCCGTTTGTGGCGTACCCTGCAATATTTAGTTCTACCGTATTACCGCAAGAGATCATTCGGCTAGAGAAAACACTGGACGTCATAAGAAAATCAGATGATAAGCGAGATATTCTGTTTGAAAGAGCCAAGTCTTTAGCCGTTGGTTTAAAACGCATTGGATTTACTATTCGCAGTGAATCACAAATTATCTCATTAGAATGCGGCAACGAGAGAAACACTGAGCGAGTCCGCGATTTTCTCGAAGAGCGAAATGTTTACGGCGCAGTGTTTTGCCGCCCTGCAACTGGAAGGAACAAAAACATCATCCGTTTTTCAGTCAATGCCGACATGACAGCTGCTGAAGTTGATCATGTACTCACTGTCTGCCAACAAGCATTTGCACACCCTGACTTAGAGTTTGTATAAGTTAGTGTGTAGATAAAACTAAAGAGCTCAACAGTTTTGCTGAGCTCTTTATTCGTGTTATTCGTTGTGAGCAACTCGCCTCAAGAAAACAAGTCGCGAATGATTAGATCCAGTTTGCGATTTTATCGAACAAGCGATTTTTATCCGCCGGTTTTACGATGAAGTCAGACATACCCGAAGACCCAATTTTGTCCAACGTGACAGGTGAACTATCCCCTGTATGTGCAATAATAGGTACCGACGCATAGTTTTTATCCGAGCTTCGAATTCGCCTAGACGCTTCTACACCATCCATAATTGGCATTTCGATATCCATCAGAATGAGATCAACATCTTCTTGCTCTAGTGTATCCAGAGCCTGCTGCCCATCTTCTTTCTGAATCACTTCAAAGCCTTGCTTTTCAAGTAACATTGCCGTGAATTTACGCAAAGATTCATTATCATCCACGACCATAATTGTGCGCTTATTTGAATTATCTAACGTCACCGAGGCCGTTGGTGTCGATACATAGCTTGAATCATATAAGAGACGCTCAATAGTTAGTTTAGTATTCAATAACCAGGCTTGCGTTTCGATCCAAATAGGTTCATATGCAGCCTTGCGTGCTCTCTGAGTCGGATGATGCTCAAAAAGATAAACGATGCGTGCTTCAGTGAAAGACAAGAGAGATTCTAATCTATCCAATTGGTTTGCTCTTGGATCTAAGCTCTCAAGATCGATAAAAATCAGATCGAATTCGAACTCGTACTCTTTCTTTTTGAGTACTTGGTTGGCATCTAAAATCGTCGAGTCAAAGCCCATAAAACGGCTAATATCTGTTACTTTAGACACCAAGATATCTTGGCTAGTCACCGTTAGAATGGTTTTGAGTTTAGTCAGATCGTTTTTGATTTCAGTAACGGTATCAGATGTCGTTAGTGGGAAAGTTAATGTAAATTGAGACCACTCCCCTAACTGAGATTGACACTCAATGTTCCCCCCAAATGAACGCATGACTTTTTTACAAAACGGTAGACCCAAACCATAACTTCCTGATTTGCCAGTGGTGTAAAAGTCTTGAAAGATATTGCGTAGAACATCAGGAGCAATGCCAGCACCATTATCGGTTACAACAATTTGATTAAAGCGTTCTGAACTTATCATGGATACATGTATGTGAAAATCTTCAGATTTACGGTGATGGAAGGCATTCTTGAAGAGGTTATACATAACGTATTTAAGTAACGTATCACTACCTAGAAACTCAAACTCACTTCTCGCATCCAGCGATATGGCAAATCGATCAGTGGCACGTTTATAACTGAAGCTTTCAATTGCCTGTTCAACGACCGAGTGAACTGAATATTTTTTGAAGCTAGAACGAGAAACTCGATTTTCATCAATCGAAGTTAGCAATAAATCGATGGTTTCATTACCCGATTGGATAATGTTCATTGCATCCTGACTCACTTCACGTAATAAGGTGACATCCTCTACACTCATGACGTACTGCTCTTTTCCTGCCTCTTTCATGTTGGGCAAGATCGACTGGATAACATCTATTGAAGTGCAAAGCCCACTCAACGGGTTACGCATTTCATGTGCGATCCCTGCCCCGAATGATTTTGCCAGCGAGACTTTCGCTTCATGTTCAACTTGGTTACGAAAATAGAACAAATTACCGAAGACATAAATAAACAGAAAGATTGGCACATGAGTCCAATCCATGGTCAAGTCAAGATGGAACCCTTTTGCAACCCAAGCGAAGAATGTTGCTAAACCTATCCCAGCAAAGGTTTGAGCAAACATGACCCTAGTAACATGAACCAGTAAAATGTGTAAGAAAATTGCAGACATAAACGACATAACCCATACATTGGACCAGTCATTCATCAGTAACATATAAAAAAAGAAAAACGGTAAGCACAGCGTTATCGTCACTTGGTAGTAAATAGGAACATAATCTCTCCAAGTCGATGATAAGCGGTTTCTAAAAATGATGCCGAAAAACAATAACGAGCAAAACAATCTAAGAGATAAATTTTCATAAGCCTGTGGAAAGGCAAACTCCCAGACAAAGTAGTACAGCGGAAAGCCAAGAAACCCCATCCAGCCAACGAGAGTTAGGTTTGGTTCTGCATATTGATAAACCTTACGTATCGAGTCCATATAATCTGTTTTGCTTACTCCGCCTGACGCACAATAGTGTGATTTTGATTCACTTTTATCGTTTTATTATTAACTAATTATATATTAATCATCATTTATAAGCAGCGCGAAATGACGTAAACAGCTCGCAATACTTATCTTTAGTTTCAATCTTTTAAGACAGCTACACTTGATTTACAACCAAATAAACAAAGTTGCATATAGTTTAGTGCAATTTTGCGATAATCGCTCTGTATCCAATTGGATGTTAATCTCATTTTGTGTAAGAAACTTAAGTCGCGCCTTTGGCACGACTTTCCAACGATTCAAAAACAGCACTCACCGCATATAGCGTGGTGAAGAACAATTGGCTTGGGGTGTGTTATGAATTCTGTCCAGATAAAAAATGTCATTTTTGATGTAGGTAATGTGTTGGTACGCTGGTCTCCAGTAGAAATCGTTCGCTTAACATTTGGTGGTTCCGTAGAATCAGAGAAAATGGCTCAGATGCTATTTTCATCACAAATCTGGAAAGATTTAAATAAAGGGACGATCTCCGAAAGGGAAGCAAAACAGCGTTATCAACGTGAACACCAAGTAACGACGGAAGAAATGGACCGCTTCTTTTATTATGTAAAACACACTCAAATATTACTTTACGGCAGTATAGAGCTGTTAAAACGAGTAAAAAGAGCCGGATATGGCGTATATGCGCTCACAGACAACATCAACGAAATTGTGGAACATCTTCGTACTACCTATGAGTTTTGGCCACTGTTTGATGGAGCAATCATCTCTTCTGAAGTTCAATTACTAAAACCACAAGCGGAGATCTACCAAACTCTACTTTCAAAGTATCAGCTTAACCCCGAAGAGACAGTATTTCTTGATGACATGCCTTACAATGTTGAAGGTGCCCGAGCAGTTGGCATGGCTGCTATTCAGTTTGAAAATGCTCAGCAATGTGAGCTCGAACTAAAAGCCATGGGGGTTAACTTCTAGAAAGCTTTCAATAAAACATAACGTTAGGGTGCATAAGTAAATTACCACCTTCT
>NZ_JAHGAP010000023.1:0-132124 GCF_030248655.1 Vibrio sp. D431a | reverse complement strand
GGTGGTAATTTACTCGTGTTAACCCGCTAGTATGTCGGTTGCGACTTTGTAGCTTGGGTCTTCCTTCACGTTAATTTCAACCAAGCTGCCAGCTTTGTCCAAAAGTTTACGACAATCTGGGCTTAGGTGACGAAGGTGCAGCGTTTTACCTTGAGCATTGTAACGCTCAGCCAGTGTTTCAATGGCTTCAATTGCAGAGTGATCTGTCACGCGAGAGTCTGCAAAATCGACAATCACATCTTTTGGATCTTCAGGCGCGTTAAACAACTCCAGGAAGTTAGCCGCAGAGCCAAAGAAAATAGGGCCGTGAATCTTGTACTCTTTTGAACCTTCCTCGTTTAAGCACGTGTCGGCATAGATGTGCTTAGCGTGTTGCCATGCAAACATTAATGCAGAAACGATAACACCAACCGCTACGGCAACAGCAAGGTCAGTAAGAACAGTAACAACGGTCACAAGAACAATAACGAAGAAGTCTTGCTTCGGTACGCGGCGTGCTAGCTTAAATGTTGCCCATTCGAATGTACCAATGACAACCATGAACATCACACCAACCAGAGCAGCGAGTGGGATCATTTCAATTAGCGAAGAAGCGAATAAGATAAACATCAATAGAGCGATAGCCGCAACGATACCAGATAGACGGCCGCGACCACCTGAGTTTACGTTGATCATCGACTGACCAATCATCGCACAACCACCCATTGCGCCAAACACAGAACACGTCATGTTTGCCATACCTTGACCGATACATTCGCGGTTAGATTGACCACGAGTATTCGTCATCTCATCTAAAACTGTCAGTGTTAGTAGAGATTCAATTAGACCAATGGCCGCGAGAATGATCGCGTATGGAAGAATGATTTGTAGTGTCTCTAGTGTAAATGGTACCGCAGGAATAGAGAAGGTTGGTAGTGAACCTGCGAGTGTTGCAGCTTCATCACCAGACATTGTACGCAGGAAGTCAACAACAGTGCGAGTTTCCAGATCCAAGCCAACCACTAAAGCCGTCACCGTTACGATCGCAACAAGTGAAGAGGGTACAGCTGTTGTGATTTTTGGTAGAAAGTGAATGATTGCCATAGTCAGCGCAACCAAACCAAGCATTAGCAGCATCTGGTCTTGTGGTAGCCAAGTAAGCATGCCGTTGATGTCTGGCGCTTTAAACTGACCCAACTGAGCTAGGAAGATAACAATAGCCAGACCGTTCACAAAACCGATCATCACAGGGTGAGGTACGATACGGATGAACTTACCCAATTTAAACATACCAGCGGCAACTTGAAGAATACCAGCGAGCATGATGGCTGCGAATAGGTACTGGACACCGTGAGTCGCGACAAGCGAAACCATTACGACTGCCATGGCACCTGTTGCACCAGAAATCATGCCAGGACGACCACCGAAAATGGAAGTAATAAGACCAACGATGAATGCAGCGTAAAGACCGACCATCGGATCTACGCCTGCGACGAACGCAAATGCGACAGCTTCAGGAACCAATGCTAGCGCAACGGTTAAGCCTGATAGCACATCATTTTTTACGGAGTGCTTAGAAAATTGGGGAAATTCGAACATGTTTGTTTTTAAGTTCTCTTTGCAATGAGTTAAACCCGACACATATTCGTATTTGCACAAGCCACTGGAAGGTTGATTTTTAATCAAACATTGCAGTGTAAACCGTAGTATTAAAAGAGCAGCATCAGAATGGTGTCGAAAACTTGAGTCGGCGCATGCTACCGAAAAGTGTGATTAAGTTCAAGAATGATACGAATAATGGCGTACAAATGTGATCACGAATTGGTATTTATATGAACAATTTATTGGGCAAATATGAAGATAAAAAAGGCTACCAGATGGTAGCCTTTAATTTATTTATGCCGTTAAGCAGTTGAACGTAATGATTTAGCCTAGTTAAAGTTAGGCTTTGTCATCTCTGCCGATGCACGGTTTTTAGCCACTTGGCTACCTGCACCTTTAGCTTGGTAACGTTCGGTTTTGAACGGCGCTGCTGCAACCGTGATTTCGCGTAGCTCTTGAGGGCCAGGTGCTTTCGTCATCGGTGCGCTAGCGTTTAGCTTAGCAGCAACTTTAATGGCTTCGACTTTAGGCTCTGGTTTATCTACTGGCGCTTCGGCTACAATCTCTTTTGCTGCTTCAACGATAGGCTCTTCAGTAGGTGCCGTTTCTACAATGGCATCAACCGGTTCAGCATGTTCAGTTACAGGAGTTTCAACGATAGGCTCTACCGATGCTGTTTCTACTACTGCCGATTCAGCTTTTTCTGCGATTACTGTTTCAACAACAGGTGCTTCTACTACTGGAGCTTCCACTTTCGCTTCAACGGTTTCTTGAACCTTGTGTTCAACAACTGGCGCATCTGTTACGACAGGTTGCTCGCGACGAATAATCACTTTACCCATTGCCATTTCTGGACACGCAAAGCCACCTTGGATTGTAGGTACTGCTGCTACAGCTTCTTCCTTAACTCGCTCTTCCTTCTTAGGTGCTGGTTTCGGAATGTAACGTGGCATTACTTTACCCATAGCCATTTCAGGAGAAGCGACACCTCCCTTACGTAGGCGGAACGGGTTAGGGCGGCGATCACGGCCACGGCGACGACGCTGGCCGCTTGCACGCAGGTGACGTGGCGAACGACGATTACGACGTTGCTTAGACTCTGCTTGCTTGTTGTCTTGCTGTGCCTCTACCGCTGCTTCTGTTGGCTTTTCAACTTTAGCTTCAACCGTTTCTTGAGTCTTAACCGCTGTTTCTTCGGCTTTCTTCTCAATAGCTTCTTGGTCCTTAACGCGTACAGACTTGTTCAATTTGCGACGTTGGCGGCGCTCTTTCACTTTTTCTGCTTTCGCATTTTGCTGCTTCGGTTTGCTCTCTTCTGGTTTTGTTTCAGTACGAGCTTCCGCTGCTAGCTGCAGACCTTTTTCCGCTACTTTTGCGTTTGCTTTCTGCTCTTGGGCTTTATCTGCCTGTTGAGCTTTAGGTTTACGCTTTTGGTTACGGTTTTGCGGTTTATTTGTTTGTTGTTGAGCTTCGTTTTGCTCATTAGCCTGCTCATCACGAGGCTTACGACGACGTCGGTTATCGCGATTGTCGCGGTTATCACGATTATCACGCTGGTTGTTATTGCGACGACGATCGTTGCGATCACGTTTGTTACGTCGATTATCGCGATTTGGTTTTTTCTCTTCCTGAGGTTTCTGTTCTTCTTTTGTTTCTTCAGAACCACCGAATAGGAAGCTACCAAGTGCTTTAAACAGACGGCTGAACAATCCAGGTTTCTCTTCTTGTTCAACGTTTTGTTCTTTCTTCTTCGCCTCAGGAGCTGGTTTAGCTGCTGGTGCAGGTGCGGTTTGAGACGGAGCAGCAAAGCCTTTAAGAACTGGCTCTTCAATTCGTTTTGGTTTTACGTCAACTTCCGCTGGCTCTTTACCTTCTGCTTCTTTCATTGCTTCCAGTTTCTTAGGAAGTAAGTAAGAAATCAGATCGAACTCTTCGCCTTCACGAACACGGATAACTTCAAAGTGCGGTGTTTCCATATCAGAGTTAGGAACAACCGTAATTTTCACTTCTTGAATGCGTTCGATATGGTTTACTGAACGACGTTTTTCGTTCAATAAGTAAGAGGCGATTGGCACAGGTACGACTGCAAGTACTTGTGCTGTGTTGTCTTTTAGCGCTTCCTCTTCAATTAAACGAAGTACAGAAAGTGCTAGAGATTCGTTGTCGCGAACGACACCAGTTCCGCTACAGCGAGGACAGATGTGATGGCTTGCTTCTGCAAGAGAAGGGCTCAAGCGCTGGCGTGACATCTCCAACAAACCAAAGCGAGAAATACGACCGATTTGTACACGAGCGCGATCAAGACGAACGGCTTCACGTAGACGGTTTTCTACTTCTCGTTGGTGACGAACTGGGGTCATATCGATAAAGTCGATAACCACTAAGCCACCCAAGTCACGTAGACGTAATTGGCGAGCAATTTCGTCGGCTGCTTCTAGGTTCGTGTTTAGAGCTGTTTCTTCAATATCGCCGCCCTTGGTTGCACGAGCAGAGTTGATATCGATAGACGTTAGTGCTTCAGTCGGGTCAATAACAATAGAACCACCAGATGGCAGACGCACTTCACGTTGGAAAGCCGATTCAATTTGGCTTTCGATTTGGTAGTGGCTGAATAGTGGAACTTCGCCTTCATATTTCTTAACGCGGTTAAGGAAATCAGGGCGCACCAATTGAATGTGCTCTTTTGCACGTTCGTAGATGGTGTTGCTATCAATTAAGATTTCGCCAATATCACGACGCAAATAGTCACGGATTGCACGAACGATAACGTTACTTTCTTGGTGGATTAAGAATGGAGCAGGGTTAGAGTCCGCTGCACCTTTGATTGCACCCCAGTGGTTAAGTAGTACATTCAAATCCCACTCAAGCTCTTCAGCACTCTTGCCAACGCCAGCAGTACGTACGATTAGGCCCATGCCCTGAGGCAGTTCCAAAGTACTTAATGCGGCTTTTAGTTGAGTACGCTCGTCACCTTCGATTCGACGAGAAATACCGCCAGCACGAGGGTTGTTAGGCATCAGAACAAGGTAACTACCAGCAAGAGAAATGAAAGTAGTAAGAGCTGCGCCCTTGCTTCCACGTTCTTCTTTTTCCACTTGAACGATAACTTCTTGGCCTTCCGTTAGCACTTCTTTGATGCTTGGACGACCTTGGTAGGTGTAACCTTCAGGGAAATATTCGCGGGCAATTTCTTTGAGAGGGAGGAAACCGTGACGCTCGGCGCCGTAATCAACAAATGCGGCTTCTAAGCTTGGTTCGATACGTGTGATACGTCCTTTGTAGATATTCGCTTTTTTAGATTCATGACCTGGACTCTCGATATCAAGATCGAAAAGTCGCTGGCCATCAACCAGAGCGACACGCAACTCTTCTTTTTGAGTTGCGTTAATTAACATTCTTTTCATTGAAAATTCTCGTTGTCTTTTCTTTTATATCTTTCTTGTCGACTTGCCACTGTTTTTTCGCTCTTTCACGGTGCCTGATCCCATGGCTTGTATTTTGCAGCCTCCCGGCTGGAAGGGGATGCTCTCGGGCACTTCAGTCATCACAAGCCTCTTGTGGTTTCTGTTGGAAACGTAGACTTGTGACCCGCTATTTGGGCGGTAGGTACTCAACGTGAATATGCGAGGAGTAGGGTGGCAAGAGTGTTGAATTCGATGTGTCTCACGCCAATGCTGCACTCGACCTTCAACGATCTACTCACATTGCTTGAGGATAAATGATTGGTAATGAATAAAATGTAACCAAACCTTCCTTAGCAGCTGTGAACTATAGCAGTGCGCGTGGCTATCAGCAATCTGCTTTCACGCAAACGATAGAAAATTTGCCGCTAAACTCAAAATTTCTATTTTATAACTGGCTGTTTCATAAGCAATTGAGATGTGCAAACTGTTCAAGACAGAAAACAAATTGAGAACTTGATTGAGAGTTTTAATAATTTAAACAAAAGCTTGGCGAAATTTAGACCAGTATGTGCCACCGAGTGTTTCTTTTACGACAAGAATAATGTGAAGTCGCACGAAATTGAGTTTACAATACCGCCCATGAACGAAATAAGAACAAAAGTCCAGTTCGTCGACATCGACGAAGATATGGCGGGTCAGCGCATTGATAATTTTTTGCGCAACCAATTAAAAGACATTCCTAAAAGCATGATTTACCGAATTGTGCGTAAGGGCGAAGTGCGCGTAAATAAAAAGCGTATAAAAGCAGAGTACAAGTTAAAAGCAGGCGATCTCGTTCGTATTCCACCGGTGACCGTCGAGAAAAAAGATGACGATGTCGCACCAAGTACGAAACTTAACAAAGTCGCTGAGTTGGAAAATATGATTATCTTCGAAGATGACCATATGTTGATTCTAAACAAACCATCTGGCACCGCTGTGCATGGTGGCAGTGGTTTAAAGTTTGGTGCGATTGAAGCGCTTAGGGCTCTGCGTCCTCAAGCTCGCTTTCTTGAACTTGTGCATCGTATTGACCGTGATACTTCAGGGATTTTGCTGGTTGCTAAAAAGCGTTCTGCACTTCGTCACTTGCAAGCCCAGTTTCGTGAAAAGACAGTAAAGAAGTTTTACTTAGCTCTTGTCATGGGGCAATGGAAAAGCAGTTGTAAGGTTGTGAACGCGCCACTGCTCAAAAACGAAGTGAACAGTATTGTTCGTGTTAACCCTAATGGTAAGCCGTCAGAAACGCGTTTTAAGATTTTGGAAAAGTTCGAACAAGCTACATTGATTCAGGCGAGTCCGATTACTGGTCGAACTCACCAAATACGAGTTCATACGCAATACACTGGTCACCCAATCGCTTGGGATGATCGCTACGGTGATCGTCGCTTTGATGCTTACACAGGTCAAGTTGGTTTAGATCGTTTGTTCCTACACGCGGCAAACATCAAGTTCCAACACCCATCAAATGATGAGTGGATGGAAATCAACGCACCGATGGAACCGAAACTAGAAAAAGTGTTGGCGGGTTTAAGAAACGCGTAACCATGTTTTCCTCGCGGATGCAAAAGGGAGCCCGTGGCTCCCTTTTATCGTATTTGGGTTAAAGGACATCGAGTCCTTGAACATTCAACATATCAATCAAATCAATCAATGGTAGTCCGACAAGTGTGTTCGGGTCTTTACCGACTAATTTCGTAAACAAGCAAATTCCCATGCCTTCGCTTTTAAAGCTGCCTGCGCAGTAAAAAGGTTCTTCCCTGTCGACGTAGCGTTCGATTTGTTCAAGCGTTAAATCTCTAAAGTGCACCTCGAAAGAATCAAAGCCGACTTCTGTATGGTTTGTCACGGTGTTATGTACCGCAAGACCAGTATAGAAAGTGATGACTTTTCCACTTTGAGCCAAAAGTTGATTTATCGCGTTATCTCTATTTAAAGGCTTGCCAACGATTTCACCATTAATGACACAAACTTGGTCACTGCCGATAACTAAACTTGCTTTATCCGTCTGGCAAGATATTGCTTTCTCTTGGGCCAGTCTCTGCACAAGTTCAGTTGGCGTTTCTTGGTCAAAAGGTGTTTCATCGCAATCAGGTGGTAAACAAACGAATGGTAGTGAGAGCTTTTCAAGCAGTTGTTTACGAAAAGGGGAAGTTGAGGCTAAAACCAGTTGGTAATTTTTCATTTTGAATTACAATTCGTGGGAGCATTTCCAATAGGATAATCGATCAAAAATGATTCTGGCTAATGCTCTGTATGTTAAGCGTAAAAAAGTACAACTTTTTTGCCTTTTTCTTTGACTAATTTTGATTTGGAAGATAATATTCGCGCCCTATGCAAAAGGTAAAAATACCGCGAACGGTTGACCCAGCTAAAGCTGCACAGAAACGATTGGATTACGATGGCATCATCCAAGCTAGTCTTTTCAAGCGCTTAGTGGAAACAACTGAAGGCGTAAAACGCGACGCAGAAGTCTCATTGTCATTTGGGATGGATGAACAGCGACTCGTTGTTATCTCTGGTAAAGCTAACATCGAAGTCGATTTAGAGTGTCAGCGTTGTAATGAGGTATTCGCACATGAGTGCGAAGTTGAATTCCTTTCTACTCCTTACTACGGTGAGAAAACAGAACAGGAAGCACCAGAAATTTATGATTTGGTAGATCTAAATGAATATGGTGAATTAGACCTCATACAACTTGTTGAAGACGAGTTCATCTTAGCATTACCTCAAATTGCGATGCACGATGAAGCGGATTGTAGCGTTGATTCAAATAACATGGTTTTTGGTGAGATTCCTGAAGAAATTGAGGAAGAAAAACCGAATCCATTCGACGTTTTGAAAAGTCTGAAAAAGTAATAGGTGTGGTAGCCGATTCTTCTTCAGGTTTTTAACCCAATAGTATAGGAGTAGGGTCAATGGCCGTACAGAAAAACCGTAAAACTCGTTCTAAGCGCGGTATGCGTCGTTCACACGATGCGCTAACTACAGCTGCTCTATCTGTAGACGCGACTTCTGGTGAAACTCACCTACGCCACAACGTAACTGCTGAAGGTTACTACCGTGGTCAAAAGGTTATCAACAAGTAAGGTTGAACCTTTGCAAAGTATTACCGTTGCACTTGATGCAATGGGCGGGGATTTCGGTCCACGCGTAACAGTGCCTGCCGCCGTGCAGGCACTGTCTCATTTCCCAGAGCTAAAAGTGATTCTTATTGGTGATCAATCTCTGATCACGTCTCAATTATCTCAACTCGGTACCTCGACCAGTTCCCGCTTGACTATTCTTCACAGCGAGAAAGTTATCTCGAACTCAGAAAAACCTTCATTGGCGTTACGTAATAGCCAAAATAGTTCTATGCGTATGGCTATCGATTTGGTTTCTGAGCAGAAAGCGGATGCTTGTGTTAGTGGTGGCAACACCGGTGCATTAATGGCACTATCGCGTTTCATTCTTAAGTTACTTCCTGGCATTGAACGTCCTGCTTTAGTTTCCGCTTTACCGACGATTACCGGAAAGCGTACTTGGATGCTGGATCTGGGGGCGAATGTATCGTGCGATGCTGATAGCTTGTTCCAATTTGCTGTAATGGGCAGTGCATTAGCTGAAGAACACTTGGGTCGTCCTCCTCGCGTTGCTGTACTCAATATTGGCGCAGAAGAGATTAAAGGTAACGATTTAGTCAAACGTTGCGCAGAAATGCTTTCTCAGACCGATGCGATTAACTTTGTCGGTTATATTGAAGGTAATCAAATTTTGCATGATGTTGCTGACGTCATTGTTTGTGATGGATTTGTCGGCAACGTATGCTTAAAAGCCAGTGAGGGAACAGCTCAACTTTTTATCGAAAAAATTAAAACCAGCATAATGGCATCAACGATAAAGGGTTGGATAGCTAGAAAGTTGTTTTCTAGGCTGTTTAATGAACTAAAAACACTGAACCCCGACCAGTATAACGGCGCAAGTTTGCTAGGATTGCGCGGCATTGTCATAAAAAGCCATGGAAGTGCGGATGTATCTGCGATTGTCAATGCACTTGGCGAGGCAGTACACGAGGTCAAACGACAAGTACCAAGCCGTATTAGCGATCGTTTGGAAGCGGTTTTACTCGAGAGGCATTATTAGTCTTCATGTATAGCAAAATTTTAGGTACTGGCAGCTACCTGCCATCTCAGGTGCGTACAAACGCAGATCTAGAGAAAATGGTAGATACAAGTGATGAGTGGATCGTTGCTCGCACGGGTATTAAAGAGCGTCGAATTGCTGCAGAAAACGAAACTGTAGCAGACATGGCATTCTACGCAGCTGAAAACGCTATCGATATGGCGGGTATTGATAAAAACGATATCGACCTGATTATCGTAGCCACAACGAGCAGTAGCCATACTTTCCCTTCATCTGCGTGTCAGGTGCAGGCAAAGCTTGGCATTAAAGGTTGTCCAGCTTTTGACTTAGCCGCTGCTTGTTCTGGTTTTGTGTACGCATTATCTGTTGCAGACCAACATATCAAATCTGGTATGTGCAAAAACGTACTTGTGATTGGTTCAGATGCTTTGTCTAAAACGTGTGATCCGACAGACCGTTCAACCATCATCCTATTTGGTGATGGTGCCGGAGCCGTTGTCGTAGGCGCTAGCCAAGAGCCTGGCATTATCTCTACCCACATATACTCGGATGGTCAATTCGGAGAGCTTCTAAGCCTACCTGTACCTGTGCGGGGGCAAGATGCGGATAAATGGCTTCATATGGCTGGGAACGAAGTATTCAAAGTCGCTGTAACTCAGCTATCGAAACTAGTAAAAGATACGCTTGAAGCCAACAACATGCATAAGTCTGAACTAGACTGGCTAGTGCCGCACCAAGCGAACTACCGCATTATTTCAGCAACAGCGAAGAAACTTTCGATGTCACTAGACCAAGTCGTGATTACACTTGATAAACACGGCAACACATCAGCTGCAACTGTGCCAACAGCACTAGATGAAGCGGTACGTGATGGTCGTATTAAACGCGGTCAAACTCTGCTTCTTGAAGCGTTTGGCGGCGGATTCACTTGGGGCTCGGCCCTTGTGAAGTTCTAAGTTTCACAAGAATTCAAAATTTAAGGTGCACTTGGTGCATCTTATTTCTTTTTACTTTGCTTAAAGGAAAACAACATGAGCAAGTTTGCTATCGTATTTCCAGGTCAAGGTTCTCAAGCTGTAGGTATGCTTGCAGAACTAGGCGAACAATATGACGTAGTAAAACAAACATTTGCAGAAGCATCTGACGCACTAGGTTACGATCTATGGGCGCTTGTTCAAAATGGACCTGCAGAAGATTTAAACGAGACTTTCCGTACTCAACCAGCTTTGCTAGCTTCATCTGTTGCAATCTGGCGTGTATGGCAGGAACTTGGCTTAGAGCAACCAGCAAACCTAGCCGGTCACAGCCTAGGTGAGTACTCAGCACTTGTATGTGCGGGTGTTATTGACTTTAAAGAAGCCATCAAGCTGGTTGAATTACGTGGTCAACTTATGCAAGAAGCAGTACCAGCTGGTACTG
Source organism: Vibrio sp. D431a (assembly GCF_030248655.1). Taxonomy (NCBI): domain Bacteria; kingdom Pseudomonadati; phylum Pseudomonadota; class Gammaproteobacteria; order Vibrionales; family Vibrionaceae; genus Vibrio; species Vibrio sp. D431a. Next base: position 121,556 of record NZ_JAHGAP010000023.1, on the reverse strand, counting down.
GCGCAATGTACGCGATTATCGGTTTGGCTGATGATGCGATTGCAAAAGCGTGTGAAGACGCAGCGCAAGGCGAAGTGGTCTCTCCAGTAAACTTTAACTCGCCTGGTCAAGTCGTTATCGCTGGTAGCAAAGACGCAGTAGAGCGAGCTGGTGCGCTATGTAAAGAAGCCGGTGCGAAGCGTGCGCTTCCTCTTCCTGTTTCAGTACCTTCACACTGTGCACTTATGAAGCCAGCAGCGGAAAAACTTGCTGTAGCTCTTGAGTCTATCGAATTTAACTCACCACAGCTGCCAGTTATCAACAACGTTGATGTGGTTGCTGAGACAGATCCTGCAAAAATCAAAGATGCGCTTGTTCGTCAGCTACATAGCCCAGTTCGTTGGACTGAAACAGTTGAACTGATGCACGAACAAGGCGTAGAAAATCTTCTTGAGCTTGGTCCTGGTAAAGTTTTAACAGGTCTAACAAAACGTATCGTGAAAACGCTAACTGCAGCAGCAGTGAATGATATCGCATCGCTAGACGCTGCGAAGTAATCCATCAAGCGATAAATTTGCGATAAGAAAAGGAAACACAACATGATGAATCTAGAAGGTAAGATCGCGCTAGTTACCGGCGCAAGCCGTGGTATTGGCCGCGCGATCGCGGAACTTCTTGTCGAGCGAGGTGCTACGGTTATCGGTACTGCTACTTCTGAAAGTGGTGCGGCTGCTATCAGCGAGTATCTTGGTGATAACGGTAAAGGCTTAGCGCTTAACGTGACTGATGTCGAGTCTATCGAAGCGACATTAAAAACGATCAACGAAGAATTTGGTGTGATCGATATTCTGGTGAATAACGCTGGTATTACTCGTGACAACCTATTGATGCGCATGAAAGATGATGAGTGGAACGACATCATCGATACCAACCTAACGCCAATCTACCGCATGTCTAAAGCGGTTTTACGCGGCATGATGAAAAAACGTGCGGGTCGTATCATCAACGTAGGCTCTGTTGTTGGTACCATGGGTAACGCAGGTCAAACTAACTACGCAGCAGCGAAAGCGGGCGTGATTGGTTTTACTAAATCAATGGCTCGTGAAGTTGCGTCTCGTGGTGTAACAGTGAACACTGTTGCTCCTGGTTTCATCGAAACTGACATGACTAAGGCACTAAATGATGACCAACGTGCGGCAACTTTGTCGAACGTGCCAGCAGGTCGTTTAGGTGACCCACGTGAAATTGCATCAGCAGTAGTTTTCCTTGCTTCTCCTGAAGCAGCGTACATTACTGGTGAAACTTTGCATGTAAATGGTGGCATGTACATGGTTTAATGCGACAGTTTATGCAAAATAAGCTATTTTACATTGTGAAAAATAGCCTATAGTTGCAGTTAACTGTCATGAACTTGTCATGCTTATGCGCAAGATTTGTGCATGATTTAAGTCAAAAATGTATTGAAATTCGGTTAAATTCGCTAATTTTGTGGTTTGACCAGCAAGGACCCCCTTGCAACTTTCAATAGTTCGAATAAACTACGGAATCATCGCATTAGGCGAAATCTGTAAAGGAAAAGAAAAATGAGCAACATCGAAGAACGCGTAAAGAAAATCATTGTTGAACAGCTAGGTGTAGACGAAGCAGAAGTTAAAAACGAAGCTTCTTTCGTTGACGATCTAGGTGCTGATTCTCTAGACACTGTAGAACTAGTTATGGCTCTAGAAGAGGAATTCGACACTGAGATTCCTGACGAAGAAGCTGAGAAGATCACTACTGTTCAAGCTGCAATCGACTACGTAAACAGCGCTCAGTAATTAGCTTTCCCAGGCGGTCTCCTAGACCGCCTGTGTTCTTTCTAACTTCTTCTATCCTCTCATAGAAATATTCAATTCCCGGAGAATTATATCGTGTCCAAGCGTCGTGTAGTTGTCACTGGCATGGGTATGTTGTCACCGGTAGGCAACACAGTAGAATCATCTTGGAAAGCCCTGCTAGAAGGTCAAAGTGGTATCGTAAATATCGAGCACTTTGATACTACGAACTTCTCAACTCGTTTTGCAGGTCTTGTTAAAGATTTCGATTGCACAGAGTACATGTCTAAAAAAGATGCTCGTAAGATGGACCTTTTCATCCAGTACGGCATTGCAGCGGGTATTCAAGCTCTTGATAACTCTGGCTTACAAATTACCGAAGAAAATGCGGCTCGAGTTGGTGTTGCTATCGGCTCAGGCATTGGCGGTCTTGACCTTATCGAAACTGGCCATACTGCATTAGTAGACAAAGGCCCTCGCAAAGTTAGCCCATTTTTTGTTCCTTCGACCATTGTAAACATGGTTGCAGGTAACCTATCTATCATGCGTGGTCTTCGTGGTCCAAATATCGCGATTTCTACCGCATGTACTACTGGCCTGCATAATATCGGCCATGCAGCACGTATGATTGCCTACGGCGATGCAGATGCGATGGTTGCTGGTGGTGCAGAAAAAGCTTCTACGCCTCTTGGCATGGCTGGCTTCGGTGCAGCTAAAGCACTATCTACTCGTAATGAAGAGCCTCAAAAAGCGTCTCGCCCATGGGATAAAGGCCGTGATGGTTTTGTTCTAGGTGATGGTGCTGGCATGATGGTGCTTGAAGAGTACGAACACGCAAAAGCACGTGGCGCGAAGATTTACGCAGAACTGGTTGGTTTTGGTATGTCTGGTGATGCTTACCACATGACATCTCCAAGCGAAGACGGCTCTGGTGGTGCACTTGCGATGGAAGCGGCGATGCGTGACGCTAACATCACAGGTACTCAAGTAGGTTATGTGAATGCTCACGGTACTTCTACTCCTGCTGGTGATGTTGCAGAAATCAAGGGCGTGAAACGTGCTCTTGGTGAAGAAGGTGCGAAGCAAGTTCTTGTGTCTTCAACTAAGTCTATGACGGGTCACCTATTAGGTGCTGCAGGCTCTGTTGAAGCAATTATCACGGTTATGTCTTTGGTTGACCAAATTGTTCCGCCAACCATTAACCTTGATGATCCAGAAGAAGGTCTAGACATCGACCTTGTGCCGCATACAGCGCGCAAAGTTGAAGGTATGGAGTACGCTATCTGTAACTCGTTTGGCTTTGGTGGTACAAACGGTTCTTTGATCTTCAAGAAGTTCGCTGAGTAACACTATCTAACCTAATTTAGATAAGCGAAACTTGTATTCTAACGGCTCGATGCTTAGCATTGAGCCGTTTTGTTTTATTTGTTGTCTGCTAATTTGAAGGTACGTGAATGTTTTGGGTAAATGGAGTTCCGCAAACGCATGTAGAGCTAGGCGATCGCTCATTCCAATACGGTGATGGAGGCTTTACCACCATCCTGACCCAAAATGGAGAGTTGGTTTACTGGCAAGAACATACTGAGCGCATGAGTGCTTGCCTTGACGCTTTGAAGATCTCTTCACCTGACTGGAAAGTTGTGCATGATTGGGCAAGCAAAGCGGTTTTATCTGACGCACGAGCGGGGGTGAAGATTCACGTTAGCCGCGGTATTGGCGGGCGAGGGTATAGCCCTAATGGGATTAAAGGCCCTATCGTGACGATTTCCAATTTTGCGTTTCCTTCTCATTATTCATCTTGGCAAGAACAAGGTGTGGACTTGGGCGTTTGTAATACTCGTCTAGGGATTCAACCTTTACTTGCGGGACATAAGCACAACAACCGTTTAGAGCAGATTCTCGCCAAGGCTGAAATCGACAATACAGAGTTTGCAGATGCAATAACGTTAAATGTGCAAAACCATGTCATTGAAACTACAATGGCCAACCTTTTTTGGGTTAAAGGTAATAAAGTATTTACGCCGGAGCTGACCTTATCAGGCGTTACGGGCGTAATGCGTCGTAAGGTGCTTGAGTTACTTAAAGTAAGTCATATTGAAGTCATCGAGGGGCGTTTTATACTTCCAGATTTGCTGAGTGCTGACGAGGCTTTCATGTGTAACTCAATATTAGGTGTCGCACCTATTCGCAGCATAGTGACATCGAACTCTAAGACTATATTTCCGATAGGAAAATTGACTCAACGACTGCAAGGGAATTTAACTACGTGATTAAAAAACTGTTGGCTTTTGTTGTGCTGATCGCAGTGATAGGCGCAGCAGCTGTTTTTTATATAATTTCACAGGCTAAACAATACGTTGAAAAGCCTATTCTATTGGAACAACCTCAGCTGTTTACTGTAGAAAGTGGTACAAGCTTTCATCATGTCATGCGCGCCTTAGTTGAAGATGAGGTGATTGAAACATCGGAGTACATCCGTTTAATTCCTCACTTATATCCAGAATTGTTGCAAGTGCGAGCGGGTACTTACCAACTTGAGCCTGGTATGTCACTTTCGCAAACATTGGAGCATCTGAATACTGGAAAAGAATACCAGTTTGCGATCACTTTTGTTGAAGGCAGCCGCTTTTCTGAATGGGTAGATCAACTAAAAAGTGCTCCTTATTTAAAGCATGATTTAACCGATCTTTCAGAAAAAGAAATGGCTGCGAAGCTCGGAATTGAGAGAGAAAAGCTAGAAGGGTTGTTTTTAGCAGAAACCTACCATTACACAGCGGGTGCGAGTGAAAGCCAGTTATTAAAACGAGCGCATCGAAAACTCAATAAAATACTGGACGCTAGCTGGGAAGCTCGTCAAGAAAAGCTGCCATTACAGGATAAATATGAAGCCTTGATTCTCGCGTCTATCATCGAGAAAGAGACGGCTATTGATTCTGAGCGTGAGCGCGTCGCTTCTGTGTTTATCAACCGATTGAACAAACGCATGCGGTTACAAACTGATCCGACAGTTATTTATGGTATGGGTGACGCCTACGATGGCAACATTCGTAAGAAAGATTTGCGTACGCCGACACCATATAACACCTATACCATCAATGGTTTGCCACCAACACCGATTGCGATGGCTGGTGAAGCTTCCATTGAAGCGGCTTTGAATCCAGAAAGCAGCAACTATTTATATTTTGTAGCAAGTGGAAAGGGCGGACATGTATTTTCGAAATCCCTTGCTGAGCACAACCGTGCTGTTCGTGCCTATTTAAGAGAACTAAGAAAGAACAAATGATGAAAGCAAACTTTATTGTCGTTGAAGGCCTAGAAGGCGCGGGTAAAAGCACTGCGATTAAAACCGTTTTAGATACGCTAAAAGCGGCCGGTATTGAGGATATCGTAAATACCCGTGAGCCAGGAGGCACACCGCTAGCAGAAAAAATGCGCGCTCTGGTGAAAGAAGAGCACGAAGGCGAAGAACTTAAGGACATGACGGAGTTGCTTCTTCTGTACGCTGCACGTGTTCAGTTGGTTGAGAACGTGATCAAACCAGCTTTGGAAAACGGTCAGTGGGTGGTTGGTGACCGACACGATATGTCGTCGCAAGCTTATCAAGGTGGTGGCCGTCAGATTGACGCATCGTTAATGAAAAATCTCCGGGATACAACGCTTGGTGATTTTAAACCTGCTCTCACTCTCTATATGGATATTGACCCTCGTGTTGGGCTTGAGCGTGCGCGTGGGCGTGGTGAGTTAGATCGTATAGAGAAGATGGATATTAGTTTCTTCGAGCGTACACGTGAGCGTTATTTGGAGATTGCTCATGCCGATCCTTCCATCGTTATCATTAACGCAGAACAGACGATTGAAGGCGTGTCGCGTGATATTCGGGACGCTCTAAACGAGTGGCTAGCTCGTCAATAAGTGAAACGTAAATTTAGGTGACTCATGTTAAATGATTATCCATGGCTACAGCCAATATGGGATAACCTCAAAGTAGGGTTAGAGTCGGACAGAATACCAGGTGCGCTTTTATTACAAAGCGAGCAGGGCTTGGGCATCGAAAAACTTATCGAGTTTTTTAGCCAAGCACTTCTTTGCCAAAATTACGCGAGTGAAGCATGCGGTTTTTGTCATAGCTGCCAGCTAAATCAATCTCAAAACCACCCTGATTTACACTGGATCAAGCCAGAGAAAGAAGGAAAGGCGATAACGGTGGACCAAATTCGCGCTTGTAACCGTCTTGCTCAGGAATCATCTCAGCTTAATGGTTACCGCCTATTTGTAATAGAACCGGCGGACTCTATGAACGAGTCGGCATCGAATGCGCTGTTAAAGACGCTAGAAGAGCCTGGGGCAAAGTGCTTGTTTTTGCTCGTTACCCACAATCAGGAGCGTCTGCTCCCAACGATTCGTAGCCGTTGCCAACACTGGGTTGTTGCGCCTCCGTCAGCGGAACAAGCGATGCAATGGATGCACGAACAAGGGGCGAAGCAAGTTCCTGCTTATGCCTTAAAACTGAATATGGGCTCTCCAATAAAAACATTGGATGCGTTAAATAATGGTGAGCTCGAAGCTTACTTGGCTTTTGAACGCAGTTTTATTAAGGCAATGTCTTCGCCTGTTTCAGACGTTTCTGAGTGTGCTTCTTTAATCGCTAAACACTCAGAGCAATCACTAGACTGGGCATGGTATTTACTGACAGATGCTCAGAAAGCGCAGTTTGGTGTATCAGAAGCTCAAATGCTTCCGGGCGCGACAAAGTTTCAACCGGACAACTATAACGGTTTGTACTCATCAGCGAAGGCGCTGATGAACCTGAAAGCTCAGGTGCAAGCCTTTCCTGGCCTGAACCTTGAGCTACTATCAATGAATTGGTTAATTGAATCACGAGAGGCATTATGTTCGTAGATTCTCATTGTCATTTAGACAAATTGAATTACGACGATCTCCACATCAATGTGGAAGACGTTATTAACAAAGCTAAACAAGCAAACGTAACTGAACTACTTTCTGTTGGAGTAACGCTGGATTCTTTCCCGAAAATGATGGAAATGATCGAGCCTTATGACAATGTTTATGCTTCGTGCGGTGTGCACCCACTTGATGTTGAAAGCGACTTTTCGATGGACGTATTGCGCCACCATGCGTCGAATGCAAAAGTCGTCGCTATTGGCGAAACGGGTTTAGATTATCATTACAAGCCCGAAACGGCCGCGTTACAGAAAGAGCGCTTTGAGCAACACGTTGATCTTGCAGTGGAGCTCAACAAACCTTTAATTATCCATACCAGAAACGCACGTGCGGATACTCTAGATATTTTGCGTAAGGGTGGGGCAGAGAAATGTGGTGGTGTTATCCACTGTTTTACAGAAGATCTTCCATTTGCTGAAGCTGCACTGGAGCTGGGGTTTTATATTTCTATCTCGGGGATTGTTACTTTCCGTCAAGCTACAGAGTTAAAAGAAGTGGTGAAGACTCTACCTTTAGAGAAGCTTCTTATTGAGACAGATTCTCCTTACTTGGCTCCTGTCCCTCATCGTGGCAAAGAGAATCAACCCGCTTACGTTGTCGAAGTCGCTTCTTATATTGCGCAACTCAAATCGTGCTCTCTTTCTGAAGTGGCACAAAAAACCACCGAAAACTTCCGAAATCTTTTTTTGTGATGAAAAAATAATAAGAGCATAAAAAAGGAGCTTAGGCTCCTTTTTTGTTGATAAAAACAACAGATACGCTCACGAGTTTAATGTTTACTAAAAATGTTGATTTAATAACATTCAAAAATCACAAATGTAATTTTGTTACTAAAAATAACATTGAGGCGTATTTTATTTACGCCTTAAAATTAATTATATAAATAATTAATTCTTTATAAAACAGTAATATAAGTGCAATGCAAACCTTTTCATCGGCTGTTTTTGGGTGTGATCCAAGACTTGTTTTGAAACTAAATTTCGTAACTGTGTGGAAAGTTTGAGGGTCATCAATATATATTTAGAGCCGGAAAATATAATGCAGTTGTGGTTACATTTTCATTGGGTGCTAACCTTTAGGCTACGGGGGTGTGCCGTTAGTGCCCAAATAATACTTATAAATTTATCAGGAGCATAAACATGTTTAAGAACCTTTTTGCTAACCTGCAAAAAGTTGGTAAGGCTCTGATGCTTCCAGTATCAGTTTTACCAGTTGCAGGTATTTTATTAGGTGTGGGTGCTGCCCATCTAAGCTTTATTCCAGAGATCGTTTCTAATCTTATGGAACAAGCTGGTGGTTCAGTATTCGGCCAAATGGCACTTCTATTTGCAGTAGGTGTAGCGCTAGGCTTCACTAACAACGACGGTGTTGCAGGTCTTGCAGCTATCGTTGGTTACGGCATCATGACGGCAACGCTAGGTGTAATGGCGGGCGTTATGGGTGTTGAGAAAATCGATACAGGTGTACTAGGTGGTATCCTTGTCGGTGGTGTGGCTGCTTGGGCATTCAACCGTTTCTTCAAAATCCAACTTCCAGAGTACCTTGGCTTCTTCGCTGGTAAGCGCGCAGTGCCAATCATCACTGGTTTTGCTGCGATCATCCTAGGTGTTATCCTTTCTGTTATCTGGCCACCAATTGGCGGTGCAATTTCTGCATTCTCTGATTGGGCTGCACACCAAAACCCACAGCTAGCATTCGGTATCTACGGTGTTGTTGAGCGCTCTCTAATCCCATTCGGTCTACACCACGTCTGGAACGTACCGTTCTTCTTCGAAGCAGGTTCTTGTGTTAACGCTGCCGGTGAAGCTCAAAATGGTGTACTAACTTGTTACCTAGTTGCTGATGAAGCATCTCGTGCTGCTGGTAATGGCTTCGGTCAGCTAGCGGGTGGTTACATGTTCAAGATGTTCGGTCTACCAGCTGCAGCAATCGCAATTGCTCATTGTGCTAAACCAGAAAACCGTGCAAAAGTAATGGGTATCATGGCGTCAGCTGCACTGACTTCATTCCTAACTGGTATTACTGAGCCAATCGAATTCTCATTCCTATTCGTTGCTCCACTACTATACGGTATCCACGCTCTACTAGCTGGTTCTGCATACATCGTTTCGAACACTCTAGGCTTTGTACACGGTACTTCTTTCTCTCACGGTCTGATCGACTTCCTAGTTCTATCTGGTAACGCTCAGAAGATGGTGCTAATGATTGCCGTTGGTCTAGTTTACGCAGTAATTTACTACGTAGTGTTCCGTGGTGTAATCACAGCGCTTGACCTAAAAACACCTGGCCGTGAAGATGAAACGGAAAGTGCAGCTGTAACTTCTGGCTCTGATATGGGCGGTGAACTGGTTGCAGCGTTTGGCGGTAAAGCTAACATTACTGGTCTAGATGCATGTATCACACGTCTACGTGTAGCAGTTGCAGATACAGCAGCTGTTGACCAAGACAAGCTAAAACAACTAGGCGCTGCTGGTGTTGTAGTTGTAGCTGGTGGTGTACAGGCTATCTTCGGTACTAAGTCTGATAACCTAAAAACTGAAATGGATGAGTGGATTCGTAACCACGGTTAATCGCAGTCATTCATAGTAATGCATAAAAGGAGGCTTCGGCCTCCTTTTTTAGTTCCTATTTTATTAACTGACAGTTCCTTTTTAGTGTGATCCTAAACTCATCTTTACTTTTGTCAGCTTTTTCATACATCGAGCTTACCCATCGTTGACATATTGATATGCCATTATGTTTGAATAGCGAATAATGTTTTTTTGAATAATTGATAACGTGTATGAAGAACAAATTCACTTTAGTTTTGGGACTAGTTTCTAGTACGGCAATGGCGGCAAGCGAGCCAACGGATCTATCAGTTGGTATGGCTGTCGATCAACAATTAAGTGTTGTTGTAGAGTTAGATAACAAATATCGTGGCATTATCGGAAACGATGGTATGGCGTTTGATTACATCGCTAAGCGTGGAACATTCGATCAAAACATGCCTGTGACTTGGTATGTCGGCGTTGGTGGCTGGTATGAATGGGATGACGAGTTTGGTGTGAGAGTACCACTTGGTGTGAACTGGGATTTATCACGCGGCTGGGACCTTTATGGTCAAATACACCCAGAGCTAGATCTTTACAAAGGTGCTGACTTGCAACTTGGCGGCGCCGTTGGCATCAAGTACAGTTTCTAGAATTGAACTAATGTATGTATAAAAAAACGCCGGTAACTACCGGCGTTTTTATGTGGAACTTAACGTTCTATTGTTTATCCATGGCTCGCTTGATGCAAACGGCAGCGCCGCCCCAAGTGATACCTAAACCAATAACCATCATAATAATTGCGCTGATTGTCATTTTGCTGTCTCCTTGCGGTTCACTGCGTTGATCACTAGACCAAAGATAAAGAGTGCGGCGATAAGTGCCCAGCCTAAAGTTAGATCATAGCCACCGTAGCCTTCAGTAATTAGGGCGTATAGCTTGGTCGCTAAGATAATGGCGAGCATGATTGGTGTAACGAAGCGTAAGCAGATCTCGAACCATTGACCAACAGAGAAATCAGAGCGCTCGTTAACGTAATTACGTACTTCTGGCACGCGCTTCAATAGCCACGCCATCAAGACAATCTCAACCAGACCACCAACCATGATGCCAACGTTGTTTGCAAAGTGGTCTACTAGATCGAGTAGCAGCAGACCGCCATTGGTAGCAAACGCCATAGAGACAACGAAGCCAATACCAATCACAACATTTGCAGCTTTTTTACGGCTCCACTTCAGCTTGTCGATAATGGCTGAAGTTACGGCTTCCATAATTGAAATATGCGAACTTAGACCCGCAACCACCAGTGCAAAGAAGAACAGTGGACCAAGAATATATGGGGCAGGTAGTAGGTTAATTGCCGCAGGTAAAGTAACAAAAGCCAAGCCAACGCCTGCAGATACCACCTCTGTTAACGGCTTACCTTGCTCTTGAGCCATGTAACCCAATACTGAGAAGATCATGATGCCGGCTAGGATCGAGAAGCCACAGTTGATCAACACAGTCATAAACGCGTTATTCGTTATGTCCGACTTTTCTGGTAGGTAGCTAGAGTAAGCTAGCATGATGGCGAAGCCGATACTTAGCGTAAAGAAGATCTGACCATATGCCGCTGCCCATACTTTCACATCCCAAATTTTGCTGAAATCGGGTTCGAACATGTAGTTCACGCCATCTAGAGCTCCTGGCAAGAAAATCATACGTCCGATTAAGAAAATCACCATCAAGAATAGGATTGGCATCATAATTTTAGATGCTCGTTCAATTCCTGATTTCACGCCTTTGGCAATAGCGGTGTAAGTAATTGCCCAAGCAATCACCATGGATAAAGCAATCTTCCATTGAATACTGCCTAAGTCTGTTGGTGAGTTGTCACCTAGCTTTAGGTATTCACTAAAGAAAAATGCGTTGGTATCGGTTCCCCAACCTTGAGTGAACGACAACCCAAAGTAAGAAATCGACCAACCGATAACAGCCACATAGTAAACGGCAATAACTGCAGCCACACCAACTTGGAACCAGCCAAGCCATTCAAATTTAGAATGAATTTTCGCAAGTGTTTTTGGTGCCGAGCCTCGGTATTTTTGTCCCATACTGAACTCAAGGATCATAAATGGAATACCGGCAGTGATCATGGCAAAAATGTAAGGAATAAAAAATGCGCCGCCACCGTTTTCATAGGCCATGTATGGGAAACGCCAAATGTTTCCCAAACCGATAGCAGACCCAACTGCTGCTAAGATGAATCCCGCCCGGGATCCCCATTGTTCTCGCTTCATATTTGACTCCTATAAGACTCCCTGAGGAATGAAGCTCTCTACGTAACACAGTAATAATTGCGCAAACAGTTGGAAGAAAGGACCGCTGTTATCCATCAGCTTTTCTATCCTTAATTCTAACTTATTATAATTTTATAGAGCTATATTCTGTCTACTGTAAGAGAAAGTAGATTATTAATCTTAAAATTTTGATGTGTGTTTGATAAAACTGAAATATTTATCTGTTTTCACTGATCAGACTAACTTCTAATAATACTTAGCGCAATAGAATCTAAATGTTAATTCAGATACGTTGTCTGGTTTTAATCTTGTTAAATTTGAGTTTGATTGTGGTTTTGTGTGGGTAGGTGGTTGTTTGTCTGGAATAAATGACTGGGATCTAATAATTGCTTTGGTGTTTAAGACTATTTTGATTAATTAGGGCGTACGGCTATCTTTTGTGCACCTATCTAGATGATGCTTCGTTACTTTGCCAAACAATGGTGTTTAGACGATATCCTTTATCGGCTCTGTGCAGGACTCGTTCAGCGTTCTTTGTGACGAGTCCTACAAAGGAACATGCATAAAAATTAGAAGCGGAAACTAAAACCGACATTTGATTGGAATTGGTTCATCCAATCAGTATCGAACTTAATGATACAGTTTGAGCCGTCATTAGGTAGATTGCAGGCGCCAGATGTATCGTTATCAACGACCGTTCCTAACCATCTCAGTTGGGCTGTTAATGCAAAGTTCTTTGAAAATTCATATTCCAGCCCTGCAAAAGCGCTAGCCGAAAATCCGTATTTTTTGTCTACCCAATCCACATCGGCATAAGAAGCGCCCAAACCTACACCGATATAGGTTTGCCAATTTTCTGCGACAGGATAGTACATGCTGCTTTGGAAGTGCAGATAATGGATATCTGCTGAGTTGGACAGCTTTTCAAGTTCCGTCGATTGATTGGAGTAAAACAATCCGATCCTTCCTTTTTCTAAGGGAGTCTCGACTGAAAGAGCGTAGTTCACTGCGGGGTCGAGATCGTATGTATTACCACTTTCATCCTCTACTTGGCCGCCTCCTGTATAGCCTATGTATGGTGTAACGATGATATTCGCTTGTGCATTGATAGCAGTACTCATCATCATGATTCCTACTAGCCAGCTGAGTTTTTGGTTCATGCCCTATCTCCTTATTATGACTAAGCTAATTGTGATGGGTTAGTCAAAATTGCGCGACTAAATTAAGCAAATCTTGAACATATTTCACACCGGTGTTATTAATTTGTTACATATTAAGGAGGTGTTTATGGAACACGATCTAAAATCCGCATTAATCATTGTGGTGACTGTTTTTGCAGTGCTTTTGTCATTTGGCATCATTGCTATTACAACAGCTTAAGATAACCACTTTTACCAAACGTTTTAACAAAATGGCGTGAGCCTATGATACGTAACAGCGGTATAATCACAGAAAGCCATGCAGAGCTTGATGTAAAAGTTTATGAGCACTTTAGGCATGGTAAAACTGCTTTAGTCACGCAAGGTGGAGGGCAGAGAGGGATTTTTACCGCTGGCGTTTTAGACGCCTTTTTACTTTCCAACTTCGATCCTTTCGATGAATTCTATGGCACCTCTGCCGGAGCACTTAACTTATGTTCTTACTTGTGTCGTCAACATGGCATGGGCAAAGCTTTTATTACCGAGCTGACAACGTCTCCTGAATTTTTTAATCTGTTTCGCTATATCCGAAAGCAGCAGTACTTAGGTTTAGAGTGGGCATTAGAACGGATTCAAGATTTCCCATACAAGCTTGACCTTGATTTAGGTCGTAGTGCATTGGGAAAACGAGGAGCGTTTGCTGCGGTAACGAATATAGAGACGCTATCAGATCAATATCTACCAATCTTGGATGACTCGTGGTTTAACACTATGCTAGCGACATGTGCGATTCCCAAGTTGTACCACGGACCTGTCGACGTAAATGGCAATAAGTTTGTTGATGGCGGCGTGTCTGCCTCTATCCCTGTTCAAGAAGCGTGGCGTCAGAATGCTCGCAACATTATTGTCATTCGCACAGAGCCGTTTTCAGAGATTGAAGCGAGAGCCCAAAGTGAGGTGGGGGATGTGCCTGTCGAATGGTATCGGGAGTCTATCAACTCAGTACAGCAATCATGGCAGCAAAAAGTGAATCAGTGGAAGCTGGATTGGGCGTCGTTCTTCCAACAAAAAATTAATGCAGCACATCAATCGAAGCTTGCAGGGAAAATGCTGTTAAATGGAGGCCGTTGGTTGTTCGGTGCCGATAACTTGTATCGTTTAAGCCACCTGATTGGTGAGAATTTTGACTCAGGTTTAGCCGACATGCTGATGATTCATTATCAAACATTTGAGCTCACGCAGGCCTTTATATCTGCTCCACCTGACGACACTTTTATTTTACAAGTTGCGCCTAAAGAGGGACTTCGTTCTTCTTCTTTGTTAAGTGACCAAGAGTCACTAGAGCATGACTATCAACTTGGGCTTCAAGCTGGGTTTAACCTAGTTCAACTCTATGACCAGCTGGATGTTGAAATTGATGGTAGAGAGAGTGCATAAACCTTCTTACGTTCACGATGTGCGCAATATACAAAGCATATAAATAAGGCTCCATTTTCGGAGCCTTATTTGCGGGTTCTTGTGGTTAATTCCAGTTAGGTATAACGACTACGCTTGTAGAATGCGCATGCAGTTGGTTGAGCCAACAACATCCATTACATCGCCTTGAGTAATAATGACTAAATCACCTTTGTGCAAGAACCCTTGCTCTTTAAGGCTAGTAATCGCTGCTTGAGCCGTTGGTAAACCCGCATCACTTTTTGACTCGAAATATACAGGTGTCACGCCTCGGTATAATGCTGCTCGATTGAGTGTCGATTCATTCCGTGATAAGGCAAATATTGGCAAGCCAGAGCTTAAGCGAGACATCATCAACGCAGTCCTGCCGGACTCAGTTAACGAGATCATCGCTTTAATTCCTTCCATGTGATTCGCAGAGTACATGGTTGCCATTGCGATGGTTTCTTCAGCGGTTTCGAAGGTTCTATCTAAGCGATAGGTTGATAGACTTGCCTCCGACATTTTTTCTGCCCCCACACATACTTCGGCCATGGATTTGACCGTTTCTACAGGATATTTACCTGCAGCGGTCTCTCCAGAAAGCATCACCGCGTCAGTGCCGTCTAGAACCGCATTGGCCACATCCATCACTTCAGCACGCGTTGGCATTGGGCTAGTAATCATGGACTCCATCATTTGTGTCGCAGTAATCACGATACGGTTTAAACTGCGTGCGCGGCGAATCAGTTTTTTCTGGACACCTATGAGCTCAGGGTCACCGATTTCTACACCAAGGTCACCACGTGCAACCATCACCACATCGGATGCGAGAATAATGTCGTCAATAGACTCATTGGTCGCGACGGTTTCTGCTCGTTCGACTTTAGCCACTAACATGGCTTCAAGGCCTGCATCTCTGGCTAAGCGTCGAGCGTAATGCATGTCTTCGCCGTTACGCGGGAATGAAATAGCAAGGTAGTCTACTTGAATTGCTGCGGCGGTAAGAATGTCGGCTTTATCTTTCTCTGTGAGCGCATCGGCTGACAATCCGCCGCCTTTTTTGTTGATCCCTTTATTGTTGGACAGTGGACCACCGACAATCACACGGGTATGAACTTTATTACCCTCTACTTTGGTAACTTGCAGCTGAACGCGTCCATCATCGAGTAATAAAATGTCATTTGGTGAAACATCTTGCGGTAGTTCTTTATAATCTAACCCTACAGATTCTTGATTGCCTTCACCTTTTGGTAAATCACTATCTAATGTGAATTTATCGCCCACATTCAAAATGACTTGGCCGTCTTTAAACGTTGATACACGGATTTTAGGGCCTTGTAAGTCACCAAGAATTGCAACCTGACGCCCAAGTCTTGCTGCAATGGTACGGACTTTGTTCGCACGTTGAATGTGGTCTTCACTGGTTCCATGTGAAAAATTCATACGGACAACGTTTGCACCGGCTTTGATGATCTCCTCAAGTATATTGTCCTTATCCGTTGAAGGACCCAGCGTAGTGACAATTTTTGTTCGTCTTAATTTGGAAGTCATAGATTCTCCGATGAATGTGTGTGTACAGGTAACTTGAACTCTATCCTTACTTTACGCAATCGCTCTCAAGGTTAGCCTCGCTTAGCCCACACCTTAAAGCTACTTGAATATAAGTATATGCACAGAATGTTTACATTAAGAGTAACCCCGGTAAAACAGACAGATATTCGACAGGCAATGGCCTTATTGATAAAAATACGCTGCTTTAAAGGCATTACTTCATAATTTAGTGAATAAAAATAAGTTATTTTTCAAACAATTTAACAGGAGTAGATTCTTCGTTATTTGATTGAATACACAAACAAACAGGTTTATACGTGATGCTTGTCACGGGGATTTATTAATTCACTTCACAATTAGTTCGCAAAGTAAAAAAATTGTCCCGTTATAGAATTTCGGAGTGCAAGATGTACATGGCTCAACCGGGCCATATTGATCATATCAAACAGGTCAATGCTGGTCGTGTATATAAACTAATTGACCTAAAAGGTCCTATTTCTCGAATTGATTTGTCCAAGCAGAGTGAGCTTGCTCCTGCTAGTATCACCAAAATCACTCGAGAATTAATTGAAGCGCACTTGATTCATGAAACGACAGTACAAGAAGCGACGAGTCGTGGTCGACCTGCTGTCGGTTTGCAGGTCAATAATGAAGGCTGGCAATTTTTGTCAATGCGTTTGGGGCGGGGTTATTTAACCATTGCTTTGCATGAGTTAGGCGGTGATGTACTAATCGATACTAAAATCGAGATACACGAGCTTGATCAAGACGATGTGCTTGAGCGCCTGCTTTACGAAATTGATGAATTCTTTCAGACTTACGCGGATCAACTGGATCGTGTTACCAGTATTGCCCTTACGCTGCCTGGTCTCGTGAACTCAGAGCAAGGTGTCGTTTTGCAGATGCCTCATTACAATGTCGAAAATCTTGCTCTTGGACCAGAGATATACAAAGCAACAGGCTTGCCAGTTTTCATTGCCAATGACACGCGAGCTTGGGCATTAGCAGAAAAGCTTTTTGGTCATTCTCAAGATAATGACAACTCCGTTCTTATCTCTATCCACCACGGTTTAGGTGCGGGCATCATTCTGGATGGGCGCGTTTTGCAAGGCCGTCACGGTAACATTGGTGAACTCGGGCATATTCAAATTGACCCAAATGGAAAACGTTGTCATTGCGGCAATATTGGCTGTTTGGAAACCGTTGCCAGTTCTCAAGCAATTCGTGAAGAAGTCGTAAGACGAATCGCTGATGGCGAAGACTCTATTCTTGCTAAACAAGAGGAAATGAGTATTGAGAGCATTTGTGAAGCCGCTGCAAACGGTGATCCTTTGGCCGTCGATGTGATTGAAAAACTTGGACGCTACTTAGGCTCTGCAATTGCTATTGTGATCAACTTATTTAACCCTGAGAAAATCTTGATCGGTGGTGTGATTAACCAAGCAAAAGATGTGCTTTATCCTGCGGTTCGTCGCTGTATCGAAGAGCAGAGTTTACCTGTTTATCACCAAGATCTTGAGCTGGTGGAGTCTCGTTTCTATAAGCAAGCCACAATGCCTGGTGCCGCGTTGATTAAGCAAGCGTTGTACGATGGTCAACTATTGATGAAGGTTGTGGAAGGTTAAGTACTTTTTAACATGATGATGTGCCGGGCTGTTGAGACTGCATTTGTAGGTGATTTAGGGTGAGACTTAACGGCTCACCCTTTTTGATCGCCTATTACTAGAAAGGGAATTTGAGTTATGTTGCATTGCTATATCTGCGCCATTCATGTAATTTCCTAAAAAGCTCAAGTAAATAAACAAAATGGCTTTCAATGTGCTGCGTGACTTTGCGTCTGATGCAAAGAGAAGTAATACGCTAAAACTGTTGTACTTTAAAGCTGTGCTCGAAAAGCCAAATATTTTAAGGTTATTTGGTTATATAACCTTGCTGTGTCTGTACTGATTTCGAGTAAAATAAGAATTATCCATAATTTAGGTAGTAGTATGTCCGGAGTGTTAAATACGGTTGACCAGCGTACAAACTTGGTTGGTGAAAATCGACTAGAGCTTCTGCTGTTCACTTTAAATAGTCGCCAATTATTTGCGATTAATGTGTTCAAAGTGAAAGAGGTCATCAAGCTTCCACCGTTAACCAAGCTCCCTGGATCGCACTACAATATTCGTGGGGTTGCTTCTCTACGAGGTGAAGCGGTACCAGTGATTGATTTACGAGGCGCAATTGGTTTTCCTGCTTTACGTGGTGAAGCGGAAGAAGAAAATTTGATCGTGACAGAGTACAACCGCACGGTGCAGGGCTTCTTAGTCGGTCCGGTTAAAAACATTATTAATACGGCATGGACTGAAATTCAGCCGCCTCCTTCCACGTCTGGTCGCTCGAATTACCTCACGGCTATCACGCAAATCAAAGAGGGGGATGCCTCTCAAATTGTCGAAATTATTGACGTTGAAAAAGTTTTAGCAGAGATCGTACATTACGACGTGACTATCTCGGAGGACATTCTCGATCAAGAATTGGCCCAAGCAATGGTCGGGCGTAATGTTCTGATTGTGGATGATTCCTCTACAGCTCGTAATCAAGTTCGCGATACGCTTTCTCAATTGGGTATGAATATCATCGAGTGCCGTGACGGGCTAGAAGCGTTAACGGTTTTAAAACGTTGGTGTGATGAAGGTAAAGATGTAGAAAAAGAGCTGTTGATGATGATTACGGATGCTGAAATGCCTGAAATGGACGGTTATAAACTGACCCATGAAGTGCGCCAAGATCCACGTATGTCTAAGTTGTTTATCACATTGAACACTTCTCTGAGCGGTAGTTTTAATGAAGCCATGGTACAAAAAGTAGGCTGTGATCGCTTTATATCTAAATTCCAACCGGATCTGCTGGTTGAAGTTGCTCAAGACCGATTACGCCAGATGCTTTCTAAAAGTGCATGATTAGATCTAGTGAAATCAGAGGGAGCGCACCTCTCTCTGATTTTTAACATTTCTCTCCTTAATTCCTCTGTACTAATGGAAATCCCGAGATTTACTTTGTAGATTGTTCAAGTAGTGCGTGCAATCCATCAACTTGCCAGCAATAACGTGTGTGACTTCTCCCTCTTTTTCAAGAATGCCTTTCACCATTAATACTTTAGCGCCTAAATACGCTTGCTTTTGGGCTCGTGCTGTCGCTTGCCAAACGACCACATTAATGTTGCCCGTGTCATCTTCTAACGTAAAAAATGTCACGCCAGCGGCGGTGCCTGGAGATTGTCTTCCTGTTACCACACCTACCACTGTGACCAGTGACTTATGCGGTTTCTCTGTCAGTTGCCTCATGCGGGTAAAGTGAGGGAGTTTGCCCGTTTCTTCTAATAATTTAATTGGATGGCGGCTAAGAGATAGTCCCGTGCTTGCGTAATCCTCAATTAAATTTTCATATTCAGAGGGTTGAGTCTGGTAGCTAACATTGGGTTCTTCGACCTTGTGAAACAATGGTAGGTCAGATAAGGAATCCATTGCTGCCCAGCGAGCGTTATAACGATTTCCCGATAAGGCCTGAAATGCATTGGCTGAAGCCAATAATTCAATGTCACTTCGGCTTCTTAATATCTGCTTTACTTCTTGAATCGATCGGTAACCATTAAGTGGTTTGCGCTCAATAAGCCTTTGTGCGCTTTCTGCGTTAAAGCCTTTCACCAAGCGAAAACCAAGTTGCACGCCGAGCCTGCCATTCGGACGTGAGACGAGATGATGTTGATATTTTGAATGATTGACGCACACCGGCAATACTTCGACGCCATGTCTGCGAGCATCTTGTACTAATTGCGATGGGCTATAAAATCCCATTGGTTGGCTGTTCAATAATGCAGTGTAAAATTCGGCTGGGTAATAATATTTTAACCATGCAGAACAATATGCCAGCACTGCGAAAGACGCTGAATGACTTTCAGGGAAGCCGTACTCACCAAAGCCGCAAATCTGATCGAAAATGCGCTCAGCAAACGCTAAGTCATAACCTCTCTCTTGCATACCATTGATCAGTTTTGGTCTGAATTTAGCGAGATCGCCATTCTTTTTCCATGATGCCATCGCTCGACGGAGTTGATCGGCCTCGCCGCCGCTAAACCCTGCGGCTACCATGGCTAGCTTGATGACTTGCTCTTGGAAAATAGGGACGCCCATAGTCCGCTCAAGAACGCTTTTTACTTCTTCCGATGGATAACTGACAGGCTCTTTGTGATCTCGTCGTTTTAAAAAAGGATGCACCATATCACCCTGAATAGGGCCTGGACGAACAATTGCAATTTGAATCACTAAGTCGTAATAACAAGCAGGCTTTAGGTGAGGAAGCATGCTCATTTGTGCACGAGATTCTATTTGGAATACGCCTATCGTGTCGGCTTTTTGGATCATGCGATACACGTGTGGATCATCTTGTCGGCGAGTGATCTCGGAAATCGAGAGGGATCGCTGGTGATGTTTCTCGACCAGTTGAAAGCACTTTTTGATGGCGTTTAACATGCCGAGTGCGAGTACATCGACTTTTAGTAGCTTCAAGCTTTCTAAATCGTCTTTATCCCATTGAATGATAGTGCGATCTTCCATCGAGGCATTTTCAACAGGTACCAACTCATATAAAGGGCCAGATGAAATTACAAAGCCACCTACGTGCTGAGATAAATGGCGTGGGAAGCCAATGATCTCGTTGACCAATTGGATAAACTGCTGCCCTTTGAGAGATTCTGGTTGTAAGCCAAGTTCAATAATTTGAGCTTGCCAGCCTTGGCTGCGATCTCGGCGATTAACGTTCTTAATGAAAAAATCTAATTGGGTCTCTTCAATCCCTAGTGCTTTACCGACTTCACGCACGGCACTTTTAAAGCGATAGCTGATCACTGTTGCAGCAAGTGCTGCACGCTCACGACCATATTTTTTGTAAATATACTGGATAACTTCTTCACGGCGCTCGTGTTCAAAGTCCACATCAATATCCGGCGGTTCCTTACGTTCTTTACTGATAAATCGTTCGAATAAGACAGCGATTTGTCGAGGATCGACGGCGGTAATTTCCAGGCAATAACACACTACAGAGTTTGCAGCGGAACCTCGCCCTTGGTAAAGAATACCTTGCTGTTTCGCAAACATTACGATGTCGTGAATAGTAAGGAAGTAGTAGTGGTATTTAAGCTCTTGAATAAGCGCCAGTTCATTCTCGATGGTTTGATTGACTTCTGCGGGCACGCCTTCAGGAAAACGCAGCTTTTTACCACGTTCGACCAACATACGTAAGTAAGAGTCGGGTGTATAACCATCTGGGATCAGCTCGGTAGGATATTCGTATTTTAAATCGGAGAGCTTAAACTCGCATAAATCGGCGATGTAAGTACTTTCTTCCAGCCATTCTGGTTTGTAAATCCGAATCAACTTTTTAAAAGGACGAAGCGCTCGCTCAGTATTCGAAATACGGTCAAAACCGAGTTTATCGACGCTACACCCATGTTTTATAGCAGTAAGTACATGCTGTAATGGCAAGCGTTCAACGTCATGCATGAGAACGCCTCCGCAGGCAGTTATAGGTAATTGAAATTCATGTGCTAACTGCTCGCAGTGCGCAATGTACTCAGTATCGTTGTTACTCAAATGGCGCTGAATCGCTACCCACAAACGATTAGCGTGGTGTTGATTGAGCCAGCGCCCCCAATAGTGATCACTCTCTTGATGTGTGGGCAGCCACAATACCAAACAATGTCGAACCGACATCAAATCCCATTCGAACAGTTGATAGTTGCCTTTTTCACTGCGTCTCCTTGCGTTTGTGATGATACGACACAACTCGGCATAAGCCTTGCGACAAGGGCAAAGCAGTACGATTTGGCATTCATCATTTAACCAAAACATACTTCCAACGATTTGTTTGATATCGAGTTTATGTTGTTCGATGGTTGCATGGGCTTTGACAACGCCCGCGACTGAACATTCATCCGTTATAGCTAGAGCTTGATAGCGATAGAAAGCAGCTTGGAGTACCAGCTCTTCTGCATGAGAAGCTCCAGTCAAAAAAGAGAAGTTAGACTGACAAAATAGTTCCGCGTAACTCATAATGACCCAACAAAAATAACTGTCGATTTAACAAAAATAGCCATGAAGAAACCAGTGCTTGTGCTGATCACGAAATATCCATAACCAGCGGCCTTGCTTGGTGTGTGCAATGTAGTAATCACGCATGATCTCATCACCATCCCACCACCCAGAAACTATTCGCTCAGGTCCGTGGACCAAAGAAACTTGCTCTTGCAATACAATGGGAGTCGGTAATTGCATTGCTGGGCGTAGTATGGATGGTATGGCGTGCCCCTTTTCATCCGTAGCATCAGCAGGGCGATACTGACTGGCCTTTTCTGGTCTAGGATCGCAAGCAATATTGGGTTTTAAAACGGCACTTTTCCCCAATTTAGCTTGCAGTAAAGAAAGCAACTCTAAAGCATTCATGTTTCCTTTCTGCCCAGCAAAGAGATCGCGTGATGCACTAAGAGGCTCACCTTGACGGATGACTTTTAACGTTAGCCCTGTGACTGGGCCATTAAGCGAGAGTGACTCTAAGCTCAAACTCGCTAACTGTTGCCAACGCTGACATAGGTAATCACCTTGCGCAGAAGTGAGTTGAAGGTGTTGCTCTTGTTTCTCACGCTGGTGGAGTGTTAAACACAGTTCAAAAGCGACCTTATCTCTTAATTTAAGAAAGATTTCGAGTTGACGAAGTAATTTGGCCAACGGCTTTTCAATCCACTGAACGTTTTCGATCTCAAACAACAGCTCTAAATAAACTTGGAAGGATTCGGTAGGGTGATAAAAGTCGACAGGGTGTTTAAACTGCCCAGTCAGTCGACCAACGTAGTTCACCAAATCGATATCAAAGCGTCGTGCGATGTCTTGCAATGGCAGTTCAAGCAGGTTTTGCAATGTGGTGACACCTACACGTTGTAACTTCTCTACGGTAGCGTTTGATAAATCTGTCAGTTTTAACGGTAGTGGTGATAAAGCTTTTTGTATGGCAGATTTGTCTTCACTGATGACGTTCGCTCCTGATATTGCCATCAATTTGGCAGCAAAAGGAGAAAAACCACATCCGAATTGAAAACTCAGTTTCAGCTCCGATAAGTGAGCTCTGACTTTATTCCAATAGTTTTCAAGCCCTTCATACAGAGCGAGCATTGGAGTAGCACGCAGTAAAATACCTTGGTTTGGCATCAACACAACGTCAGATGTGATCAAATACAACCACTGAGCTACCTCTTGTAATTTATTTAATTCGGTTTGTGGATGATAAGGATGCACTTGTAAATCTCGACACAAGGACGCAGCACTGCCTAGGCCCATACCTGGCTTAATGCCTTGTTGTTCGGCAATCTCGTTGTATTGAATAATCTGGCAACGTTGGCTTTCGACAATCACCACGGGTTGTTCTTGGTTATCACCAAAGAGTGCGTCTAGCTGTAGGCGAGGGAAGTGCAAGTAAATCCACAGAGCCATATCACTAACCTTGGTTCGCCAGTGGGAAATTGACCACAGTCGAGTGCACAGTTTCAGATGATGGTTTCACCAGTTGCGGGTAATGGTGTTGGAAGCCGATACTAACGCTACCTCTATTCCAGCCTCCTTTCCTTTTCAGCACTTCAACATTAATCCCTTGCTCGTCGCCTTTCAGTTTTAAACTGAGTGACACAGGCAAAGACAAGCGGTTGATAGTATCTGTTTTAAGCATAAAGAGCGGGCAACTCCCTTGTTCACTTGCTACCTGTAAGCGTTTCACTTGATGTATTTCAAGCTCTTCTTGCCATAACAAAACATTACTGCATACCCCACTTTTCAGACATTGTTCTGCAGCCCAAAGAGCATCTTTGGGATGAGCTGGATTAACAACCCACACTTGGTTTATATCCAACCCGATGTAGTGTAAAAACAGAGAATTCACTAGCGCAGGTGGTTGAATAAATGCGGTTATACCATTGGTCTGAGTGGCTTTTAAATAGGGAGCGAGCAAACGCAATTCACCAATACTACCAATAGATTCCATCTCCACTACGCCATGAGGTGGAAAGCCTCCGCCGAGCAAATCATCTAATTCAGAAAAACCGGAACTAGTCTGCAACTGCTGAGGATCTGCTTTCGTTAAATTTGCTTGCCAAACAAGGTGTTGGCTTTTTAAGTTCTGAATAATATCTTGCATAATAAACACCTGTATATATGTACAGTATATTTCTGTGGGAGAAAGTCGCAAGATTTTTATGAAGAGAGAAATGAAAAAAGGCAGCGTTTGCTGCCTTTTCAATCGATTATGTGAGGTAACCTGAATGAGTTATTTACGCTTCGGTTGAGCGTCGATGCACTGACCGTTCACATCGGTAACCGCAGGATCCATTAAGTGCAAATATAGCGGCATGATATCCAGTGGCGTTTTGAGAGTATTCGCATCTTCACCCGGATATGCTTTTTCACGCATGCGAGTACGAGTGGCACCAGGGTTAATTGCGTTAACGCGGATCGGTGTATCACTCAGCTCGTCAGCCAAAACTTGCATCATGCCTTCTACGGCAAATTTAGAGATAGCGTATGGCCCCCAGAATGCGCGGCCAGAGTGGCCGACGGTTGAAGAGGTAAAGATAATACGCCCAGCTTCTGATTTACGCATCACAGGCAGTAGTGCTTGAGTCATTAGCACTTCGGCTTTCACGTTGATCTGCATGATATCGTCGAAGTCTTCCTCTTTGATTTGATCAAATGGACACAGCGAACTCAAGACACCTGCGTTGTGTAATAGACCATCCAAGCGACCAAACTGTCCTTCGATTGTCTCTGCCATATCAATGTAATTCTGCTGAGTTGCGCCCTTGAGATCCAATGGAATGATAGCTGCTTGTGGATAGCCAGCAGCTTCAATCTCATCATAGATAGATTCAAGGTTTTGCACATTTCTACCCAAGAGAATAACAGTTGCACCGTGCTCGGCATAAGAAAGCGCGGCTTGACGGCCGATGCCATTACCAGCGCCAGTAACAAGAATGACTTTACCTTTTAGAGCATCAGCTGAAACGGAGTAGTTCACGGCGATAAATCCTTATTATTGTAAGAGGGTCCATGATAGTTAATTGACGCTAAAAAACGCCTGTTTCTCAATGGAAAATCTTGGTAATCGTGACAAGATGGTTACAATACACCAATTCATGTGTTATACCAATTCCAGAACTTTCGTTAGGTATGCTATCAATCAGAACAAGTGGTTACAAACCGCGCTGCCTTCTCGCTGATGTTTCTGCGTAACATACTAACGTCATCTGAAATGAGATAAAGGAGCTCTCGTTGGAATTTTTATTAGATTATGGTCTGTTTCTGGCCAAAATTATCACGGTGGTTGCTGCGATAATTGTTCTGCTCATTATTGCAAAATCGGCTGGTGGCAAATCGGGTGCGGCGAAAGGGGAGTTAGAGATTACCAACCTTTCAGAGCAACACAAACAATCTGTTGAGCAGTTAGAGCATCATTTGCATGACGATGCTTTCATCAAGGCTCGAGATAAAGCCGTCAAGAAAGAAGAAAAAGAGAAGAACAAATCTCGCGAGAAAGAAATCAAACAAGCGAGCAAAGACGGTTCATTAGATAGCAAGCGTGAACCACACCTATTTGTTCTTGATTTCAACGGTAGCATAGACGCAAAAGAAGTCGCGTCTCTACGTGAAGAAATCACCGCTATTTTGGCTGTCGCACGTGAAGGTGATGAAGTGTTACTTCGCTTAGAGTCTGGCGGTGGTATGGTTCATGGTTACGGCCTTGCCTCTTCTCAACTGGACCGAATCAAAGCTGCGGGTCTTCCTCTGACCATCTCTGTTGACAAAGTTGCGGCAAGTGGTGGTTACATGATGGCATGTGTAGCAGATAAGATTGTTTCTGCACCATTTGCAATTGTGGGGTCTATTGGCGTTATCGCACAAATTCCTAACTTCAACAAACTGTTGAAGAAACATGACATTGAGTACGAACAACTAACAGCGGGTGAATATAAACGCACGCTAACGATGTTCGGTGAGAATACCGATAAAGCGCGCGATAAGTTTAAGCAAGAACTTGAAGAAACACATGTCTTGTTTAAAGACTTCATCCGTGAGCGTCGTCCTAGTTTGGACCTAGACAAAGTAGCCACTGGTGAGCACTGGTTCGGTACACAAGCGAAAGAGCTTGGTTTGGTGGATGACATTAGTACATCTGATGATATCGTTGTTGCGGCATGCAAAGATAAAACCGTACTTTCTGTGCATTATGTGCAGAAGAAAAAGCTGGCAGACAAGCTAGCAGGTGTCGCGGGCAAAGTTGCTGACAGTGTGATCTTAAAGTTAGCTGAGCGTGGTCAAAAACCGATTGTTTAATCGAGCTTAAGTTCATGACATTTAAAACGGCGAGGGCAGAAGCTCTCGCCGTTTTTGTTGAACTTTATGTTTATTGATGAATCCAATTACGCATTAGGTGTAATGCTTTACACGACATTTTTCCTCGCTCCAAAGACTGATTACCCGTATAATGTGCGCCTCGAAAACCGAGCAAATTGCTGAAAAGAAACTATTGGTGGAGAAGAACATGTCCTCTCAAACTCCGGTTGTAACCGTAGATGGACCTAGTGGTGCAGGTAAAGGCACTTTATGTATGTTGCTGGCGAAAAAGTTGGGTTTCCAACTCTTAGATTCTGGCGCAATTTATCGTGTACTTGCACTCGCTGCGATTCACCACGGTGTCGACACCGAGTCAGAAGATGCTCTTGTCCCACTAGCAACCCACCTAGACGTTCAATTTATCGCGGAAGGTGACTTAGTTAAGGTCATTCTAGAAGGCGAAGACGTGTCAGGGGAGCTTCGCAAAGAAGAAACAGGCATGGCAGCATCTAAAGTTGCGGCTTTGCCACGTGTTCGTGAAGCATTACTACGTCGTCAGCGTGCATTTGAGACCGCTCCGGGTCTGGTTGCTGATGGTCGTGATATGGGCACAATTGTATTCCCGAGTGCGCAAGCAAAAATCTTCCTTGATGCGAGTGCTGAAGAGCGTGCAAATCGACGCCTTAAACAGTTGCAAGAGAAAGGGTTAGATGTTAGATTTGCTGACCTTTTAAGCGAGATCCAAGAGCGTGACGACCGAGATCGTAACCGCCCAGTGGCGCCATTACGCCCTGCTGAGGATGCGCTTGTGCTAGATTCTACGTCGATGACTATCGACGAAGTAGTAGAAAAGGCACTACAATATATCGAATCGAAGCTAGCTGAGTAATAATACTCGACTAGGCTAAGAGCGTTGGTCGCAAGGATGATGACTGGCGAATTTAATAACCCCATGCGGTAGGATACCCGTGGAAGTTTAATTTATTGAAGATTAATTAAATGACTGAATCTTTTGCTCAACTCTTTGAAGAGTTTCTAAACGAAACAGAATTCCAACAAGGCAGCATCGTTAAAGGTACTGTAGTAGCTATCGAGAACGGTTTCGTTCTTGTTGACGCTGGTCTTAAGTCTGAATCTGCTATCCCTGCTGAACAGTTCAAGAACGCTGCTGGCGAACTTGAAGTTGAAGTTGGCGCTGAAGTAGACGTAGCTCTAGACGCTGTTGAAGATGGTTTCGGTGAAACTCAACTTTCTCGTGAGAAAGCTAAGCGTCACGAAGCTTGGATCGTACTTGAGAAAGCTTACGAAGAAGCTGAAACTGTTGTTGGTATCATCAACGGTAAAGTTAAAGGCGGTTTCACTGTTGAACTAAACGGTATCCGTGCTTTCCTTCCTGGCTCTCTAGTAGACGTACGTCCAATCCGCGACACTGCTCACCTAGAAAACAAAGAGCTAGAGTTCAAAGTTATCAAACTTGACCAAAAACGTAACAACGTAGTTGTTTCACGTCGTGCAGTTATCGAATCAGAGAACAGCGTTGAGCGTGACGAGCTTCTAGAAACTCTACAAGAAGGTTCTGAAGTTAAAGGTATCGTTAAGAACCTTACTGACTACGGTGCGTTCGTTGACCTAGGTGGCGTTGACGGTCTTCTACATATCACTGATATGGCTTGGAAGCGCGTTAAGCACCCATCTGAAATCGTTAACGTTGGTGACGAGATCCAAGTTAAAGTTCTTAAGTTCGACCGTGAGCGTACTCGCGTATCACTAGGTCTTAAGCAACTAGGCGAAGATCCATGGGTAGCAATCGCTAAGCGTTACCCAGAAGGTCACAAACTAACTGGTCGCGTAACTAACCTAACTGACTACGGCTGCTTCGTTGAAATCGAAGAAGGCGTTGAAGGTCTAGTTCACGTTTCAGAAATGGATTGGACTAACAAGAACATCCACCCTTCTAAAGTTGTTAATGTTGGCGACGAAGTTGAGGTTATGGTTCTTGAAATCGACGAAGAACGTCGTCGTATCTCTCTAGGTCTGAAACAGTGTAAAGCTAACCCATGGCAGTCATTCGCTGAAGCACAAGCTAAAGGCGACAAAGTTACTGGTAAGATCAAGTCTATCACTGACTTCGGTATCTTCATCGGTCTAGAAGGCGGCATCGATGGTCTAGTTCACCTATCTGACATTTCTTGGAATGTTGCTGGCGAAGAAGCTGTACGTGAGTACAAGAAAGGCGACGAGATCTCTGCAGTTGTTCTAGCAGTAGACGCTGAGCGTGAGCGCATCTCTCTAGGCATCAAGCAAATGGAAAATGACCCATTCAATGCTTACGTTGCTGACAACAAGAAAGGTGTTCTAGTTAACGCTACTGTAACTGCTGTTGACGCTAAAGGCGCTACTGTTGAAATCGCAGAAGGCGTTGAAGGTTACATCCGTGCTTCTGAAGTATCACGCGATCGCGTAGAAGATGCTTCTCTAATCCTAAGCGCTGGTGATGTTGTTGAAGCGAAGTTCACAGGTGTAGACCGTAAGAACCGCGTAATCAACCTATCTATCAAAGCTAAAGACGAAGCTGACGAGCAAGAAGCAATGGCATCTATCAACAAGCAAGATGACAATGCATTCGGTAACGCAATGGCTGACGCTTTCAAAGCTGCTAAAGGCGAATAATATACTCGCTTAAGCAAAAAAGGAGCCGCAAGGCTCCTTTTTTATATTTGGTCATATTTAAGTAGTAATACTAATGACAGTAAACTATCTTAATAAAAGGCATTTCTTCATTGCGCATTTTGCATAAAATTTGTCTAGAATTGTCAGCAAGTGTTTGTTGGAATTAGTATTACTTACTATAATAAGTGATAAAGATACTCAAAGAGGGCAACTATGACTAAGTCTGAACTGATTGAAAGACTCTGCGCTGAGCAAACACACTTATCAGCGAAAGAGGTAGAGGATGCTGTAAAAGATATTTTAGAGCACATGGCCTCTACACTAGAGAGCGGTGACCGTATCGAGATCCGTGGCTTTGGTAGTTTTTCTCTTCATTACCGCGAGCCTCGCGTAGGTCGTAACCCTAAAACGGGCGATAAAGTGGAATTGGAAGGTAAATACGTTCCACATTTCAAACCTGGTAAAGAACTTCGTGAGCGTGTAAATATTGGTTAATGCACTCTTATTAGTTTGAAAAAAGCGGCATACGTTTGTGTATGCCGCTTTTTTGTAATGTATCCAAGTTAGTCATACATCCAAGATCGTTTACTAATCTAATTGTGGATTCAGCTGTTTTCTTTGCTGCTTTCTATACCCAAATAACTTTAACTTCTAAGCATGTCTACAAACTAAGCATCTTGAGGTTACTTGGGTATAGATTATTGCTAATATACGTAGTCTGAAGAAGCATTTTCCTGCATAATCTTACCGACTTACTCCTAGAAGGGTGATGTAACATGAAAATTATAAAAATCGTTGCTGTTTTAGCTCTCTTTTTAATTGCATTGGCGTTAGGTTCCCAAAACCAAGAGCTCGTGACTTTTAACTATCTTCTAGCAAAAGGAGAGTTCCACTTATCTACGCTATTAGGTGTAGTATTTGTGGTTGGCTTTGCTTTAGCGTGGGTTATCTTTGGTAGCATCCAACTGAAAACTCAGCTACAGGTCCGTCGTTTAAAGAAAAAACTGAAAAAGTACGAACCAACTGAATCAAACAACGCTGCTGATAAGCCAGCCATTGAAAAACAGGCATAAGGATAAGGCTTAACTTTAATGCTTGAACTACTCTTCTTGTTGTTGCCTATAGCTGCTGCGTATGGCTGGTATATGGGGCATCGCAGCGCTCAGCAAGACAAGCAGAAGCAATCTCATCAAATCTCTCGTCAGTATATGACGGGTCTTAATCTGCTGCTCTCTGACCAATCAGATAAGGCTGTCGATCACTTTATTGAATTGCTCCAAGTTGATAACGAGACCATCGATACTCACCTTGCGTTGGGTAACCTGTTCCGGTCTCGTGGTGAAGTCGACCGCGCAATCAGAATTCACCAAAATCTTATTTCTCGTTCAGGCTTAACACTGGACCAAAAGAACCTCGCCCTTCAACAGTTAGCGAAAGACTACATGGTCTCAGGTTTTCTTGATCGTGCAGAGAAAATCTTCGAACAGTTAGTCGAAGAGCCAGATTACAAAGAGGCGGCTCTTCAACAATTAGTGACCATTTATCAGCAAACACGAGAATGGGAAAAGGCGATTTATTACGCGAACCAATTGGCTAAGTTAGGTAATAAACGCTCAAGGATGCGTGCAAATATTGCCCATTTTTGGTGTGAAATAGCCATGCTCGACCAAGCTGATGGGAATACTAATAAGGCAATACAGCATTTTAAAAAAGCGTTAGCGGAAGACCCGAAGTGTGTTCGAGCAAGTATTGCTTTGGGACGAATTTATCTAGAGTCTGAAGACTATAAGCACACCATCAAATATCTGACAGGGGTACTTGAGCAAGATAAAGACTTTATCAGTGATGTCTTGCCAACTATTGCAGAATGCTATCATCATCTGGGTCAGGAAGATGAACTTGTCGAGTTTCTGCGAGCTTGTATTGATAAGAAAGCAGGCGTATCAGCCGAGTTGATGTTGGCTCAATTAGTTGCTCATCACGAGAACGTTGGGGCTGCTCAAGAGTTACTGACGAAACAATTGCTGAAAAACCCAACCATGAAGGGCTTCTACCGTTTAATTGACTACCACATTGCAGAAGCAGAAGATGGTCGAGCGAAAGACAGCCTATCAACACTACAAGCGATGGTGGGTGAACAGTTAAAAGTGAAACCACATTACCGATGCCGGAAGTGTGGATTTTCTACCCATTCCCTTTATTGGCATTGTCCGTCCTGTAAAGGATGGGGGACGATCAAGCCAATCCGCGGATTGGATGGTGAATAATTCTTAATGCAGCTGGCAGAGTTTCTGTCCGCTGCATTTTTTTAACTTTTTATTTAATAAGAACCAAAACAGTTAGGAGATGAAATGATCGACCAAAAAGTTATTGTCGCACTGGATTATGATAACCAAGCAGATGCACTTGCGTTTGTAGATAGAATTGATCCTGCGTCATGCCGACTAAAAGTTGGCAAGGAGATGTTTACGCTATTTGGTCCTGATTTTGTACGTGAACTCCATAAACGTGGTTTCTCGGTATTCCTAGATTTAAAATTTCACGATATTCCAAACACCTGTTCGAAAGCAGTTCGCGCTGCGGCTGAAATGGGTGTATGGATGGTGAACGTACACGCGAGCGGTGGTGAGCGTATGATGACGGCATCACGTGAAATTCTTGAGCCATATGGTAAAGATCGTCCACTTCTTATCGGTGTAACGGTACTAACCAGTATGGAACAAAGTGATTTAGCTGGTATTGGTTTGAATGTTGCGCCTCAGGAGCAAGTGATTCGTCTAGCAACCTTGACCAAAAACGCAGGCTTAGATGGTGTGGTATGTTCAGCGCAAGAGTCCTCATTACTGAAGAGCGAACTAGGCCAAGAATTTAAGTTAGTGACCCCTGGTATTCGACCTGCTGGCTCAGAACAAGGTGACCAACGCCGTATCATGACGCCAGTAGACGCTATCCAATCAGGTTCAGATTATCTTGTGATTGGTCGCCCTATCACTCAAGCGTCAAATCCTGCAGAAGTGCTGAAGTCGATCAATGAGAGCTTATCTAACATGTAAGCACTGTCTCGATTGTATGGAGAAAAGTGAGGCTAAGATGCCTCACTTTTTACATCGAATGAAAATACTGATCGCGGTAAACAACCATTCCTTTTAACCAGCTATGTCTGATCATTTACTCGCTTTAACTGGTATATCGGGGCCAATTGAGATAAAGGTTCTGCGGTTTATTCTGAGTAAAGTAGGGCTTGGTACTATGCCGATCACACTTTTGTAACATAACTCACTGTGATGCCTCGAAAATGCAACCATGTGTTATTGATGGCTTGCGTTACAAATGTCTAAAGAATACTATGGCGAAGATGCATTCACTGCGTTGTAAGGTCTAGGATGACCTAGTGAAACTCTTTGAAATTAATATAGAAGCTGGCAGGACGTCACTTCATATTACGTTCCTATTATTTCCTATCTGCGTATTTTAAATCGCAGCTTTCTGTGAGCTTTCACACGCTGTCTTCCTTGTTACGACCTTAGTGCGCAAACACAACAAGGAAGAAACATGACTAAAAAACTGCCATTTTCAGTACTAGCAACACTGACCGCTGCCAGTTTTCAACTGAGTGCGGCAGAATTGCCAGCTGATATCGAATGGATTTCAAACAACAACGAACCTCTATTTGCCTCTGAAGAAGCGGTACGAGGTGGCACCTATCGCACTTACATTCAGAGCTTTCCGCAAACATTACGAAGTGTTGGTCCAGATGCGAACTCAGGTTTGCGCCAATACTTAATGGATGGTTCACCAAAACTGGCTCAGCGTCATCCAAATACTGGCAAATGGATCCCTCAACTTGCTAAGTCATGGGCATTTGGAGAAGACAACAAAACCGTATTCTTTAAACTCGACGAAACGGCCGAGTGGTCAGATGGTGAAAAAATTACAGCAGATGATTACGTCTTTATGATGAAGTACTACACGTCAAAAGACATTATCGACCCGTGGTATAACGACTTCTTCACAAACAGTATTGTGAGTGTTGAAAAAATTGATGACTACACGATCAAAGTCAATCTTGCTGTAGCTCAAAGTCATGACTCACTTATGGTTATGATTAACATGCCAAGTAATGGTTTTCAGCCTCGTCCTGAACACTTCTTTGAAGGAGAAAAGGACGCAAATAACGATGGTATGCCTGATAACTTCGTCAGAAAGTTTAACTTTAAATCTGAGCCAACCGCAGCGCCTTACTACATTGATCAAGTGAAGAAAGGTAAGAGCGTGACATTCAAACATGTCGGTGAAGATTGGTGGGGATACAACAACCGCTACTATAAAAACCGTTATAACGTTGAAAAGGTTCGCATTAAGGTGATTCGCGATCCTGATATTGCCATGAAGCACTTTGAGAAAGGCAACTTAGACTACTTTGAGATGGTGCTACCAAGCTTTTGGCATGACAAAACCAATAGTGATGTGTACAAAAAAGGCTATATCCAAAAGTACTGGGGCTTTAACGAAGCACCGCAAGGAGCTGGTGGTCTTTGGATGAACACAGCGATGCCTATGTTGGATAACCTAGAAGTGCGTAAAGGTGTTATGGCAGCCACTGACTATGACGGCATGATTGAAAACATCATGCGTGGAGATTATTCACGTAAACCGCATGGACTCGGCTTTGGTCATGGCGAATACGATGATCCTAACAATACACCGCCAAAGTTTGATGCTGATGCGGCGGTTAAACACTTCGAAAAAGCGGGCTTTGACAAAGTGGGCGCAGATGGTATTCGTATTAACGACAAGGGCCAACGCTTGAGCTTTGCTATCACCTATGGATACAACTCTTGGACACCGCGTATTGCATACCTGAAAGAGCAAGCGAAACTTGCTGGTCTTGAGTTCACGTTAAACTTGGTGGATGGCTCATCTGCGTTTAAATACATTCTTGAGAAAAAGCATCAGCTAGCGTTTTTGAATATGGGCTCTGGTGAGATCCCTGCGTATTGGGAATACCTACACTCGGATAATGCAAATCGACCACAAACGAATGCTCACACCAACTACAGCAGCCCTGAGCTAGACAAGTTAATTGAAGCGTATGATTCTGAGTTTGATCAGGAGAAGCGTTACGACTTGTCGCATCAAATCCAAAACTATGTCAGCAAAGCGAACATCATCGTTCCTGGCTACATGGTGCCTTATTCTCGAGTTGCTCATTGGCGCTGGGTTAAAATTCCTAAAAACGGCATGACAAAAGCGACAGAATGGGTGCTTCATCCAATGGATATCGGTAATTTCTGGATTGATAACCAAGTAAAAGAAGAGACAGAAGAAGCGATGGACGAGGGTAAAACCTTCCCAGAATTAACGGTAATTGATGATCGTTACAAATTGTAAATCAGTAGTTTAGATAGAAAATGATAGCCCCGGTAATGAATTTTATCGGGGCTTTCTTTTTTACTTAATAAGGTAAGACGCTTCTAAAAGGTAGGTTTTTGCATCACCAAGCAAAGAGAACGCTTTATCGATGGTTTTAAATCGATCATCAAGCGAGTCGCTTGATATCAGCTGGCTGAATGTTTGCAACGAGAAAGCTTCGTTTGCTTTGAAGAACTGATGTACGTTTTCAAGCTGCACTTTATGAATATGCTCCACCTTATTTAGGGCGGTGGTTAAATCGGAAATGTTAATCGACATTGCTACTCGGGAACCTTATCAACAAGACCTATATGAGGTCATAGAGTGGGGTTTTATATTTTGTGACAGAGAGTAGCACCGAAGAGCAATTTATAGTCTGATGAAGATCAATTTGCCTTATTTAAGCATCTGTAACGTGGCACTAGACGTGTACCTAGAGTTGGTACAAGTTACAACGCTTGAATATAGGCTAGGGTTCAACCTAATCAAAAGTAAAAGCCAAGTCCGACTAAAAGCCCTTGAGAAGCCGTATCATATTCAAATACCTCTTCATTTTTGTAATCGACCCAGGTCGACTTGTAAGCTAAGTTGAGATCAGACCATTCGTTAAAGCTATAACGAACACCAGTTTGAATGGCATAAGTGAAGTGAGTATCGTTGCCAAGTCCGGCGTCGATGCTGGCATGAAATCGCCAGTTTTCGCTCAATTCATCAATGAGTCGCAAGCCAACTAAAAAATCGACCCAATCTTCTTGTAATGACAGTCTATCTTCTAGTACCCGGTTGTCATTACGATACAGCTTGCCGGTGATGTCATTGTCCCACCAACGTAATCCAAACATATAATCCAGTTTACCAAATGAATATTGTTCGCGTTGGAATGCCTTTGCTTCTAGAACACCTTGCCGTATTTCGATGTCCGCACGATAACGAGCGTTAGGCAGAGCGCCCTTGATATTATTAACATCACCACTTAAGTTCATGAAACTATAATCTATGTAGTAGCCCCACTTACTTTGGTAAATACTCTCGAATCGCAACATCGCCCCAATATCGAGGTGGTCTACGATGAACTTAGGATCGACATCCACCTCTGATGAAAAGCGACCAATACTGGTATCCCCGTGGATATTCAGTCCTAGCATGTACACTTCTATGCTATTTCGCCAACGAGATTCTTGTGTCTCGGCTGAGAGCGCTACTGATGTAGGTAATACAAGAATGAGTGAGGAGAGTGATAGCAGGTTACATGGTTTCATCCAATTTCCTTTTCGGCTTTTCGTCAGCTTTCAGCTTAGTAGAAGTCGCTACACTCTGCATAAAAAAGGGAAGCAACTTGCTTCCCTGTAATTAACATTGACTTAGAGTTGTTTGGCAATGTTTGAGGTTAGGCTTTCTAAGCCTATGGATAAAGCGTTGACGAGCGCTTCATAGCCCTCATCTTGAAGCGGCTGTGAGATTTGTATTGGCGCGCTGTTTTCTACCTTACCTTCGGCATTAATGAGTAACCATTCCCCCTCAATTTCGATATTACCTTTGTAGCTGCCATTAAATTTATTTAACGTAAGCTGGAGTTTGGCTTCACCGCTTTGATCCAACAGATTATTCATTTCAGCCGGCCAGTAATGACTTTGCTTGTGACGCAGATCCGCGACGACTCTCTGAGTGATTTGCTCAGAAATACTGTGCGCCCATTGATTGTGTTTCGCCTGAATAACTTGGGTCTCAGAGGTTCGATAAACAATGCCACTATCATTCAAATAACTCGCCAATGTCACTGGACGAACAACTAAAGTTGGGCGCTGAGCGATATCAGAAGAGCTCAGCGTCACTGGTTCCACCTTAGGTAGAAGGTACATAGCTCCTTTAGTTTGCGGAGCGCTACTGCAACCCGTTAGACCGACAAATAGCGCGATAGACAGAAAGAATACTCGTTTCATTAGTTTTGGCCTTTAACTGGTATTGGGTCACTGATTTCATCTTCTCCAAACACAAGAGAGTTTGGCTTTTCGTTTAGCTGTTTAAGTACGGGTTTAAACTCTGTCATCACGCTTTCTAATTCTTTTAGCGTGGCTTCCATTTCGCTGTACATGGTTGAGTTGGGCCCATAACCATCGAGTGTTTTTTGTAATTGCTGTAAGCTTTGGCGAATATCTGTTGGGATCTCTTGCGTCTCTTTTTGATTCAAAAGTTTATCAATACTGTCCGCCACGCGTTCTGCTGAAGCTAACGTTTTTTCGGACGTTTTTAACGTTGAATTGAGAGAGTCTAGTGTTTCTTCCATTGGTAAGTTATTAATCTTATTTAGGAAGTCGTTCACTTGGCGCTGAACCTGCGCAAAACCACCACGCATGGTTGGGAAAACATCTAAATCAGCAAACTTACTCGGTACGTAAGGCTCGTCGTTTGGATAGAAGTCGGCGTCAACATACAGTGCGCCTGTTAATAAGTTACCTGTTTTTAAAGTACCACGTAGGCCTTTAGCAAACTCACTCTTCAATTTATCTTTTAACATTGGTAAAGATTGGGATTGGAAATCGCCATAAACACGGCCGAGCTCGATACGTACCAATACAGGGATTTTTTTCGCAGAAAAGTTCTCTTCTGGGGTTGGAAGTCGCATTGGTACACGCATCACAGTACCAATTCTCAAGCCTCGATATTCGACAGGTGCCTTACGTTTAAGTCCTCGTACCGATTCATCAAAAAGCATAACGAATTCAATATAATCATCGTACATGCCTTCTCGAAGTTGTTTAATATCATCGTACAAGCGGAAGTTGACCATATTTTCAGTGAGCTGTTCACCGGATTCAAGACCTGGAACGGTATCGAAGGTAACACCACCCGTTAGCATGCTCTCTAATGAGCCAAACTTGACTTCGAACCCTTCAGCGTTGAGCTGTAAATCTACGCCAGAATTCAGCCAGAACTTGGTACGAGTGCGCACTAAGCTGTCATAAGGCTTGAAAATAAAGAGTTGGTATAACGCTTTGCGAGTGTCAACATCAAAGCTGGTTTTCTCTACACGACCAACCGTAAAGCCTTTATAAATGACGGGGTCACCAACGCCTAGCTTACCAGCCTCGCGGTGTGTTAACACAAGGCGTAACCCCTCTGCATCAGGAGAGGCCACTGGGGGAACATCTAAGACCGTAAAGCGCTCTTTCTCTATCTTAGATTTACCCGGTTGAAGTTGGATATAAGCGCCAGAGAGCAAGGTCTCTAAACCTGAAACGCCATCACGGCCAATACGAGGCTTCACCACCCAAAACATGGTGTCATCTCGCAGCATGCGTTCTGCATCCTTGTTCATTTGTGCCTTAGCGATGATGTGATCGTAATTTTCACTGAGAGTGACTTCAGTAATCAGTCCGACTTTTACATTCAATGCTCGGATTTCGGTTTTGCCAACCTCAATCCCATCTGCGGTTGGCAGTTGGAGAGTAATTTGTGGGCCTGTACTGTTGATATATTGGAACAGCATCCACGCTCCCATGGCTAGCGCAAGGACCGGGACAATCCATATCGCAGAAATCTGCTTTTGCGGTTTTATTTGAGCGGTTACGTTGTTCTCATCACTCATATTTGGCTTTCTCGTTTAAGTTGTCAGAAATCGGCTCCTGCACTTCGTTTTGTGGCAATTGCCACAACAAACGTGAGTCAAATATCATTGCAGAAAGCATAGTAAAAATGACCACTGCCGCGAAAGAGAGCGCAGCAGGACCTGGATAAATCGCCATTAAGTTTTGCAGTTGAACCAGTGCAACTAAGATCGCGACGACGAAGATATCGATCATGGACCAACGGCCAATAAACTCAGTTATGCGGTAGATCTTTAAGCGTGAAATACTCTCTTCGTGCGGAAGATATCGCGCTTTTTGCGCATTGTAATACAGCCACGCGAGTGCCAGCATTTTCGCCATTGGAATAAATACGCTAGCAAAGAAAATTACCATCGCAATAGGGTAAGAACCTAAATGCCAAAGCAATATTACCCCCTCCATGATAGTCGAACCTTCTGCATGTCCAAGGCTTACGGTGTACATCATAGGGTAGAGGTTTGCAGGGATATAGAAAATGACTGAAGCAAACAAAAGTGCCCAAGCTTTTTGTAAATTGTCTGCGGGGTTGTATTTGTGAATAGGGCTTTTACAACGAATGCAGTGTTGGTGTTTTTTAGCTTCAATAGGGTTGAGCTGGTGACACGTATGACAACCAATATGGTTGTGGTTATGGTGCGTATCACCCTCTTTTACATCAGATAGCTCGATAGCTGGAATAAAGTGTCCCCAGAGCCAGCTTTTGTCGACCATTGATATGCATTTGACTACCAGAACGGTATATACACAAAACGCCCAGAATGAAGTGCCCATTCCTATGTCTGCGATGGAAGCGATTTTAATTAAGCTGACTAACACGCCAATCAAAAAGACATCCACCATTAACCAGGGTTCGACTCGAAACAGAAGACGGCATAAAACTTTTGCCATTCGTTGCTGCTTTCTAGAGGGGGTATGTTTACGTGCTTTTAATGCTTCAAGGTGAAGAAAGAGAATGAGACCAACATAGATTGCAGGCAAAACGATAACTGTTGCGAGTAGCAGCACACCCAAAAGCACATTTTGAAACTCAGCCAGCATTTTGGCAGCGTGCAACAAGGTGATTTCTTGCGACAACCCTTGCACGCTGAACGACATAAAAGGGAAAGAAATGCTTAGCACTAACATGATCAAACATGCCGATGATATGGCGATCACGCTTTGGTAAGGCTTGGCATTCACTTTAGTCAGCGAATGCGAACATCTAGGACATTGTGCTTTTTGCCCCTGTTCGATATCGGGAATGCGAACAACAAGGCCGCACTCTTCGCATGAAATTAACTGACGGGAATTAGGTTGAATACTCATCGGGTAGGTTTTAGATTCATTTGCTTTAAGAATACTCTTTTTTCACTAGGCACGCTTGTTTTGATTCAGGAGTTTACGAGTTTCTTACTTTTGGCATTAGAGCATATGGGAGATCTAAGACATAAACGAAGTCGCGTTTGGTACAAGATTTTACGGCGAAGATGAGTATGTTGGAAGCCGAAAATAATGTGATATTGCTTGTCTGTGGAGGGGTAATTACTTGTTTTTAAGGGTAAGTAACCCTGCCCAGATAATCTGAGCAGGGAAAAAGAGCATTTTATTTAAGGTGCTTAGTTGTACTTTACTTGACCGTTCCGCTCTTAAAAGCATTGGAGCCGACTTGCGTACCGTTGAGCGTTTTGCCGTAATAGCCTTGGTGCTGGTGATATTTCTCCGCGTTTGCGGTGACATTGCCTTTGAATCGAGGATCTTGTGGACGCTCATGGCTGTTGACGTATGCTGCGACATCCCAAGCTTCTTGCTCTGTCAGCTGCACACTTTTCCCAAGCGGCATGTTTTCGTAAATAAAATAGGCCGCTGTGTTAATCCGGTGCATACCTGCGCCCCAGTTATACGCATATTCGCCCCAAAGTGGTGGAATGTATGAATGGTCGT
Source organism: Vibrio sp. D431a (assembly GCF_030248655.1). Lineage (NCBI taxonomy): Bacteria > Pseudomonadati > Pseudomonadota > Gammaproteobacteria > Vibrionales > Vibrionaceae > Vibrio > Vibrio sp. D431a. Next base: position 81,848 of record NZ_JAHGAP010000023.1, on the reverse strand, counting down.
TGGTGTCTTTGATGCCTGAACCGTCGGCGCGATGGCAAGTTTCACAGTTCTTTTCGTAGACCAATGCGCCTCGCTCTATTGATGGTTCTTGCTCAGGGGCGGCGATTTTTGGGTAGCCACGCCCAGAGAGATTACCCCGCTTTTCAATTGGTAATGCTTGTGCGATGGCTTCGGGCAACGGGAAGTCTTTTGCTTTTCCACCAATTTGCAACGTTTTTGCGTCTAGCTCTGGAATGGGTTCATCCACCATACCATGTTTGTCAAGCAAGCCGCCCATCGCTAACCAGTAGGCGTAAGCACTAAGGGCAACAATTTCTGTCGAATCGTAAGCGGGCGCTTTACCGTTCATGGAATACTCGAAACAACCTTGGATACGGTCAGCATAGCTGTTTACGCGATCGTTTTTCTTACGATATGCCGGGTATGCCATGTAAGCCGCCCACAGTGGCGCAGCGTTTGCTTTTCGTCCTGCCTCCATATGGCAGTTCACACAGTTTTGTTCGTTGCCAACGTATTTTCCGCGCATTTGTTGTGAGTTAACAAAGAGCGAGTAACCACGTTTTACTTGCTCACCAAATGCGGTGTTTGGAATTGTGCTGAGATCACGCGGTTTTAAGTATTCACCGTTATTTTCTTTTTCTATCGCAGGTAGCTCTTTCTGGCGGTCCGGTAATGGATCGTTAGCTAGTACGAGCGTAGAAATGAAAGGCAGTGCGAACAAAGAATAGAAACGTTTCATGACTGCTCCTAGTAACGTAATGAGGCAAAGTAGTAAGCAAGATTTTCGATCTCTTTGTCAGTGAGATTTTTTGCGATGGTCCCCATCATATTGAGCGGGTCGCCACTGCGAGTGCCGTTTTTCCATGCCATCAATTGCGTTTTTAAGTAATCAGCATGTTGGCTTGCGAGGCGAGGGAACTTGTCGACGCCCATACCGCTGGCTCCATGACAAGTCGCGCAAGCTGGAATGTTTCTATCCCAATCGCCTTGGAAAATTAATTTACGATAAGGGTTACGAATATCAGCTTGGTCGCCGCGTTGTTCTGGATTCGTGAACTCATAGCTCGGGAGGTTAGCAAAGTACTCCATAACTTCCTTACGGTCTGCGGGATCGCTGAGTTCCTTCGCCATGCCTTGCATGACCACATTTTGGCGTTCGCCACTAAGGAATAGTTCGATTTGAGTGTTGAGATAATTCGCGTTTAAACCAGCGATCATAGGCGCGATATTTGGCTGTCCCATGCCATCTTGGCCGTGACAACCGCTACATACGCTGGCTTTTTCCGGAATAGACGAGGCGCTTGCGCCCATAGTGGCTGTTAACAAACAGGCCGCCACCACTGAAAGAATTTTTGACATGCTGACTCACTTTAATTTTTATTAATATGTCCAAGCGCTACTTGGTAGTCACTTGGACGATATTGTCGGCCTTGTCAATAATGAAAGGTATTGTGGATTTCCACATATTTAATAAGTGTAAATGGCCGTATTTGTTTTTATTGGTTGTTCTATAAGCGATAAAAACAAAGTGGTGAAGAGCTGCACAAATCGGCAGCTCTAAGTGGTAGAGACGTCTTAACGTGCGGCGTCACGCTTTGCGGATTTTGGCTGGCAGGGACTGACGTGCCGCCGCGCCCACTACCCAATCCAACAACACGCCTTTGCCTTCTCGAGTAGGGTCAATTAAGCCAATGTCGTTAATATTGACGCCATCTTGGCTGCGCGTTTTTACGGGTTGCTGTTTATCACCGATCCAGTGCGAGCGTTGTCCTAGCTCGGTATGACCAAACCCATGTTCAAATCCGAGTGTGCCAGGGCGAATCCCGCTGACTATCATCGCAAGTGCTTTGGTGCTTGCAGATGGTGTCTCGATAACAAACTCATCACCCGTTTTAATGCCTGCGCGCTCGGCATCGATTGGATGGATGTACACTGGGTTTACGCCTTTAATCGAGTTCAACCTTGGCGATAGATTGGATACCGCACTGTGAATGTTGGATTTAAAGTTCGCCAGGCTGAAAGGCCATTCTGAGCTTGGGAACTGGTCTTCCATTGGTGTGCCATCGGCCAGTTTTTGTGGATGCCATGTTGGGCAACCCGTGTAGAAATCACCGGTCATGGTGTTTCTTGCGCTGCCGACACGTTCATTCCATATCGCGACAGGTCGTGTCCATTTGTGCTTCATTTGCTCACCTTGATACGCTTCGGTTGCATTTTCAAAACGTCCACCGCGAGCAAAAATAAACGCCACACGTTTCATCTCATCCGCTGTCAGCGTCTTCTGCATGGCTGGCATTAAACGCTCTAGGCCGGACCACGCAATGTCTTCTGCCGAAACTTCAGGCACCCCGCCTTTCACATAAGCCAAGTTTGCCGCGGAACGTAAGTAGAAATCTTCAGCGCTGTGGAGAGCGTGCCAATTCCCTTGCGCATCTTGAATCGCGTTGTCACCAAAGCCGCCCAGTTGCATTTTCTTGGCGACATCAATCAAAAAGTTTTCTAAGCAAATTGAACGACCATCGGCGGTTTTCTCTGTTCGCGCTCCCACAATCGGCCAGCGAGCGGTGACGGTTTTCACCGGAACGTCGTGCCAAGGCGTTGCCATACCCCAGCTTTCGTAGGTGACCGTGTCCGGCACAATGTAATCCGACAATGCGGTGGTTTCGTTAATGAACGCATCAACAGACACAATCAAACCGAGTTGTTTTGGATCTTTAAGCTTGTCTTCCAGCAGCGCTTTCAAACCGGGTACACCATACATTGGGTTCGCCATGTGATTGATCCACGCTTTAACGCGGTATGGATAACCATCAATAGCCGCAGATAGGTGCTCTGTCAGCAGTGGCGCGGCAAACGGATACCAAGGCGCGCGAGTTGGATAAGGGGATTCACCTGCCTCAACGCGACGTTTGTATTCGCTTGTTTTGTGGTAGGGGAATTTACTGCGCGACAAAAAGACGCCTTTCGGGCCGACTTTGCCAGCAAATTTGGTGAAGTCGTAACGAGGACCCGCAGCGGAAGTTGGGTAGCCACCCGCTTTGGCCATCGCGCCGCCTTTCATATTTATGTTACCAATCAACGCATTGAGCATCATGATAGTAAACGAGTTATAGAACCCATTGGTGTGCATGTTGCCACCGTGGGTATCGACCACCGCTTTTGTTCCGTGACTGGTGAAGCGCTTTGCTAGTTCAACAATTTGTTCGACAGGGATTTCACATTGTTGGCTGTAGAACGCAAGGCTGTATTTGAACGCCTCTTCTTTGAGTCTATGTAGAGACGATTTTACGCGCACTTCGCCCGATGCAAGCGAAACCGTTTTATCGACAAACAGTGCCGCTTCCTCAGCTTGGGTATGAACACCAAATTCGCCTCTTTGCTCATCCACGATGACGTACGGGTCGGAGTCAGACAACGCTTCGCCCTCGAATGGCAGATTCAAGTCCGACGCGCGTAAAAACGTGCCGTTTCTCGGGTGCTGATTATCGCTTATCACGAGATGCGTAGCATTACACCAGTGCGCGGTGCCGGCTCGTTTCATCGCGTTTGCCCCCGGCTGCGCCAAGAAGGTTTTGTTGTAGCGTTGGTTTTCGATGATCCACTGGATCATGCCAAGCACGAGGGCAGAGTCGGTGCCCGGTTTGATTGGTGTCCAGCGGTTATTGTCACCTGCTGCCAAGCTCGATGAACCCGCCGGCAAACTTGGTGTGATGATGGTGTATTCCAAGCCACCTTCTGTTCGCGCATTGGCGAGTTGGCGCGCCTGACGCTTAAAAGGGTTACCCGCTTGAGCTGGCGACATACCGATGAAGATGATGTATTCCGCATTATCAAAATCTGGCTTTAAGTGTGCGTTCTTATCTAAGTCGTTCATAAATGCGCCGCTGCCAGCACGAAATGCGTAGCCGCAGTAAGAGCCGTGATGCCCAAAGTTACGTGTACCATAGCTGTTGAACGCGAAGCGTTTGAATATGTCGTCTCGGCCTTCGTTACCGGCGTTGGTCATTAACAATTGGTTGGCTTTCGGTCCATATTCTGGGTTTTCAGGATCTACGGGCGTTGTTAAATCGTGAATGTCGCGTAAGCCATCAACATGGCCTTCACCAAATAAATCACCACCTTCTACGATTTCTTCTATCAATTGCTCGTAGCTGATCGGAATCCATTTTCCTTCGCCGCGTTTTCCAACTCGTTTCAGTGGCTGAGTAATGCGGTACGGGCTGTTGCGAATTTCTAGCATCCCATTGCCACGTGCGCATGCTGTTGAACGACCGTCAAGGCCCGCTTCTCCTGTCAAACTTAAATAAGCATCTTTGACTGGCGTTTCGAACGGAATGTGTTGCTGATGAGAGAGTGGGTGATATGGGTTGCCAGTAATACGCAAAATCTCGTCGCTGCGGTTATCAATGCGTACACGCAATCCGCACAGTGACCAACAACCAAAACACATCGATGGCGCAACGAGCTGATTTGGATTCGGGATTAGGTTGCCTTTGCTGTTGACCGTGTACTCTGGTTCAAGCGAGTTACCGTGGTGAATATCACGCGTTTTTTCTCCCGCAGTGCCTTCGAGCGCACCCTCGACTATGTGTTTGGTGGTGGTAGCGTAACCCGCAGCGAATGCGCCAAGCCCACCCACTGCAATGCCTGATTTCAAAAACTGACGGCGTTTGTTATCCATGATGAAATCCTCTTTGATTAGCGTTCAGTTAAGGTGAGTGATGATGCGTTTGCTTCGATATCTTGTTTTGACTGAACCAGCTCCGAACCGAGCAGTGCCAGTGCAAGCCATAATCCGAGCATGCCAATAATGCCTATCCAGCCATTTCCATCCATAGTGAGTTGGTATGGATACAGCCCTGCATCGAACTTGGCGATGATTTGCACTTCCATGATGGTAAACCAGCGAATCAGCCATGCACTTGCCAGTGCGGCAGCAGACACAAAACTGAGCCCTATGACGTGACGAAATCTGGCTGATGCGGACTTTTGGGTATCGCGCAAGAAGATGAAAGCGAGCAAAACACAACCTAAAACGACAAAAGTGAGCAGGGCAATGTTGTGCATCCACTGTTCGCTAGAATAGAGCGAAAATGCGGAATTGTTGGATGCCCAAATCGGTAGCAGTATCAGCGTTAATACACCGCTGGTAACCACTGATTTTTTAAGTAAATTAGTATCGCCAGATGTCAGTGTCTTTGACTGACTAGGCAGCAAGAGCCAAATCAACAGAGAAAATCCGACCGCGCTCATAAATGCAGTGACAAACCAAAGAACCGGCGACGCGGGTTGGTGCCATAAAGAGCGCGATTTAACGACTGCAATTTCAGCGCCTGTGTAGACTGCAATGGTGATGCCTGATAGCACCGTGATAACAGATACCATAAGCATGACTCTACGAGAGAGCACCCAGTCACCCAGTGACAGCTTTGAAATTAGAGGCAGTACTTTCCCTGGCTGATTACGTAAGTTGATCAGATCCTCGCGGAGATACAGCCATGCAGTCACTACCGCTAAACCTGAGAAAACAGGCAGGAACAGCGAGCCTAGAGACATCCATGACCACGGCGTGATGTGCGCGTAAAAATGCCAAGCTCGTCCCGGCTGGTGAAGGTCGCCAGTTAACGCCAACGGGCCTACGATAGCGCCGATGGCCATCGTTAGCACCAGCGCGGCGCGTAACCGATGACTGGTGTGTTGCTCAAATAACAGTGCGATTAGGAACAAAATAGCGGCAGCGTAAGCAGAACCGATGTAAAAGAAGTACTGCACCGCCCACGGGAGCCAAGCCATTGCTTGAGGTTGGACTAACACTTCGGTGATGTTCATGCGCGCTTTCCTTGTGGGTCGTAAATAGCTGGCTGCCCGTCGATGTGGCTGGTGAAGCGTTCATCCATGCCGATGTAAAACACATGCGGCTTGGTCTCTTCATTGGGCTTTAGCACTTTGATATCGTCTTGGTGCTTCGCAATTAAGCGGCGAACTTCACTTGATGGATCATTCAAATCACCAATTACACGTGCTCCGCCAACACAGGTTTCCACGCAGGCAGGTAATAGGCCTTGTTCTAGACGGTGAGCACAGAAGGTACATTTATCTGCGGTGAGGGTGTCTTCATTGATAAAGCGAGCATCGTAAGGGCAAGCTTGTACACAATACGCACACGCTACGCAGCGACTGTTATCCACCATGACAATGCCATCTTCGCGCTGAAAGGTTGCTTGCACCGGACACACTGCCACGCAAGGTGGATTGTCGCAGTGGTTACAAAGGCGCGGTAGCATAAAGGCCTTTGCTTCTCGTGTGGTTGTAGAACCATCATCTAACGTGACTTCGTATTGCTTTACGGTGGTTCGGAACTGGCCGATAGGCGCTTGGTTCTCAATGCTGCAACCCACGGTGCAAGCCTGGCATCCGACGCATTTACGCAAATCAATCACCATGGCGTAACGTTTTCCAACGTGTCCTTTTCGATCGACAGACTGGTTATTTCGAATAATGTTTCCTGCGGTTGCCGTGCCAATGCCCGCGACCGGAATTAATGCGGCTCCGGCTGTGACCGCACTAAGAAAGCGACGTTTGGTGGAATCCATAACTCACCTGCTTTTTTGTTGTATTTGAATTGACTGATTCCATTGTGAGAAATGCACTGCGAGGCTTATATTGTGGATTTCCACATACCCAGATCAAACTTGATCTAAAACAAATGTGGTTTAGGGAAGGTAGCTGTTATTCTTGTCGTACTCTCTTGACGGAACGATTCGACTCATCATGAAAAAAGCACTGTGGCTTCAGCTTTGGATTCTTTGCTTAGTTGCCTTTGCATCTTTGGCTCAGGGCGCAGTTTCTGAACAAGCAGATCTGCAAGGAATGCAAGAGCAAAAAGCAGAGCAGCCACAGGCCAAGCAAAAAGTCGAAGTGGGCGTGTTAGCGATACGCGGCCATCTTTATGCTGAGCAGAGATGGCAACCGACCATTGATTGGCTCAATCAGCAAATTTCCGATGTGCATTTTGTCCTTCATCCCCTTAACTTGGATGAAATGGGCGAAGCGGTGAAGTTTCAGACCATGGATTTCATCTTAACCAACCCAGGTCAAGCAGTGCGGTTGGGCAGGCAATACGCGCTGTCGTGGATGGCAACGCTAACCAGCAGAGCACCACAAAACTCGAATTACGGCATTGGTTCGGCGCTTGTGGTTCGAGCCAATTCAAGTTATCAAACGGTGCAAGATGTCTCAGGACGTCCCGTTGCGGCGGTATCAGAAAAAGCCTTTGGTGGTTATCTCACGATGCGCTATCAAATAGTCAAAATGGGGCTTAATCCAAACGATTTCTTTTCCGATGTCCGCTATCTTGGTTTTCCTATTGATGCCAACCTGTATCAATTACGTGATGGCAATGTGGAAGCGGCCGTCGTCCCTGCTTGTTTATTGGAACAGATGTTAAGTGAAGGGCTTTTACAACCGGGTAATTACCGAGTTTTAAATCAACAGCCGAACGAGCGCTCGTTATGCGCTGTTTCCACACCGCTTTATCCTAACTGGTCATTTGCCAAAACAGAGCGCGGCTCAGCTCAGATTGCCAAACAGATTGCGCAAGTATTGTTAGCGATGCCACCTGAACACCCTGCGGTTATTGCGGCAGGCGCGTCAGGTTGGACGTCCCCCGTCAGCTTGCTGAGCATCGACAAACTTTATCAGGCGTTGGATCTCCATCCGTTGCAACAACCTTGGTGGCAAGAAGCATTGCGCTGGCTGCGTAGTCATCAAGAATGGGCATGGGCGCTGTTCATGTTTGTTATTGTGTTGAACGCGTACCACTTTTGGCTTGAGTATCGATTTAGCAAGAGTAAGCAAGCGTTGGAGCAGACATCGTTACGATTAAAAGAGAAAAGCGAACAGTTAGAACACTCACAAAGAGTCGCGATTGTCGGAGAAATCGGCACTAGTCTTGCTCATGAACTCAATCAGCCACTGGCAGCCATTCGCAACTATAGTGAAGGCGGTTTACTTCGCTTGGCCAAAAAGCGCCCTCATGAAGATATTGTCCCTGTGCTTGAGAAAATACAGGGCCAAGTTGAAAGAGCCGATGCAATTATTCAGCGATTAAGAACGTTGATTCGCAAGCGCAGTGTCGACAAAACGTCGTGCGATCTTCAAGTACTCATTGATGACACGATTGAGTTACTCCATTTTCGGATGCAGAAGCAAAACATTTCTATTGTGGCCAGTACAGAAGGGAACATTCGTCCGTTACTTGTCGATGCAGTTGGCGTACAACAGGTTTTAGTTAATGTGATCAGCAACGCGATTGATGCGTGTACTTTGTTCCAAGAGAAATATCACTCATCAGGTTATCAAGGTAAAATTGCCCTGCATTGCGATTACCAAATCAGTCAACTCTCTATTCGAGTGTTAGACAATGGTACAGGGTTGCAGCAAGAGAATCCGACTCAAGCGTTTGTGAGTAGCAAAGAAGAAGGGCTTGGGCTAGGGTTAGCCATTTGTCGCGATGTGATGGAAATGCATGGTGGCGAGTTTGTCATCAGCTCGACAGCACCACATGGTTGTTTGGTTGAGCTTGTGTTTCCATATCAAAACTAATCTGAACTAGGCATAGGAGCATTCAATGAGCAGCGGTGAAAAGCAGCTACCTGTTTTTGTAGTCGATGATGATGAAGCGGTGCGTGACTCGCTCGCTTTTATGCTGGAAGAGCATGACTTCAACGTGACGACTTTTGCTGATGGGCAATCTTTTCTCGATAAAGTGAACATTCATCAGGCCGGATGCGTGATCCTTGATAGCCGAATGCCCAACCTTCGTGGTCAGCAAGTGCACCAAGTTTTAAATCAAGCCAACAGCCCGTTGGCCGTTATTTATCTGACAGGGCATGGTGATGTTCCGATGGCGGTCGATGCATTGCAAGCTGGGGCGGTCAATTTCTTCCAAAAACCAGTCAAAGGCGATGAACTGGCACGAGCCATTTTGCAGGGACAGGCGCAGTCTACCACAAACCTCGATATGGCAGCAGCTAAATCGGCTTATGAATCGCTCACACCTAGAGAAAAAGACATTTTACGTTTGATCATTGAAGGAAAACGCAACATTCGTATTGCTGACGAACTTTGCATAGCAATGCGAACGGTTGAAGTACACCGAGCCAATCTATTGAAGAAGTTCTCGGCAAAAACCGTCGCAGAGTTGGCATATGTTTATGGCAGGCTAGATTAAAGCTTAGCGAGTGAAGCCTCTTAAGGCTATTTAGAGGATACAACTTGAGCTTTATGACGACTCGCGTATTATCTTCTTCGTTCTTACTTTATCTGAATTCTTATGAGTTTGTTGACTAAACGACATCACACGCCACATAAGCGGGCAAAATGGCTACTGGCGATTATTGGCTGGGTGGTCGTTGTGTGTCTGATGCAAAATTCAGGCTTTGCATCGTCATGCTCTATGAAATATGAGACGGAATCGCCCGCGGTTTCACTTGCTGATGAGCGTTCGAGCGTCAAGTCGATTGATACTAAAGAAACTAGCAAGTGCGAATTGTCTGAAAAGTTAATTCAGTTTTCTCAACATCAACTCGATGTATTTATTGTTGTTCTGTTTGTCGGTCTTTTTGCTTCGGCAATTTGGTTGTGCAGTGCCTATATTGGTGCGCAACATTGGACGGAACCGATAGGCCGTAAGTATCGAGTCCATCTGACTTTCTGTGTGTTCCGAGAATAAAAGCGTGCTTTCTGACCACTAGCGTCAGTTATTTAGCACCTTTGTCTTTTAACTAGGAATCACTATGAATCAAATTACTAAACTGACTCAGTTTGCGTTCATGTTTTTTATGACGCTTGCTTTGAGTTTGCTCTCTCTGAGTGTTTCAGCTCAAACTACTGATACAGGTTGGCTGACCAACCCACAACATCCTCCAGTGCAAACGCGCTTTGTGCTCACTGGTCAACAAGATCCGCAAGCCAAAACAATCACTGGTTATCTGGACGTCAAGTTGGCTGGGGACTGGAAAACTTACTGGCGTTCACCTGGTGAGGGCGGCGTAGCACCATCTATTGATTGGCAAAATTCACAAAATTTATCCAAAGTGGATTGGCAATGGCCGCACCCACAAAAATTCGAACTATTAGGTATCGAGACTCTTGGGTATAAAGGCGACACTTTGTTCCCCATGACGCTGCACGTCGAAGACATGTCCAAACCTGTCACGATTGATGCGGTACTGACACTTTCTTCTTGTACGACGATTTGTGTGCTGACGGACTATCAAATTCAATTGACGTTCTTGCCTTCTGATCTAACAGTCGATGAAGGCGTGATGTTCAGTTACGCTCAAGCAGTGAGCAACGTGCCGCAGCCATCGCCGTTTATTGATGTTACTCAGGCGAGTTGGGATGCGAACCAATCGAAACTACAAATCAAGCTAAAGAACAGTCAGGGTTGGCAACAACCACAAGTGCTGGTGGATGGTGTCGATGAAGCAACGCGAGACTATAGCTTCAAGCTTGAAGGAATGCATCAAGAAGGAAACATCGTCACCGCGAGCTATATCGTTGATACTTGGCTGGGCGATGTGGAGTTAGATGGTCAGTCGCTGTTTGTGACCATCAAAGACACCAATTTACTAGCAGAAGAAACCACTCAAGCAACTGCTGAGGCAATAGTTGAACCGCTGCCAAGCACGTCTCTAACGAGTGTTTTTCTATTCGCGTTGCTCGGCGGTTTAATTCTTAACATCATGCCTTGCGTTCTTCCGGTTTTGGGGATGAAGCTAAGTAGTATTGTTGCCGCTCAAGGTATCGAGCGTCGTCAAATTCGCGCTCAGTTTGTTGCCTCGTCACTTGGTATATTAACGTCGTTCTGGATTCTCGCTGGTTTTATTTTGGTGCTCAAGCTAACAGGTAATGCCATTGGCTGGGGCGTGCAATTTCAAAGCCCTTGGTTCTTAGGTTTGATGGTGTTGGTCACCACTTTGTTTGGGGCCAATATGCTGGGGCTGTTTGAAATCCGTCTATCATCGGGTACCAATACATGGCTGGCCTCGAAAGGTGATAACTCCCTAGTTGGTCACTATGTTCAAGGTATGTTTGCCACATTGCTTGCGACGCCTTGCTCCGCGCCTTTTCTAGGAACGGCCGTGGCGTTTGCCTTGGGTGCCGACGTATTAACGTTATTTGCAACTTTTACAGCATTAGCATTGGGTATGGCACTGCCTTGGATCTTAGTCGCTGTGTTTCCAAATATCGCGCTGAAACTACCAAAGCCTGGCTCGTGGATGAATGTCGTTAAAATCGTGTTTGGCATAATGATGCTGGCGACTAGCATTTGGCTACTTTCATTAATGGCAAATCATGTACCGATGTTATGGATTGCACTTATCGCTGTGGTTGCTTTTGTTGTAATGATGGCAAGAGTTAAGAAAGTGTATGGTGAGAAAGCGCTTGCTGTATCCGGAACTGCGTCATTAGTGTTGATAGCTGGTGGCCTGTTACTTGGTAGTGTCACTGCCGACCAATGGGCGACACCGCTTCCTGAGGACTTAGCGTGGCAGGAGCTTTCTAACTCGGCGATTGAAGATCACGTCAATAATGGGCGAGTGGTGTTTGTGGATGTCACTGCGGATTGGTGTGTCACGTGTAAAGCGAACAAGATCGGTGTGATCTGGCAAGATCCTGTCTACTCATTGCTGCAAAGCCCTAATGTAGCGACGTTAAAAGGGGATTGGACACATCCGGACGGCTCGGTAACTGACTTTTTACGAGCTCATGGGCGTTACGGTGTGCCGTTTAACATCGTCTATGGCCCGGCAGCGCCACAAGGTATCCCGTTACCTGTGATTCTGACTGATGATGTTGTTTTAAGTGCGGTGAAGCAAGCGAGTGGGGGAGCTATTCAATGAGTTCGACAAAGCAGCGTAGAACATTCCGATATTGGCTCATTCAAATCGTACAGATGGTGCTCATTGTCACCGCGATTTCTATCGCGATGGATTGGTATCGCACTAAAGATATTCCTAAACAGGAGTCACCACCATTGAGCTCCGTATTGAGCGATGGTGAATACTTCGATGCAATCGCGCAAAGTTATGAACAACCTGTCGTTGTTTATTTTTGGGCGACTTGGTGTCCCGCTTGTAAATTTGTAAGCCCAAGCGTGAGTTGGCTGAGTGATGACTACACCGTAGTTGGCGTTTCTGGATCGTCGGGACCGAATGAGCGTGTGGCGCAGTTTATGAGGGCAAAAGAATATCGTTTTGAAAACATAAACGATCCTTCAAGCTATATTATGCGTGAATGGAAAATTAGCGTGACTCCAACCATTTATATTTTAAGAAATGGTGAAATTTCCTCCGTCACAACTGGCGTTACCACTCCGATAGGAATACTAGCGAGAGTTTGGTTAGCTCGATAACGCTATAAAAATCCGATATTCAAAATATTGAGTATCGGATTTTTTCTTTTTATTTTCTCGCTCTAACGGGAATAATAATGTGTGCGTATGGCATACCATTCCACATCACGTATGGGCCATCATAACTTGAACCGATGGGTAGATAGTCGAGCAACACTTGGTCTAGGGTAATAATCATCATGTGTGGTTCTTCCACAATCCATTGGTTATCGTCCGTTATTCCTTCTGAAAATGGGTCGGTGTTATTGGCGCCGCCATCACTCGCTAACATGCCAAAAAGTACAATTAACTGAAATGAAATTAGTTAAATAGTCAGATTAATAAATTAAAGCTTAATTTAATAAAAATTAAAGTTTGATAAATTTAATTATAGAGTGCCTTTAAAAAGGAAGTGTTATTTAAATTTTAAATAGTAATTGATAGTTTTACTATGTTAATTTAAGTGTTCATTTATAAACATTTTTTCGTCTATTAATACGCATGGTTTAAAACATCTTGGCTGTCCTGCTTTGAAGCGTGACCAAAAGGTGATAAATAGGTGTTTTTAGTGATATGAGCTGAGTTTATTTGTAATCTATATTTTCAACACCTAATTCCCCTCGTATGGCTAATCGTATAAAACAACATTTTATCTTTATTGTTGTCACGCTAAAGCGTACTTTCTTAATTATATGATTAGTTATAAAGGTAACGAGAATGGGATTAAAAATCCGTGGCTCTGTTGGTATAAATGGCACTAATTCGAAAAATGATGTTAAAGCAGTTCAACAATTTTTAAATGATAACCAAAAGAGAATAGGTTTTACCCGACTGTTGGTTGTTGATGGCTCGTTAGGGCGGAGTCCTCATTTGTCGAAAACAGTAGAGGCAATAAAAGTGTGTCAGCGTAAGCTACTTTATATGGTAAAGCCAGATGGTCGGATCGATGTAAATGGTAGAACTCATCGTAAGCTCAATGGATTACCATCCTATAGTTCAGTGAAAAATGATCCTCATGATGCTCAAAAACTAGTAACCAAAGTGCCTTGGATGAAAACAGCGTTGGGAGAAATTGGACAAAAAGAAGTTTCAGGCACTAAGGCCAATCCAAGGATTTTAGAGTATTTTACAGCATCTAAGTTCTGGGGCACTGATGACTCTGGAGGTCAAAATGCTTGGTGTGGTTCGTTTGCCGCTTGGGTTTTTAAACAACACGGAATCACTCCAGTAAAAGAAGCTTATCGAGCAAAGGAGTGGAAGGGTTTTGGTAAAAACATCTCAGAACCTATACATGGAGCTCTAGGGATTAAATCGAGAAAAGGTGGTGGGCATGTTGCTTTTGTCGTGGGAAAGAGCCCTGATGGTAGGCATTTGTACATGTTAGGAGGAAACCAAAGCAACCAAGTCAATATAGCAAAGTACTCTATTGATGTCTGGGACAAGTTCGTAGTACCGAGTAACTACGATGAAACAAAAGGTACTTTACCTGTATATACAAAAGGCTCTGCCTTAGCAGGAACGGAAAGTTAAACATGAAGAAATTTATAAGTTTGCTAGGCTGTGTGAGCTTATCAGCTTGTGCTTCACAGGGAGTGTACTCTCAGAATGAGGTACTCAAAGATGCGATATTTCAAACGCCCTATTCTGCAGTGGTGAAAATTACAGGTTTTGAAAAGTTTGCTGAACACGAGGAAGATGTTCTCTTTAAAGTTCAAGCAGAAGTGATTCAGAAACTTCGTGGAGACGTTGGGTCTGAGATTACTTTCAGTATGTATGGCGAGCTAGGAGATGAGCCCAATATACACAATGATCCTGTCATTCTCACACTATGTCGTGATAAAGATACATATTATTGGCCTGGAACGGGGGCTGAGTTTGGGGCTAATCAAGAGAACATATTAAACGCTCAAGAAACAGCTGCTCACTTGGATACAGAACAGCGCCATTTTGCACATTGTTCAGAATGAAAAGGGTGGCGGTTGAAACGAGCGGTTACAGAGCATGTTAGTCGCCATCGTAGACAGCGTCTTTGCTGAATGATTCGTCGAGATTTTTTAGTCTTTGATTGTCAGAGGCGACTGACAAAACCATACCAACTGTGACAACCATACCGCTATTAAAGCAGGATATTATTCCTTCAACTTTGTGTTTTAGGAGTAGTCATTAGACTACCCAATAATTGTTGGAATAAATAATGACGAAACGTTGGCTTGTCTCCGCTGTGAGCATTGCGCTGCTCGGCGGTGGTACGTATTTCTATCTCCAATCTTCCGCTCAACCAGAATTACTGCCTACATTGATTGTGGAAAAAGGCACGATTGAAAAACAAGCGGTGGCTGTTGGTAAAATTGTCCCTGCACACTCCGTGTCTATCAAGTCACAAATCGACGGTATCGTCGGTGAAATTTACGCGAAAGTTGGTGAAAAGGTGAAGCAAGGCCAGCCGCTGATCAAAGTGCGTCCAAACCCAACCCCCCAAGCATTAACGGATGCATCGGCAGAACTCATGCGTAGTGAAGCCGATCTGGAATCCGCCAAACAAAAAATGTCCAACTTAGAAAGCTTGGTCAAGCAGGATATTATTCCAAGTAACTACGACGAATACGTAAGTGCGCGCTCGGCAGTCAAATCTGCGCAAGCGGACGTATTGCAAAAGCGCCAGAATCTCGAACTCATCCGCAGTGGTGAGGCGTCGATCGGCGATGCGCGTTTAACGTCGACGATCTACGCGCCAATTGATGGCACGGTACTCAACCAGAAAGTTGAGGTCGGAGAGCCGATCATTTCGACTCAATCAAGCCAAGCCGCGACTGAAATGATGTCATTGGCCGACATGAACAGTCTGATTTTTAAAGGTAGCGTCAGTGAGCATGATGCTGCGCAGTTGTCTCCGGGAATGCCCGTTATGTTGACGGTTGCGCCTTATCCTGATGTGGCGATTTCTGGTGTGCTAACCAAAGTGGCGATTCAATCTGAGAACCTCAACTCACCAGAGGGCAATACCTCGGCAAAAAGTTTTGATAACGGTTTTGAGGTTGAGGTGGGAGAACTCAAGATCCCACAAGATGTGTTGCTTCGTTCTGGTTTTTCATCGACGGCTCAAATCATTCTGAAGACTTCTGAAAACGTGCTCACGCTACCGGAGCGCGCTCTGCAATTTGATGGTGACGCACCGAATGTTCTGATCCCCGATAGCTCAGAACAAGGGTTTCATAAACAACCTGTGAAACTCGGTCTGTCAGATGGCATCAATGTCGAAGTGCTTGACGGCGTGGAGCTTGATGAAGAGGTTATCGACAACAGTATGATGGGAGCGGCGCATGGTTAAGCTGCAACGATCAACAATCGCCTTTGCATTGTTGGCTGCCACGCTCAGTTTGCCGACCTACGCAATTTCTATTGAAGAAGCTTGGCAACAAGCAAAGCAGAACGATCCAAATTACGAAAAAGCGAAAATCGGCGTCCAGCTTGGCGAGGTTGGCGTACAGAGCAGCCGCAGTGCGTTATTGCCGGGTTTAAGTGCCAGTGCGTCAGCGGATTGGAATGAGTCCTCAAGCCATTCGAACAGTTACGGCGCTACCTTAACTCAAACTATTTGGGATAGTAGTTTGTGGTCGGAACTGGATCAAGCGAATGCCAATTATCTCAAAGTACAGTTAGAGTTATCTCAAGCGCATAACGAGCTTGCGCAAAAGTTGCTCACCGCTTACCTAGATGTGGCAAGCGCACAGGGCGACCTCAAATTGGCGCAGTCCAAGCTGGAGGAGGGGAAAGAACTTCTCAACATCATTGAGAAACGCTATCGAGCAGGCAAAGTGAAGTCGGTTGATGTCGAAGAGATGCGAGCGAATCAAGTTTCTGAGCAAGCAAGTATCCTCAATGCAAAAGCCGATCTCGAAGTGAAAAAAGCAGAGCTTGCGGCGTTAATCAATCAAATGCCGGAGAGTGTCGACCAAATTCGAACGGATTCTTTGATTCAGCCGCCGATGCTGGTGGACTCTCAGGAGCAATGGCTAAAGCTGGCTAAAGACAGCAGTCCAGAGCTGTTGGTGGCGGCGCAGATGGTGAAAGCGAGCGAGTTCGCGAAAGATTCAGCTAAAGGTGGATACTACCCAACCGTCAAAGGCAGTGTGGGCTACAGCGATGGTGACAATCGTTCAAACGGCGAGTTTAACGCTGGGATTAGTTTGAGTTTGCCGATTGACCTCAATGGTGCAGTGCGAGCGAAAGTGGACGAAGCATCGTTGAACATTTTAAGCGCCAAGCAAGATATGCGTAGAGTGGAAATTGATATTCAGAAACGAGTTATTCAGCAGTTTACTCAGGTCGATATCAACTGGAATCAAGTTTTGATAGCGAACGAGCTGGTTGAGTCGCGCGCCAGAGTGTTGCAAAGCAAAGAGAAACTTTACGACGCTGGTCTGCTTGAAGTGTCGGAAGTTATCAGCGCACACAACAGCTTGTTTGAGGCGAAAAACAGTCTGCAAACCAACTTGTACAGCTACTGGCGTAAGAGAATCGGCTTACTGCAAACCGCAGGGAAACTCGATGACGATACCATGGCGTTGATCTCTCGGGCTTTTCATTCATGAGCAGCCTATTGCAGCAAACTTGGCAAACGTTGATGGCGCACCGCATGAAGAGCGTGCTAGCCATTATCGCGATTGCTTGGGGCGTGATCTCTGTGGTGGTGTTAATCGCACTTGGCGAAGGCTTTTATCGCCATCAGACCCAGTCGTTTTCATTTATGATCAACAATGTGCAAGTGGTGTTTCCATCGAGCACCAGTAAACCGTGGCAAGGATTACCTTCAAGGCGACAAATTGATATTCCACAAGAAAAAGTCGACATGATCAAACAGTCGGGCTTCGTGCAACTGGCGTCGAGCGTTTACGCCAAATGGGATGCGAATATCACCAATCTCAAAGGACAGAATTTATCGAGTACGGTCAGCGGTATTGATACGTCTTACTTTCCTTTAATGCAACGCAAGCTGCAATCCGGTTCGAGAAACCTGTCACCAAGTGATATGGACAACCACACTCGCGTGGCGGTGTTAGGCGATCAAATTGCGCAAATGGGTGGAATCCAAATCGGGGATAGGCTCAAAGTCAACGGCATTCCGTTTTTGGTGATTGGGATAACCGTTGGTGAGGACACTGGCATTTCATTCGGCGATAGCCGCACGGTTTTCATTCCTCAAACAACGTACCGCGATTTGTGGGATGCGAAACCTTGGATGGTATTGATGAAGCCGAGAGAAGGGATGGATGCATCGTCATTTCGACAAAATATCGTGAACTTTTTCGCCAAGCAGCTTCATTTTGACCCAAGTGATAAAGATGCGGTCGAATTACCCGATTTTAGTGAAGGTGCGGCGGTCATCAGTGGAATTTTGCGTGGCATTCAGATTTTTCTCGGAGCGAGTGGCGCGATGACCATGGCGGTCGGTGCGCTTGGCGTTGCCAACATCATGTTTTTATCTGTCACGGAGCGCACGCGTGAAATCGGTGTGCGTTTGGCGATCGGGGCGACTCAAAAATCCATACTCAGTCAGTTTATTCTTGAGGGGCTTATTTTGGTAGCCGTGGGCACGGCATTAGGTCTGATGTTTTCGTATGCCGTGGTATCTGTCTTAAGCAGCATGGCATTACCGGAATGGATTGGTTTGCCTGTGATCACGCCAGATTCCATTGCTTGGTCTTTACTTGTGACGCTTATCTTGGCATTGATGGCATCGTATTTCCCAGCAAGGCGAGCATCGCGTCTCACGCCAGTCATTGCTTTGAGTGCGAGGGCCTAGTCATGTTGTTACCGATGAGACAAATTTTCCAAGAAATGGCTGCAGAAAAGCTGAGATTGGGTTTGACCATTCTGGCTGTAGCGTGGGCGACCCTCTGTATCGCTGCTATGTTGGCGGTAGGTGAGGGTATTCGTCAGGGCGTATTGAAAACCGCACAAAATGGTAACGGCAACTTGATTTATTTGACCGGAGGGATGGCCACCGTCGACCACGGTGCTTTTCACCAAGGTAAATTTCTGACATTAAAAATGGACGATTCAGAGGTCGTTCGAGCGTTACCCGATGTAAAAAGTGTTGCGCCAACTGCGAAGTGGAAAGAGCGCATCACCGTTGGTGATAGAAACTCATGGCAAGAGCCGTTAGCGGTCACGAGCGAGTTTCAATCCATGACCAATTTGGTGCCGATGGCGGGGGGGCGATGGTTAAATCCACTCGATCAAAAAGAGACGCGCAAAGTCGTTGTACTGGGTTATGAACTGGCAGCCGACTTATTCAACCCGAATGAGGACTTTAGTTGGTTTGCGACAGTCACATTGCAAGTCAACCCTGTGGGGAAAAAGGTAAAAATCGGCAATGAGGAGTTCACCGTTGTGGGCGTATTGGAGAAAAACAGCGCTCAAATAGAGCTGGGGGATCTTATCAACTATTCCAGCTTTGTGCCGTTAGCGACGTGGAAGCGATTTCATGTCAACGGTGAAATTGGTGGCATCAATGTGCAGCCACAAGCGAATGTAGACCGAGAAGCCTTAGCAAAGACGATAAGGCAAGTGATTGCCCGTAAGCACGGGGCAAGTGTCAGCGATGAGCAGATCGTCCAAGTCGATGATATGTTCCTTAAGCAAAAGAGTATGCAGCAGTTCCTGATAGGTTTGCAGAGTTTTCTTGGCATTATCGGCTTCGTGACGTTAGCTGTTGCTGGCGTTGGCATCGCCAATGTGATGTATGCCACCGTAAAGCGATCTACGCGTGATATCGGCGTGCGCATGGCAGTCGGTGCAACCCCAACGGCCATTCGCATGCACTATTTAGTGCAGTCTTTATTGACAATGTTGATGGGGGGCGCGCTTGGGTTAGCCGTGACGTACGCGCTGGTGTCTGCCATCAGCTCCATTCCTTTAGAGGGCAATGCCTTTTATGAACAATTGGGTAAACCTGTCCCTGAGTTGTCGTGGGTCGTTGTCGCGATTGTCATCCTCACCTTAATGATCATTGGTGTGGCCTCGGCATGGTTACCTGCAAACCGAGCCGCAAAAGTCAGCCCGTTGGAGGCGCTACAAAGTGAATAACAACAATAACTCTGGAGAGAACATGTCGAAGCCGCTTGTTGAGCTGACCAACATCTGCAAATATTACTCAAGCGGGGAGGCGGAAGTTCGCGCGCTAGACGGCGTTGACTTAACCATTAATCAAGGCGAGTTTCTTTCGATTCTTGGCCCGTCCGGTTCAGGCAAATCAACGTTGATGAACATGCTCGGTTGTTTAGATAAGCCCACCGATGGCGAGTACCAACTTGGCGGCCAAAACGTCGCAAGTTTAAGTGCGAATGACCTAGCTGGCATTCGTAACCAAAAGATCGGGTTTGTCTTCCAAAGCTTTAACTTATTGGAATACGCGACGGCGCTCGATAACGTGGCGCTGCCGTTGGTTTACTCTGGCATCAAAGGCAAAGAACGTCGCCAGCGCGCCGCCAAATTGCTAGAGCAAGTCGGGCTAGGGGATCGTTTAGACCATAAACCAACCCAGCTTTCTGGTGGTCAAAAGCAGAGAGTTGCGATTGCAAGAGCCTTGGTCAACGACCCTCAAATCATCCTAGCTGACGAGCCAACCGGCGCGCTCGATTCAAAATCTGGTGCTGAGATCGAAGCTCTGTTCAACCAACTCCACGCCGAAGGCAGAACATTGATCATCGTGACGCACGATAACGCCCTCGCAGAACGCACCAAACGCATCATCACGATCAAAGATGGCAAGGTGATTTCGGATAGAGCGCCGGTAAGTAGGGAGAGATGAGCTTTTCTTAATTGAGAACTGAGTTTTAAGGGAAATAGCGATACAGAGGCTATCTCCCTTTACTTTTATTCGCGATGTTCGCTTTGTCTCTCTTTTATCAAGTCATGCTTTTGTTCTTTAAGTAGAGTGATTGCGAGCTTAGTGTCCTCAATCAATTTACTGTTATCGTTGAGATCTTTGCTCTTCAAAGGCAAAACTAGATAATGAATGCTGCCATCTGCATTCTGTACTCCGGTAGCGATGATGACATCACCTTCAGACGCCGTACCAAAATACTCTGATACGACTTTGGTTTCGCTGACACCGTAGCTATCCAAATAGGATGACTCCGTATTGTCAAACAAGATAGGACCCCCTTGCTTAGCTAATGTTCGCAATTGTTTTTGCTTTTTCTCGTCGAATGGATAGTCGGTCGTACTGATGTAACTTACCTGTTCAGCTTCAATAAAATCGTACAGTTCATTGCTCAGTTCATTTAATGGGGCAGATATCCAAGGTGTAGCTGGAATGACGTCGGAAGTATCATCATTGCGACTTAGTGGTGTTGGAGCGGTAACAACCTCTTGAGCAGCATCGCTCTCAGGAGGCGTTACACTTATTGTCGCAGCGTCTTCTGTCTTGATTTGCTCATCAAGGCTTGCAACAGGTTCGGTCTGGGCATTCTTGTTATTTGAATTAATTAGAAATATGGCGAGTACTGCACCAAGTGCTAGCGCCGATCCAGTCAAGAGTTTTTTGTTACTTGTCATGTGTCATGTCTTACCGTTTATTTCATTAGTAAATATAGCGGCCACTTATTTATTCCGTGGCCGCAGGCTAATAAGTTAGTGGTAGAGATCGTCATTCCAAGAGATAGTTACGGCTCGGCTAGTCTCTGTCCATTGACTGCTATCACGATTTTTCTTCCAGGTATTTTCTGGAGTGGTATACCAGCTACACCAGTCGCGACCAAAGTAGTAATTGGTTTTTCGCCAACCAGCAACCAGCTTGACCTCTGATGTATCTAGGCCATCTTGAATGTCATTTTTTCTATATACGACGCCGACTTGTGGTTTAAAATCTGAACGCATAACGACAGGTAACTCATTGTAATCAATCAAATTACCCATGTCACAACTGGTCCAACGATACAATAACCAGTCTTTAGCTGGCGTATTATGGCGGATAGTCTTGTTTTCAATTAACCAATTAATGCTTTCGTTAGCTTGGTTAAAATCGGCAACCGTTTGAAACTCTGGCTGGTCGTACGTTACACGGTTGCTCCAGGAGATTCCCCCACTAATATTTGGAGAAGTAGAAGCACTGAATCCAAGGTTAAAATCTAGCGACTCACTGACAGATGCCGTTGCAATGGTGTTTTCTGGAGCATGGCTCATGTGGCGTAAAGGGGCGCCATTTAAATAGCTCAGTGCCAGCTTAAAAGCCGTTGGAACGGTGTAACGGTAATCTCCCCCAGTAGCAAAACCATAGATTTGTTCTTTGTTTGGAACATTAGTCATGTCGAAGCCAGAACCGCCATTTAGGATCAACTTGGCTTCTTTAGCGCCATTTGGTAGCAAAGATTGGTTCCAGACATTTTCTAAAGAATAAATTAAGCGGATTTTTTTCGAGCGTGCATCACCATCATCAAGCTGAAGCAATGTCGAAGTGTAAGATTTCAATGTATCTTCAGCATGTGCTGGTGCTAAAGAACCAAGTAAAGCGAGTGCGATAATACTCGCGGAAAGATGCTGTTTTTCCATTATTTTTTCCTATTAGTCAGCCCATAAAGACTTTTGTTTTAAACCATCTTGATGGGCACTTTATAATTATGGACAGGTTATAAATTCAAGCTCAATAAATGAGCGGTGAAATAGTGCATCTTGTTTTTTATTAAAAAAAGAAAAAGGATAGATTCGTGGGATTAATGTCTCATAGTTTTTAAATTCACCACTCAACTATAATAAATAAGAATTTGGTTATTAAGTCTTGTCTTTTTAAGTTATTGCTTAATTTTAATTTTCTAATGTTGTGTTGAGATTTTCTATTGATAAAAGTGAATTTTATAAATGTTAGCCATGTTATTTTTAGGGTTTTTGTTATACCAAATTAAGTAAAGTATCGTTATGTGGTTATCTCGGTTTTATGGGTTTAATTCAAATTAAAACAGTGGTTTATGTTTTTTTGTTCTTATTTTTTTAGAGCTTAATATAATAGTTTAGTGATAAAGTCCGTCAATGAAGTTGCCATGTTCATGTATAAAGTTATATGTGCTTTTATAGTAGGAAATTAAACTTTACGTTTAAGATGGTAAAGATAGAAAAAGAAATAAATAAGATTATTAAATAATCATTTTTCGAGAATATAAAATGTAACGTACTTCTAATTAAACGAATGCTTGAATAAACGATGGAGTGTGAAAAGTGCTATTTAAGTTACGCTGTCCTATATTCCAGTTGGTGCCTTGTTCATACAATGCGTTTTCTCGGCTTAAACTGGTTTACGTACTGCTAATCTCTTATCCGTTTCTTAATTACACATATTGGCAATATGCTCGCCAAGTTACGTGTATTGGTGTCAATAAAAAACAGTATCTACGATAGCTCTCTCAGGGTTGGAACTGCCACTATGAATTTCCTTCATGTTCAATGTGAAACAATACCAATATTACTCAACTCGTGAAGCAAGTATAAAAAAAGGACTGCTCTGGTGTTAGGCACTGCGACGGTCGTTTTTTGTACGAACCGTTCGTCGTAAGTGTTGTGCAACCTAACGATTGGGAAAACCAAAAAACAAAAAATGTCCCCATGCACAGAGTTAGGAAAAGTCTGCTTTATCTAAGGAAATAGGATACCAACTCACGATGAATAACGATTTCACATTTGCTATCAAAAGCATTCGCTTTGATGAGAATTACCAACCATCAGACAACACGCGAATCACTACCAACTTTGCTAATCTGGCTCGCGGAAACTACCGCCGAGAGAATCTGCGCAATGCACTCCGAATGATCGACAATCGTTTTAATGCGTTGGCATATTGGGATAACGCGCAAGGTGACCGCTACTCCGTTGAACTTGAAATCATCTCCGTTGATATGGATATCCAAGGTAGTGGAGAAGCCTTCCCATCGATTGAAGTGCTCAAAACTAACATTGTTGACCACAACACTAACGAGCGTATCGAAGGCATTGTGGGCAACAACTTCTCTTCATACGTGCGTGATTACGACTTTAGCGTTTTGCTGTTGGACCACAACAAAAACCAGCCACAGTTCAGCATCCCAGCGAACTTCGGTGATTTGCATGGCAAACTGTTCAAAGCTTTCGTTAATTCTGAGTCTTACAAACAGCATTTCAAAAAGCTGCCAGTGATTTGTCTGAGCGTATCGGACAACAAAGTATACCGACGTACTGAAAACCAACATCCTGTTTTGGGCTTTGAATATCAGCCGAACGAATCTTCGTTGACGGAGCAGTACTTCAAAAAGATGGGCTTACAGGTGCGCTACTTTATGCCGCCAAACAGTGTTGCACCATTGGCATTCTACTTCTTCGGTGACTTGTTGAACGATTATTCAAACCTAGAGCTTATCAGTACGATTAGCACGATGGAGACATTCCAGAAGATTTACCGACCTGAGATTTACAATGCCAACGCGGTTGCCGGTAATTGCTACCAGCCAAACCTAAAAAACCTAGACCACTCGCTAACTCAAATCGTTTACGACCGAGAAGAGCGCAGCCAACTGGCAGTTGAACAAGGGAAATTTGCCGAGGAGCATTTCATCAAACCTTATCAATCTGTGCTTGAACAATGGTCTGCAAGCTACGCGTAATCGATAACGAGAATCTAGAAAGGAATGACGATGAAAACACTATTACCGACTTCAACGGCTGGGAGCTTACCGAAACCTTCTTGGCTAGCGGAACCAGAAAAACTTTGGTCGCCGTGGAAACTGCAAGGTGAAGAACTGATTGATGGCAAACGCGATGCGCTACGTGTCGCTTTGCAAGAACAAGAGCTGGCAGGCGTTGATATCGTCAGTGATGGAGAGCAAACTCGGCAACATTTTGTGACGACCTTTATTGAGCATTTAAGCGGCGTAGATTTTGAAAACCGTAAAACGGTGACCATTCGCAACCGCTATGAAGCAAGTGTTCCGACGGTGGTTGGCCCAGTAAGCCGCACAAAGCCCGTGTTTGTTGAAGATGCAAAGTTCTTGCGTCAGCAAACTAAGCAACCTATCAAGTGGGCACTGCCAGGCCCTATGACGATGATCGATACGCTTTATGATGATCATTACGGTAGCCGTGAAAAGCTGGCTTGGGAATTTGCGAAGATCCTCAACCAAGAAGCGAAAGAGCTTGAAGCGGCGGGTGTCGACATTATTCAATTCGATGAACCTGCGTTCAATGTGTTCTTCGATGATGTGAACGAGTGGGGCATTGCATGTTTAGAGCGTGCGATTGAAGGGCTGAAATGTGAAACTGCGGTGCATATCTGCTATGGCTACGGCATCAAAGCGAACACAGATTGGAAGCAAACGCTAGGCACTGAATGGCGACAATACGAAGAAGTATTCCCTAAATTGCAGCAGTCAAATATCGATATTATCTCGCTTGAGTGTCATAACTCGCGAGTGCCTATTGAGTTGCTTGAGTTGATTCGCGGTAAGAAGGTGATGGTTGGTGCGATTGACGTCGCTACTAACGAAATTGAAACGCCAGAAGAAGTAGCTAACACATTGCGAGAGGCGTTGAAGTACGTTGATGCCGACAAGCTTTACCCATGTACCAACTGCGGTATGGCACCTTTGTCTCGTGAAGTATCGACCGCTAAGCTCAATGCGTTAAGTGCGGGTGCGGAGATCATTCGTAAAGAGTTGGTGGGTTGATATTAATACTTAGGCTCCGCGCCATGAACTAAAATTAGGGTCAATCTAGCGAGTTTAAATGAGAATAGGAATCGGTTTACTGCTCGCTAGGAAATGGCGATAACTTTCGCACTTCAAAGCTCTCGGTGGGTAGATTCTGAATCACGCTCGTCCCTCGCTGTTCAGGATGACGGATGTTGGAAGATACATTGCTCGCCATCCCTCAGGTATTAGAGCAGCTCTAAGGTAGGGTCATTCCAGCGAGTCTAGACGAGACTAGGAATCTGATTACAGCACGCTAGGAAATAGCGATAACTTTCGCACTTCAAAGTACGTGGTTAGTAGAACCTGAATCACGCTCGTTCCTCGATGTTCAGGATGACGGATGTTGGAAGATACATTGCTCGCCACAACCCTAGGTATTGGATCTGCTCCAAGAGAGGGTCATTCCAGCGAGTCTAGACGAGACTAGGAATCTGATTACAGCTCGCTAGGAAATGGCGATAACTTTCGCACTTCAAAGCACTCGGTGGGTAGATCCTGAATCACCTCGTCCCTCGCTGTTCAGGATGACGGATGTTGGAAGATATATTGCTCGCCACAATCCTAGGTATTAGAGCAGTTTCAAGATAGCGTCATTCCAGCGAGTTTAAGTGAGACTAGGAATCTACTAACAACTCACTGGAAAATGGCGATAACCTTAGAACTTCACAGCACTCGGTGAGTCGAGCCTGAACCACGCTCGTTCCTCGATGTTCAGGGTGACCGTTTTAAATAAAAATACCGCTCACAGTAAAGTGAGCGACATACATTTCCCGTTTCCAGCCTCTGCCAAGGCTTAATTCAACTCCACGTTCTTCATCTCAGGATGCTTTAGCAACATCACACGAATCCAGTGATGCACCACCCACATCACCATCGCGGTGAGCAGAACCGCAACGAAAATCGAGCTGAAACGGTACAAGATCGAAAAGAACGCGTCTTTTTGTTCTGGCACCAACGAGGTCGTCAGCGGAACCGATAGGGCAGACATGGCAGAAAACGCGATAGCCGCTTTAATTTGCCCCTTGGTGAGCCACAAGCAGAATGGCCCCATTGCAATGGTAAAGGCGAGCCAAAAGAGTAGCCCATGCCCAAACCAACTGCCCAATATCAGCTGAACAGCCATCCCTGCGATGCAGCCTAGTGCGGTGCCGATGATGCGAATTTTTGCCATGGCGAGCGAGCCTGCTAAAGTCATTGGGGTTAGGATGATCAAAATGGAAGCTTGTGCGGATAACGAGTCATATAAGTCCGCTACTTGGAATACGATAAACGCAGCCATCGCCACTACCCAACCCATGGCTACTTGGCTGATGTAGTCAATATCGCTTTTCACTGGGGTCGACATCTCAATGTGCTTGGTGGGGGACTTTGGCTCAGGGAACAACCAATACGCGAATGCGCAAACAAAAATATTGCTGAACGCCATCACCCACATGTTGACGTTGAACTCTTCAATATCCATGAAGTTATAGCTGGCAAAATTCAACACAATTGAACCCACCAACAGCCCCATGTAACCAAACAAATAGGTTTTCTGGTTCATCATTGCAATGCACTTGAACAGCATCATGATTCCGACGGCAACGGTCATTAATGTTGGATGAAACTGCAAGTATTCCAGCAAAAATGTGGCTTGTATGGTTGTCCACACCGCAGAGAAAAACACGATCAATAAAGCCGAAATATTAAAGTTGTCCATTCTGCCCAATATAAACAGCGGCATCATGATGGCAAAAAATCCGTAAGACCAACCGAAGATCATGCTTAGCGCGAGCCCTAAAGAGCAGCCGAACCAAATTCGTAAGGTTTTCATTGTCGCCGCCTAGTAAATGAAGTGGAACCAGCTTGCGAGGTGAATCTGTGCTTGCGCCATCAACTGCCAGAAAATGCTGTTGTCTGGGTACAAAACAATGGTAGCGCGAGAGCCGACAAACAGTGCTGGTGGTAACTCTTCGCTGCTGGTTAGGTTCACTCGTGTACGCTGCGCATCACGTACCCAGCGGTTGTTCACTTCCACTTTGGTCAGTGCGCCATTAGGCGTTTGTTGTGCGGCTGCTACACCGTAATCGCGGCTAGCTAAATCAAAGTCGTACACCGAACCTGGGTTGGCATCAAATGTGACCAAGGCGTGGAAAGTCTTGTCTACGTTCGCGACGGATTTTTCACGAAAATCAGCGGCTACCCAGAGTGATCCTGTTGGTACAAATGTCAGCAATGGCATGTTGGTGTTTGCCATCGTGCCAACTTCTAGTTGCAGGTTGGTCACGACACCATCACTGGGAGCGAGTACCGCGGTATTTGCCAAATCAAGTTGCGCCTTTTCGATGCCGTTTTTGGCAATTCGAACGGCGGTGCTTTGACCTTTTTGATCGCCTAATTGCGCCTCAATGACTTTTAAGTTTTGTCTTTCCGCTTTAAGCGCTGCACGTGATACCTGATTTTGGGCAAAGGCATTATCGAGTGTCGATTGAGAGATGACTTTCTGCTTCGATAGTGTCAGTAAGCGGGTGTACTCGCGGTGCGCATTATCAAATGTCGCTTGGGCGCGGGCAATATTGGCAAGAGCGGCTTCGCGTTGAGAATACAGCGTTGCTTCTTTTTCATAAGCGGATTGCAGAGACAGCTCCGCCTGTTCAAGCGCTATCTTGTATTTACGATCATCAATCGTAAACAACACATCGCCTTTTTGAACGGACTGGTTATTCTCGATGAGAACGTCGGTCACTTTACCAGATACCTCGGGCGCGACTTGGACAACGTATCCTTGCACTCGTCCTTCGGTCGTTAAGGGGGCGTGGCGGTCAGCAATGATAATGTACAAAAATAGTACGATGAACAGGACAATCAAAGTTCGCATCCAGTGTTTGAATTTTTGGTCAGCCGTCATTACAAGTTCCGTTAAACATATTGGATAGCGAATTATAGAGAAGTCACTCACAATTCAGTAGAATGATAATACGAACATAAATGACCTAAAAATAGGACAATGAACGTTAGTTTTGATGATATTTACCTATTCACTCAGACGGTGGTTCACGGCGGTATAAGTGCAGCGGCAGAGGCGAATCAACTACAACGCTCAAAAGTGAGTCGTCGCCTGCAAGAATTAGAGAAATCGCTCGGGGTACAGCTTTTGATCCGCACAACACGCAGCATTGAGTTGACGGAGCACGGGAAACGCTTGTTTGAGTTGGTGGGGCAGCCTATTGACCATATTCAGCAAGGTTTAAATGCCATGCACGAATATCAACAAGAGCTGACGGGCAAGGTGCGTTTAGCCATTCCTTCCGCATTGATGAGCTCTGCCGCGTTTAACGCGATCATCACCGAGTACACAACGCGGTATCCGGAGATTTCGGTCGAGATTGAAAACCATCAAGAGAGTGTCGATCTTAAGCGTCAATCGTTTGATTTACAGCTTCTTCCGAGCGTGGTCAAAGTCACCGATGACAGCTATGTGCAGTTCAGTCTTTTGCCTTATCGTAGTCACTTTGTTGCGTCAAAAGCCTATCTAGAATCGCATCCGCCAGTAAAAACGGTGGAAGATCTTAAGCAGCATCGCCTTTTAACTAATCGTTACAATGCCGATTTGCTCGATTCAGATCTGCATGTCGCGTTGCGATCGGACGATCTCAACTTGCTGCGCTCGATGGCGATAGCAGGAAACGGCATCGCGTTTATTCCACAAATTCATTCCAAGCCTGCATTGCGAGATGGTTTGTTGGTCGAGGTGCTGCCTCAATTCGCGCATCCGAAGCAGCATCTTACTCTGATTTATCCCTCGGCCTTATTTCTGCCCAATAAAGTCAAAGCCTTGATTGAGCTAATTCGAGAGAAATTTAAATAGTCAGTTCAAACCACTCTTAACAAAGAGCAAATGTGTGAGCGAAGGTCATCTTTCTAGGTTTTAGTGCTCTAGCATGAAAGGATTCTGATACATTAACTGTTGCTCAACTTGTTGAGTATGGTTTGTGGTCGCACAAAATAGGAGATGGAAATGTTATCGAAAGGAAACACGGGCCTGATTGTGGTGGATGTTCAGGGCAAACTCGCTACATTAATGCATGAAAGCGACGCTCTGATTGAAAATATCACGAAACTGGTAAAGGGCGCCAAAGCACTAGATTTGCCTATTCTGTGGCTAGAACAGAATCCAGAAAAATTGGGCCCAACCGCGGAGCCGATTCGTGAAGTGCTTGAAAGCACGCATTTACCTATTACCAAGTACACGTTTGATGGTTGCAAAGAGGCGACGTTTAAGGTCGCGGTGGAGAACGCGAAAGTTGATACCTGGTTGGTTTGCGGTATTGAATCCCACATTTGCGTCTATCAAACCGCGGTTTCTCTGCGTCAGTCCGGTTATCGCGTTGAATTAGTCACGGATTGTGTATCTTCCCGAACCGCTGCCAATAAAGCGCTTGCTCTTGCGAAGTTAACCGCAAACGGTGTGGTGCTCACTGGGTTAGAAATGTGTTTGTATGAAATGGTCGAAGATTGCCGAGCACCTGAATTCAAAGAAATTCTGGCGCTCATCAAATAGTGGAATCACTGTAATCAGCAACAACTTTATTTGAACACGCTATTCAAATTCTCGTTGATATCTTGGCAACATCGACTCGTTGCCAAGTAACCCGCCTTGGTGAATGTAAATCACCGTTTTATCTGTGTTCTCTTCGAACCAAGGTGTTAGGCATTGCCACATATACGGGTCGTATAACAGGTCAAATTCGAGGTCGGTTTGCTCAAAGAGTGCTTTCCATGTGATGTAATCTTCTTCGTACAAGCGACCAAAATGGTGTTTGTTGCGGATGGTTAAAATGGTTGGGTGGCTATTTTCACCGAGCTGGTTGAACTGCTCAGTTAAGTAATCTGCATCGCCTACGCAAGGGCAAGTTAGCACTTCAATGCCGTGTGGACTTAAATGTTTATGAAGATATAAAGACGTCGTGCCAGTGCCTGATGGCAGGGCGACCGCAAACTGCTCTTTACCTCTCAATCGCGTCCAATCAAGAATTTCTCGTGCTAACTGTTTGATGCCAGCTTCAGCGAGGTGGGAACGTCCACCTTCTGGAATAAGCAATGTCGATTCATCTAATCTTCGTACCTGGTGGATGTATTCACTAGGGTGGAGTTCGCTACCGATGTCTCGCATGGCGGTGATTTTCATACCCAAATCGAGAGCGCCGCGATAGTTTCCGATGGGGGAGCTTTTTAGCCAAGATGGAATGTGATGAACATAAAACTCAAATGCCCAACCTTTAATCTGGGCGAGAGCTGCTAGCGAATACATCGCGTTGGATTGAGCAGAGCCGTAACTGATGAGGGTTTTGATGTCGCTGTTTTGCGTTTCCATCAACGCCATAAACTTACGTGCTTTGTTCCCAGAAAAGTGGGAGTGGAGCATGTCGTCACGTTTAAGGAAAAATTTGTGCCCATTAAAGCTATGTTGGGTGATAGGACTTTCTGAGAGTTTCATGTCGATGCTGACGGAATAAACCGTGTCACCTTTGCCATTTAAAAAGGGCGCGTAGTGTAACGCCATTAAACCCAGATAAAAAGTCTGTGTTTCAGTACAACCATTTCGGTTATTCCTGATGTTTTGACGCGCTTTTACTGGGGCTGTAATGCAATGGCTCGCCTTTCTGCTTCAAGCCACGTAAACTACGCCGCTTATTTCAACTCAATCAGAAGGCTTGGTTTTGCAAACTCTAGAACAATTAAAAACAGGACAATTAGTAGGAACGAAACAACTGAAGTTGGCAGAAGGGCTAACTGAGTTTCCTATGGAAATTTTAGAGCTTGCAGAAACGCTTGAAGTGTTAGATTTGTCTGGTAACGCACTGTCAGATTTACCACCAGAGTTGGAACAGTTGACCAAGCTAAAAATCATCTTTGCTTCCAACAACCAGTTCACCCATCTGCCAGAGGTCTTGGGTAAATTGCCAAACCTTGAGATGGTTGGGTTTAAAACCAACAAGATTAAAGTGGTGAGTGAAGCCTCACTACCAACTCAGTTACGTTGGTTGATTCTGACCGACAACGAGATTGAAGTTCTGCCAAACAGTCTGGGTGAAAGACCACGCCTAAGAAAGCTTGCATTGGCGGGCAATCGCATCAAACAACTGCCAAACAGCATGGAAAACTTGGTCAATTTAGAATTGATTCGTTTATCTGCGAACCAGTTAGAGCACTTCCCGGATGTGTTGATGAAGCTGCCTAAATTGGCATGGTTTGCTTTCGCAGGTAACCCATTCTGCAAACACCCATCTTCGTTAGACAGTGTGCCGAAAGTGACGACAAACAGTTACTCGCTTAATCATGTTCTTGGCCAAGGTGCGAGTGGTGTGATTTCTCATGCTAACTGGACTGACGCTCAATACGACTTCCCGAATGAAGTGGCGGTGAAAGTGTTCAAGGGCGAAGTGACCAGCGACGGCTACCCACATGATGAACTTGAAGCATGTTTGCAAGCCGGGCATCACAACAACTTGGTGAAATCCATCGCGCAAGTGGATGACGGTAATGAGCTTGCTTTGGTGATGGAGCTGATCCCAAACTGTTACTACAACTTGGGTTTGCCACCAACGTTGGAAACTTGCACCCGAGATACATTCCCACAAGGTTTTACGTTGACGGTCGAGCAAGTCAATTCCATTGTTGAGCAGATGGTGGACGTGTTTAATCACCTGCACGACAACAAGGTGTGCCATGGCGATTTGTATGCGCACAATACTTTGGTTAATGAGCAAGGTGAGATGATCTTCGGCGATTTTGGTGCGGCGAGCATTTACGGTTACTTATCGGACGAACAGCAAGCGGCAATCCGAACCATTGAATCTAGAGCGTTGAAGTACTTTATCGAAGATATGTTTTCTGTGTGTGAGGCGTCGGAATCGGCATCGCAAGCATTCAATCGACTAGCAGCGCTTGCAGCATAAGATTTCATTCAATCGAAATTAAAAAGAGGTATCGAATTGCTCGTTTGATACTTAGCAAAGTAGATACCTCTCAATTGAATTAGGCGCTGAGGAAGTTACTCTGATCAAGCCTCTTGATGCTCTGACGCAAGATTAATCACCGCCTCACAACCACCTTCTGGATGTGTACCAATCTTAAATTGCCAGCCATAGCGTTGGCACAAATCGTCCACAATCATCAAACCTAATCCGTGCCCATCAGAATGTGGAATGGTCGAAAAGCCTTCACCTTCATCGCGCACCGAGATGGTGTTTTCATCCATATTGATATGAATTGATCCCGAAGGTGTCGCAGCGATGCCGTTGCGAATCAGGTTGCCAAGAATAATGGTCAACACGGCATTGGTCGCGCGCGTTCTAGGGTTGCCGTCGATCTGTACATCAAAGCTGAGTGCTTTCTCATCCGCCTGAGCTTGGCTTTGGAAGATGATTTGGTTGAGTTCTTCTTCGGTGATGCTGCGCACTGGTGAATCATCTGCATTACGCTCGTAACGTACTAAGCCGAGTAGGGCATCCACCATGGTCGACATCTGCTGCGTTGCATCCTGAATTCGGTGCACTTGGCGGGTTTGGAAATCCGTGTTCGCACTTCTCGCCAGTAAGCTGCTTGAGCCTTTCATCACGGTTAACGGTGTACGCAGTTCATGACTCGCGTATCGTGCAAAGGCTTGCTCGCGCTTGATGACTTGGTTGATTTTGTGGCGGTACTCATTCAACTCATCCGCAAGGGTTTGGAACTCTTTGGCTGAGCCCTCAGGCACACTAAAGGTCTGCGTGGCATCGCCTTGGTGATGATCGAGTTGGATTTTAAGCGCATTGACGGGTTCAATCAGGCGCTGTGATAAACGCAGCAGCAGGCTACCAAACAGGAACACCAGCACGGCGACAATGGACAGCACCATTGCGACGACGAGAATGAATTCCTCTGAGGTGATCTCGATTTCATCAATCAAGGAAACCAGAATCACCGGATGCTCAACGCCTTTATAGGTGTAGGTGCTCATGTAAACCATGCGCGAGTATTCACCGTCTTCTACCTCATCAAGAAAGTGCTTTTGACCAATCAGGTATTTTTGGTAGCGCTCGGCAACCAATGAGATGTCGTTGTATGCGGTGGTGAGCAGGTCAAGCTGAATACTACCTTGCTCTGGGTGGGACTGGAAATGTTCAATCGCTTCTTTTTTGTCGACCATAATACGACGCTCGCCCACGCGGTCTTCAGACCAAAGCAGGGAGCCGGTAATCAACAAAAAGCAGAAGATGCCAATCACGACCGACACAAAAGAGAAAAACAGAGCGAGTCGCCCTGTCATACTTTGTGTGCTTTGCGTGCTAGCAAGTAAGCGATTGATCATGCACCAGTCTCCAATCGGAAGCCAACTTTCGGCACGGTGATAAGCACATGTTGTTCAAATGGCTTATCAAGTTGGTTGCGAAGTTGGTAAATGTGGCTGCGCAGAACGTCGTTGTTCGGCTCGTTCTCTTGCCAAAGTTGGAAGGCGATTTCTTCGCGTGTCACCACATCTGGTGCGCTTTTCACAAGCATTTCCAGAATGGTGTAAGTGGTTGGGTTTAGCGCTAGCAGTTTATCTTGGCGGTAAGCTTTACGCGTTTTTTGGTCGATAGAGACTTCACCGTATTCCAACTTACTCGATGCGACAGTGCCACGGTAACGGCGGATCAGTGCCATCATGCGCGCTTCTAGAATATCAAGATCGAAAGGTTTAGTCAGGTAATCATCGGCACCGTGTTGGAAGCCTTTGAGCATATCGTCACGGCTATCAAGTGCCGTCAGCATAAGCACTGGTGTGTTGTTGCCCGCGTCGCGAAGTTTATTACACATGGTCAGGCCATCCATGCGTGGTAGCATGAGGTCGAGCAGGATGATGTCGAAGGTGTTTTCCATCGCCAGTTTCAAGCCGAGCTCACCGTTGTCTGCATAATCGAGTTCCATACCTGCACACTCAAAATAATCGAACAGCATGCCTGCGATTTCTCGATTATCTTCGACTAAAAGTACGCGTTTCATGTATTTCTCTCCAAGTGGGCGGGTTTTCGAAAATAAGACTTCGTCTTAACCGAACATTATTCACTAAGAACGTGAAAAAGATGTCAACAACATCTCTTTCACATTGATGTTTGTAGACTGGATTCATTCATCGGATTTAGTGGAAGAGTAGCATGTCAACCTTCAACATTCACGCTGCAACCTTTTCAAAGGTGAGCCAACACACTGAGCCTAAAACAGTTTTGTCTGTTGTGGTGCCATTCTTTAACGAACAAGAAGTCTTGCCAGAATTTCATCGTCGTTTAGCCGCCGTTTTGGATGAAATGCCAGAACGCTGTGAAATCGTCTATGTCGACGACGGTAGCAAAGACGACAGCCTAATGATCGCGCAAAACTTTTCTCAATCTTCTAGCGACGTTCGTTGTATTGCATTAAGCCGTAACTTCGGCAAAGAGTCCGCCATGAGTGCGGGTCTGGAACACTGCCAAGGTGAAGCGGTGATCGTGATTGATGCCGACTTGCAAGACCCGCCGGAGTTGATCCCACAAATGGTATCAAAATGGCGTGAAGGGTATGACGTGGTGAATATGCAGCGCAGCGAACGCCACGGTGAAACTTGGTTCAAACGCTTCTCGGCCGCTTGCTTTTACAAAGTGCTTAATAGCATGGCGAAATTGGATGTGCCGGAGAATGTGGGCGATTTCCGTCTACTGAGCGCAAAAGTGGTTAAACACATCAATGCGCTACCAGAGCGTAACCGATACATGAAAGGCATCTTTTCTTGGCCGGGTTTCAAGCAAGTGACGGTTCAGTTTGAGCGTGACGCTCGTTTCTGTGGTGAGACCAAATGGAACTACCTCAAGTTGATTGGCCTTGCAATGGACGGCATTACCTCGTTTTCCATTCGTCCTTTGCGCTTAGCGACACTTGCCGGTGCATTGGTGGCGTTCAGTGCCTTTATCTATGGCGCATTCATAGTGATGAAAACTGTTGTGTTTGGTGAGCCTGTCACTGGCTACCCATCCATGATGGTCGTCCAACTTGCCTTGGGCGGTGTGCAACTGCTGTCGATTGGCCTTTTGGGCGAATACATTGGCCGCATTTTTGTCGAGACCAAGCAACGTCCTCTTTATCTTGTTCAGTCTGTTTACGAGCAGCCTGCAAAACATCAATCCATCCAAACCATGAAGTTTAAATTGGGAGAAACCGCGTAATCATGAGTATTAATAAAACCCATCTGTGGTTGTTGTTGGCGTTTGCTCTTTTACTTCGTCTTATTTCACTTGCTGCCTACCCTTTGATGGACACCACAGAAGCCCGCTACGGCGAAATGGCGCGTTTAATGGTGGAAACAGGCAATTGGCTTACCCCACAGTTTGATTACGGCGTGCCTTTTTGGGGGAAACCACCCCTGTTCACTTGGATGAGTGCTTACGGCATTGAGCTGTTTGGATTGAATGAATTTGCAGTGCGCGCGCCTCATTGGTTAGCGGGTGTTGCGACGATTGTTTTTGTTGCTTTCATGGCGCATCGCGCTGGCTTTAATGCAGTCATCGCAGCGTTGGTACTGGCGACGTGTGGCATCTTTTCAATTGCTGCGGGTGCGGTGATGACAGACATGGCGCTGACGTTGGCAATGACGATGGCGATGGTCGGCTTTTACTACTGCTGGCTTGGCAAAGACAAACACAGCCGATTGTGGGGTTACCTCGGTTTCTTTGGCTTGGCTTGCGGGCTGTTAGCGAAAGGTCCAGTGGCGATCGTGATCATGGGCATCGCAGTATTTCCTTGGCTCGTGATTCAGCATGGTTTCTTTGGTGCCTTCAAAGCCTTGTGGCAGCGTTTTCCAATTGTGTCGGGGTTGGCGCTCATGCTGGCGATTGCTCTACCTTGGTACATCATGGCTGAAATGGCGACGCCTGGATTTATTGATTACTTCATTGTTGGCGAGCACTTTAAGCGTTTTGTTGTCAGCGGTTGGGAAGGGGATCTGTATGGTTCTGCTCATGATCAACCACGTGGGATGATCTGGGTATTCTGGCTACAGTCGGCTGCGCCTTGGTCAATTGTATTGCCTATCTTGGCGTGGAAACGTCGTAAGGTACTCAAAGCCATTGAAACCGATCATCAAGGTTTGTTTAGCTTCCTGATGTGTTGGCTGATTTCTCCAATGATCTTGTTCACCATGGCTGGGAATATTTTGCCTGCTTACGTGCTACCGGGTGTGCCTGCGTTGGGTATCTTGATTGCAATGCTGGTGGATAAACACGATTTCAAATGGCTGACCGGAACGGCAGCGGTGTTGCCAGCCCTGCTTATGATTGCGATGTTGGTTTTGAATATGGGCAAAGCAGATAGCCGCAGCGACCGCATCATCTTCGCGCAAATTAATGATAATGCTCCGGTCTTCTACATTGGTAAGCGCCCGTTTTCAGGCCAGTTCTATAGTCATGGTCAGGCGAAAAAGCTTAAACATAAGAATGACTTAAACAATCTGAAGAAATTCCACCTGATTGGTAAATCGCAGCAAGTGGATAGCATGATTCATGAAAATGCGTTGAGCTGTACCAACGAGTTCACAGCAAAATCGAAACGCTCACTCTACACCTGTGTGGTTGGATAGCGGAATGCGCAAATTACCAAAGTTTGCTTCGTCAGAAAGGTTTGCTTCGTTAACAAGGTTTGCTCTGGTAGGAGGTGTCGGCTTTATGGTCGACACCCTTATCTTTTCTGTGTTGTTCCATTGGTTTGGTCTGGAGCTGATGTTGGCTCGTGGGATAGCATTTTTGTTTGCGGCAACCACGACGTGGCTTGGCAATCGCTGGCTGACTTTCTATCAAGTAGAAAAAACCAACCCTTTCGCTCAATGGCAAAAATTTATGGCGAGTGCCTTTATCAGTGCTTTGCCGAACTTTATTGTGTTCAAAGGCGTAACGCTCGCGCTAGGAACGCAAGGGGTGATGGTCTATTTGGCTTTGATCTTAGGCATATTGGCAGGCATGGTGAGTAACTATTTACTCAGTGCAAAATGGGTGTTTAGTTGAGGATAGAAAGGTTCGGGCTTACTATCCTATCCTCGAGTTAAAAATTCGTTATTTGAACCAATTTTTCTTTTTGTACATCAGAGTAAACCTAAAGCTTTTCATGGGGGATGTAAAAAGGTAAATAAGCCAAGGTTTATACCTTGGCTGCCGTTAGTTCAGATTTTGATTGTTCGATTTCAGACTCGGTTTGCCACTTACCGTTGTAAAGGTATTCACGCTCAGGAAGCGGGGCATTTGATGCTCTTAAATCAAATACCTCATCGGCTTTATATTCTCTATTACAAACAGGAATGTTAAACAGTCTAGCTTCTGGCTTCGATTCAAACAGCTTTTTGTGGTCATCTACCTCTGTACAATCCAGCTTATATTCCGTAGCTAACTGATTTACCATCGATTCTAAGTCCGTTTCAGTTTTGAAAAATACGTAGCAATCAGATCTACTATGTGAACGGACAATAGTGTTGTGTTCCATATCGATATATTCACACTTATCCTGCTTAAAGTAGAACTGGATCACTTTGCGCTTTTTGTTGTAGTCGGCAAACAACCAATCTTCACGCTCTCCAATTCTCACTTCTGTTGGTTCATCGGGCTTGCGTTTTAACATACCAAATGAGAATAAAATAAGAGCGCCCGCTCCAGCTAACGCCATCGGGCCAACTACCGCTACCATCAAAACGCAAACTACCGCACCGATCCAGCCAACGGCTTGTGTGGCGGTATTCGCCCACTTAGGCATGTTGCGACGCTTCTTCATCACAAAGCCTTTGTCAGAAAAGATATAGTCATAGCGATAGTCGAGGCCAATCGTAAGATAAAAGATCCCGGCCATCATTACTGACAAGATAAGGCCAAAAAAGGTCACGACAAGCGTATCACTTGAGTGTGTCAAAAATACAATTCCAAATAAGAAGCTCATAAATGGCAAAGCCGTTAACTTGTAATGGTAGCGAAATGGCTCTTCTACATCATACTTATGCCATGTTGTTAAATTGTCCCCTTTGAGAATCTCTTGCTCTTGTGCTTCTTGATAAACCGCCAATTCTTCTGGGGTGATATAAAACGGTGAATATGCCAAGGGTTACTCCTGAAAACCTAGTGTGCCAACAGCGGGGGTGAGTGTTTTTTTAATTATGTCTTGTTTGATATTGTCTGAAATAATGCCATAAGTTGCACTCTGTTTTATGCCGTTTTGGAACCAATACTCACGCTTAGCAGGGGCATCATCTTCCACATCGTAAGCTACTTGCATTGCAAGGTAATGATCTGCTTCTTCAATTGGCAAGGTTACTTTGTACACCAGTGATTCTTTGCTCGCTTGATCTTGAGTTTGTAGCGTGACTAAATCTGCGTTTTGATGCCACGAGCCTGACATCAAATCATCTTCTGTTGCCTTGCTGTTAGTTCTCAACGTAATACCATTCGTTGCAGCACGCCTTGGCAGTTGAATATGCACTTCCAAACCGATTAACTCACGATGTGTGTAACCTGGGTAAGCTTGTACTTTTTCAATAGGTTGATGGTATACCGTAGGCTGTTGAATAATAGATTGTAAGTCAAACAGCGCTTGCTGAACCAATGCTGAATTATGCTTCTCTCGTTCGGGTAAGCTCGAAGATTGGCTCCACTGAGTGCGAGTCGGGTGATAACCCCAAGGCAGTTTATCTAACCATTTTTGGAAATCATCTTGTTTCAGTTTATTCAACTTATAATTGATGGCTACGTATGCAATCGTGAGAATAACCAGGCCGGCCGTTATAGGCCCGCCAAAGGATAAGTTTAATGCAAATTGTCCAGTTAACCCTCCGTATACTTGGAATATACCGACAGCTGACATTGCTGTTAATACTAGGGAATTTGCTACATGCAGATATTTTTCTTGACCATAAACTTTGTCAGCACTCTGCCAAGAACGGTAAGCCTCAATACCCGAAGCTAACGCACCTAAAGCCCCTGTGATTGCTAGCCATTTATTGAATACCTTTAGGTCATCAAGGTTTAAGTTTTTAAAGGTATCTTCGTTTCTATTCACTAACTTTTTTAAGACATTATATGAATGTGACCTTAACCTAGGTTCACCCTTCACTTTCTCCCATAACTTACCTGTACGAACACCTGTCCAAGCGTTGACTGTGTAAAATAACTTTTGCTGGATATCCAAAAATTCATCTGAGGACATTAACCCCGTGTCTTGAATACTGCTCATGGCATCACCAAGCGCGATGCAGTTAAATATTAATGCCAGAAAGCCTAGACCACCGGCATTCTCGAACAGTTTATTCAAATCATTGAGCTTATTCATCACGATCCGCGTTCTAAGCTCGATGGTTCTTTGAGGTAGATCATCAGGTAACTCAATGTACTGCGGGTACTCCAATGTAGCTACAGCGAGAGCCTTCTTAATAGTCTTTTTATTTTTTAAAGCTGTTGTGTATTTAGAGTCAGCTTTGCGGTTATTTTTCTGGAAGTCAGCAATGATTGCATCGTTTTTTTCGAGCTTAATCAGATAATCATTTACGCGTGTTTTCCATTTTTTAAAATCGTGAGCGTAACCTTCTTTTATTGTTACGGGCATATTGTGTGCCATATGTTCTGCAATAACGGCAAATAAATAATAGCTATGACGGTTCAGAGGTTTAGCGAAAACAGGCATCAGCGAAATTGATACTTGTGAGGTCATGCTAACACCAAACTCTACAACGCCTTTTGCAAGCGCACCTATTGCAGATTTAAAAATAATATCCAGCTCTTGGAAACCTTTGGCGATATCTTTGAGAAAGGCTGTTTCCGCAGTGTTTGGGTTGGAAACAAAGTCCATGATCTTAGAGTACATATTCACGCGGTTGCTTGTATCAGATATCTGGTCCATCAACTGATTATCAGGTTCAGGATTTCCTGAGACGATCGACTGTTCATCAAGCGCCTCTGTAATATTCTTCTCCATCACTTTAAATAAACTACGACTAAACCCAGAGGCATAGAGAGCAAGTAAACTGGTTGGTTTCTCCCATTGGCTTTCAGCCCATTGGCGGTCTTCTTCTTGTATCACCAAAGTAAATGACTCAACCGCTTGCTTGTGTAGTTGATACAAGCTGTACTGCGTGTCTTCGCTGTATAGGTCGAAGGTTCTTTCGAGATGATGCGGCGTTAAGGACTCCATTACTGCGATAAAGTCGCGTTTGACCGAAACCACTTGGGCTAGCATGGTTTCTTTTTGTTCTGACAGCTCTTGCATCTCGCTCAGCATTTGCTTCCAGTTGAGCTGCTGACGCCAGCGTTCAGTCGCTATCCATTGTTCGTATTTACCAAAACGGCTCGCAGAAATTCGATATTTGTCCTGTATCGCTTTAGCAATGTCACTTTGGGTATGTTGGTGTGATTCAATCGCTCCAGCGGAAAATTTAGCAGGATAGCCGGACTGAACTGAGCTTTTGTTCTGCTCTGCCAAATCAAGTTGGTGAGAGGAGTCATAATAGTCAGCCATGTCGGTATAAAACGACAGCTCTTCGCCGTTACGCTTAACGCTAGCTGGCATGTCTATCTCGTCACTTGCACCAAACATACACAGTTGCATGGCGGTCTGCATCAAGTTCCACTGGTTTGAAAACTGGTCAGTGAAAAGGCGGTAAGGGCTTGCGGCACCAACAAAATGCAGTGACATATCTTGAATGTCTGCGGCGTAATCTTTTATCGCGACGAAGTAGCCTGATTCTTCTTCTGGAATCGCAGAGGTTAAATCGCTTTCGACTGCGACAGGTTTAAAGACAGAACCATCTTCATCTGCTTTGGTGGCGATGCCAGAATCCGCAAAGCGACCATCATCGACGGTAGAAGATTCAATATCAGCGACTTGGGTTAACTTATCTATTGGTGCAATGTTGTGCTGATTCTCGTTTGAGGACAGAACAATGGTTTGCATGCGATCGATATGATTACTCGGATTGTTAAGTACGCGCATGAACGTGTGCCATGTCCACCGGTGCTCAGAGAAGCAAATCGATAGTACGCTTCCGTTGACGTAAGTAAGGAAGGGCTTTGCATCTTGTGGTGTCCCACGCTGCTCTGATTTTGGGCTTTCTGATTCTCCCAACTTATAGAGCGTGAATTGCGTTCCTTTGATTTCGTATTCGTCTAAGCTTTTGTTGATTGCATCATAGACATACAGCCAACCGTCGCGCAGTTGACGCAGGGTGTAACCAACGGTATTGAGTTTGGCTGGGCCTTGGCCTTTCCATTCTTCAGGCAAACCAAAAGGCTGTGTCTCTTCTGTTTCTAGCTGATCGATGGCATAGCGGACTGGGATAAAGTGCGCAGGTGATGCTTCCGTTGCTTCTTTCTCAGTTTTTAAATTGAGAGGCTCTGGTTCAGACGGCGGTGGCGGATCGATTTTTTTTGTTTCTCCCTCCCAAAACATACTGCGCTCTGGGGGTGAGCCAGCAAGATCATCAGATTCCGTGGTTGGAACGATATTCAGCGATTTCAGTGTACCATCGCTTTCAAATGCCTGAACGGCCTCCTCATAGGTATAGCTGTTGTCATACCAGAACATAGAAGTTTTTGGGGGAAGTGGATTATTCATCGTTAGCCCATGTTTAAGAGTTTTACTCTGTTACGCAAATATCGCACCAAAATAAAGCAATTAAAAATCAATGAGTTAGATTTTTATGGTTTTGCGTCAATCAAATAATTGTTTGTTTTTCCAATAAGTTGGTTGGTGTTTACCATTTTTTGTATTGATTGAATCAAAGTTTGAATTGTGAGTGATGCCTCAATGAGCCGACAAAACAAAAGGGCTCCAGAGTTACCTCTGGAGCCCTTTCTAGTATCTAAGTGCTAAAGAGTTAGCGACGCTTTGGTTTACGTTGACCAGTTGGTTTGCCTTGTGCTTGTGGGCGACCTTGGCCTTGCGGCTTGCTACCTGCCGGGCGGTTTGCACCGTTGCCGCTAGGACGTTGGCCGTTGCTTGCAGGGCGTTGACCACCTGTAGCTTTACCCGAACCGTTACGGTTGCCAGATGGTTTACCATCTTTTGAACCGCCTTCAGAGCGTTTGTTCAAATGACCACCGAAGCCTGGTTGGTTTTTGGTATGTTTGGTTGCAAAGCGGTTTGCCCCGTGACGACCAGATTTACGACGTTGCGCAGGTGTTTGTGCTTCAATGTCTTCTGCAGGAACGAGACAGCCTTGTTTGTCACCAATCAAATGTTTTTTACCCATACTGACTAGGGCTTCACGGATCATTGGCCAGTTTGCTGGATCGTGATAACGCAACAGCGCTTTATGCAGGCGACGTTGACGTTCACCTTTTGCTACAGGTACATCTTCACGTTTTTTGTACTTCACGCGTTTCAGAGGGTTTGTCTCTGAGTAGTACATCGACGTTGCGTTACACATTGGCGAAGGGTAGAAGTTTTGTACTTGGTCACATTCGAAGTTGTTCTTTTTCAGCCACAGAGCAAGGTTCAGCATGTCTTCGTCTTCTGTGCCTGGGTGCGCAGAGATAAAATAAGGGATTAAGTACTGCTTCTTGCCTGCTTCTGCACTGTATTTCTCGAACATCTCTTTAAAGCGATCGTACGTACCCATGCCTGGCTTCATCATCAGATCAAGAGGACCTTTCTCTGTATGTTCCGGTGCAATCTTCAAGTAACCGCCTACGTGGTGAGTCACGAGCTCTTTCACGTATTCTGGTGATTCAATCGCAAGGTCGTAACGTACGCCAGATGCAACCATCACTTTCTTCACGCCTTCAACTTTACGCGCTTCACGGTATAAATCGATCGTGTGTTTGTGGTCTGTGTTTAGCTTGTTACAGATGCCCGGGAATACACAAGAAGGACGACGACAGTTCGCTTCCGCTTTTGGATCTTTACAGCCCAGGCGGTACATGTTTGCAGTCGGGCCACCAAGATCGGAAATTGTGCCAGTAAAGCCTGGAACTTTGTCGCGAATTTCTTCAATCTCGTTGATGATAGACTCTTTCGAACGGTTTTGAATGATTCGACCTTCATGCTCGGTAATCGAACAGAAAGAACAGCCACCAAAGCAACCACGCATGATGTTTACAGACGTCTTGATCATGTCGTACGCAGGAATTTTTGCTTTGCCGTACATAGGGTGAGGGACACGCGCGTAAGGCAGGCCAAACACAAAGTCCATCTCTTCGGTCGTCAATGGAATTGGAGCTTGGTTTACCCAAAGTTCACGATCACCATGGCTTTGAAGTAACGCTCGACCAGAGTACGGGTTCGTTTCTAAATGCAATACACGGCTTGCATGTGCATAAAGAATGCGATCGTTTCTTAGCTTTTCAAACGAAGGTAAACGGACCGCAGTCGTCGCAGCATCGTGGCGTGATGGGCGAATCGTGATTGGTTGTGCAACTGGCTCGTCTTTTTTAGTTTCACACTGAGTTTCTACTTCGTATGGGTTCTTTGGTACGAACGCTTCTTTACGAGGTTTTTCAATGCGAGAAGAATCAATAACCGTGTAGCCTTCTGGCGCCGCTGGCAAGTTCACAGCAGTACCACGAATATTGGTCATGGTGCTGATGTCTTCGCCGTTTGCGATGCGATGTGCTACTTCGAC
This sequence comes from Vibrio sp. D431a, assembly GCF_030248655.1. NCBI lineage: Bacteria > Pseudomonadati > Pseudomonadota > Gammaproteobacteria > Vibrionales > Vibrionaceae > Vibrio > Vibrio sp. D431a. The sequence goes on along the minus strand of NZ_JAHGAP010000023.1, from coordinate 38,119 downwards.
AAGTGCGCGTTCTGCGTTACCAAAAAGTAGGATGTCTGCTTTTGCATCAAATAGTACCGAACGGCGAACTTTATCTGACCAGTAATCGTAGTGCGCAACACGGCGTAGGCTGGCTTCGATACCACCTAAAACAATAGGTACTTCTTTGTAAGCTTCACGACAACGCTGAGAGTAAACCAAAGTCGCGCGGTCTGGGCGTTTGCCACCTTCGTTATTTGGTGTGTACGCGTCATCGTGACGAAGCTTTTTATCCGCGGTGTAACGGTTGATCATGGAGTCCATGTTACCCGCAGTGATCCCGAAGAACAGATTTGGCTTACCAAGTTGCATGAACGCATCTTTATTTTGCCATTCTGGTTGAGCAATGATACCGACACGGAAACCTTGTGCTTCTAGCAGGCGGCCAATGATAGCCATACCAAAGCTTGGGTGATCCACATAAGCGTCACCGGTTACAATGATAATGTCACAGCTATCCCATCCTAGGGCATCCATTTCTTTGCGACTGGTCGGCAAGAAAGGTGCCGTACCAAAACACTCTGCCCAGTATTTTTTGTACTCATGAATAGGAGTGATGTTATTGGTCATATTTTGCTCTCTGTTCCAGGGAGCGCGAATTATAGCGATTTGATTATCAGGTATCTATAACAAACTCATCTATTCCAGCTTAGTTCATCGAGTTTTATTTGGTTTGTAAAAATATCAATGCTCTATCGGCGATTTTCTGTCTAATTTCACCTTGAAAGCCTCATGGTTATAGATCGGTTCATGAAAAATGTCGCAATCTTAATACAAAGTATAAGCAATGGTGTGCTTATATGGGGTAAAGCCTATAATCAAATTAGTGCATATTAAATGCAAAAGGCTGAGCTGCTCTGGAAATAGTTCTAAGTCGATAGGCTTATCGTTGACACAATCCATCTATAAAGAGGATCGGCAGGTCCCAACTGGAATGTCGCGAATTGACTGTGAATTTTGAGCCTTGGGCTAATTACAAAAAAAGGGGCTAGGGTATGAGTGAATCTACGACAACCGTGCATCCAAAAATGCAAACGACTTCCAGTCTAACTCCTGTTATAGAGTGGTCTTACGATATTGATACTCGCGAGTTCGAATGTGATCAGCAAGGAATGGCAAAGGCATTTGGGATAAGTACGCCAGTAACCAGCCTAAATAACTTGTTTGATCATATGCTGATGGGGCAACAAGAAACGCTAAAACAACGAATTCTAGAAGTGGAACTCTTTGGCGGACGGGGGCGGTTTTCTTGTTGCATGATGCTAAAAAACGTTAACTTAGTGCACGTTACTATTAGTTTTGAAAGGCTCAATAAGCGCATTATCCAAGGCACTATCATTCCACAATTAACAATCACTGGTTGCGAGGAGTTAGCGAAAATCCTCGAAACGATTTTTGATTTGCCAAATGTAGGCGTTTTAGTTGCCGATGAAGATACGCGCATCTTAGGTTGTAACCGTGCCTTTGAGTTACAAATGGGCTATCAAAACCGAGATCTGGTTGGGCTTAAAACTCATATATTCAGTACCTCTCACCATAGCCAAGCGTTTTATGATCAGCTGTGGCAGCAAATTAATGATGAAGGATGTTGGTGTGGTAACTTGCTGAGCAAAACAGCAAACGGTAGCAACCAAGCTCATCATCTTTGTATTTACCGACTTACGTTTCACTCTGGACGAGTTCTTTATCTCGGATTTTCTACGGATATTTCTGCTTCGTTGTTGTGGATGAAAAATCGTTGTGAACAACAGCATGATTGGGCTGCCTTTTTACCGACGAGGAAAGAATTTGAACTCCAATTAGCTACCTTAGCGAATGAAAGCAGAAATAAAGAACTCAACATTGTTATGACACTAAGACCCAAGTTTTCGGAGAGATACTTGCTTGAACAGCAATTAGGTTTTGCAGATTTTATTATGCGAAGTCGCTACACCAGTATTGCGGGGCAGTTATCTCGGGATGTGTTTGTCGTATGCTTGCAGACCCCTCATTGTCAATGGTTGAGCCCGGTTCGTTTGATCCAAATTGCCATGAAAGGGTTCTTTAATGAGCTTAGAAATGAAATGGGCACAAAAATGCATGCCACTATCGTTAAAGGCCAAACTGGTGTGTCAATCCTTGGCTATGATACGAACCGACCAAGACAAGCGCTAGCACATGCAGCGCAAGCGATGTTGTCCTCTATTTCCGGTGAAGGCAGCTATTTCAACTTTTACGACAGTGAACTTCACTCTGAATTAGTGAAGCGCCAACATCTCGAGGCGTTTTTGGAGGCGCAAATAGAGAGTGGGCTAGTGGACGTTTACTTTCAACCGATTATCGACGTTCAAACCGGAAGAGTGGTTAAGTTCGAGGCTCTCGCACGCTTTTATGATGAAAATGATGCGTATTGTACGCAAAAGATGATCGCTATTATTGAAGATCTAGAACTCATAGCGGCACTTGATGACGTGGTCTGCCAAGCTGCGTTGAAGCACTTTCCGCGCTTACAAGAAATTTATGGCGAGGAAGTGGGCGTGACCATCAATCGCTCCCTCAACACGAAATTGGATTCTCTTCAGATCCTTCAGCGGTCGCATGATTTGATTAAAGCCAGTGGTGTAGACCCTAAGCGAGTAACTATCGAGCTAACAGAAACCGCGTATTTTGAACAAGATGAGGAGCATACTCGAGCTCTAGAGGAAGTGCGGAAAGAGGGCGTTGAGATCGCGATTGATGACTTCGGTACTGGGTATTCTTCTTTTTCTTATCTAGAAAAAGGGCAGTTTGATTTACTGAAAATAGACCGAAAATTCATCAAGAACATTCATAAAGGGAGCACCAGCTATAACATTGTGAAAATGGTCACCGAGCTTGCACAGCAAATGAATGTAAAAGTGGTTGCTGAAGGCGTGGAATCTAAGCAAGAACTTCAAGTATTGGCAGAAATCGGTGTCGATTACATGCAGGGCTTTCTATTTTCTGCTGCCGTGCCTGTCGATTTGATGGATAAAGCGGACAGTTATGAGCATCTGTTCTCTGACATCGCGATTGAGTCTAAGCAAAGTGATGTGTTGCAATCTTTGAGCCATGAACAAGTCAGGTCTATGGACCCTGGAGAACCGCTCTCCTTGGCAGTGGAGTACATGAATTTGAATCCAAGCTCGCCTTTAGTTGTTCTCAATGAAAATCGTTGTGTTGGGTTAATTACGAAAGAGACGGTGAATTTACACCTAACGCCTTCGATGGGAACAGAGCGAGAAACTGAACGAGAAAGCCGAATTTGGAAACGTCCTGTTAATCAGATAATGAGCACCGAATTTGTGTTGGTTGATGAGGATTTACCTGTCTCTGTTATTCGAGAGTTGGTTAAAACCGGGATTCGTTTCCCTTGGGTACTGTGTAATACCAAAGAAGAGTACCATGGAGTTTTAACGCAGGAAGACGCGTTGAAGTATCTTGCTTCTCTGTGAATAAAATTGTCTTACCGTTTTAGCTCATTTGGGGGCCGACTTTCGGTGGTTTGGCGATAGTTGATTTGATATTATCGCCCCCCAAAATGACTTTTGAGCGTGCATTCAACATGATTCAACAATTGCTGGTTACTTTCCCTCCGATGCTATTTGGCGCACAAGCGCTACTGACTTTGCTTCTAATCAAGGGCGATATTTGTCCTGGTCAGCGAGGACGTCTTCATAAAATGTTGCCTGCAGTAGCTGTATTGTGGCTCGCTGTTGCGTCACTTCGCATTGAAGCATTTATGATCGTGTTTGCTATTTTCTACTTCTATTCTCAGGTTCAAACCAAGAAAACGCGTGAAAAAGGGCCACTATGGGCGATGCATTTAGCGAATGGTTTGGCCTTTGCGTATGTAAGTATTCAGGTATTTGAGCAATCAAGCTGGCCAGCATCGATAGCGATGGCGCTAATGATATTTTTCCTTGGGGCGTCATTTTCTCAATTGCTACTTACGATAGCTCGCAGCAGATTACAGGCATTTCACCGCATTTTACCAGTTACTGGCATTGTGTCTGGAATGCTATTAGTCATCGCAACGTTGTTTGCTTCTTACCAGTTAGATGAAGCCACACTAAACGCTGCAACACAGCCGATCTTGCTGTCTTTAGCTATGCTAATTTCTTCAATTATCGTGTGGTGTTGGCATATTTTTACGCATAAGAAACCAGAAAAGGTGCAACTGAGCGTAGCTTTGTTGCTAGCACTCGCGTCGATGACGAGCCTGCAAGGTTTATTCTCTCTCGCGGCTTGACCTCTATTCTAAAGACAAAGCTAGACGGCTTATATCCAAGTGCTTTCTTGATGCTTGGGTATAAGGTGATCACGTTTTAGATCTCACTCACTTTAAATTCGCGTGATTACTACTACGCTTGTTTATATACCTTGTCGAAGAGGAGAGTCGCGATGGATTTAAGCAATGTAGGTAATCTGGACAGCACTATTTTGCTAGGTATCGTCAACGAAAAGCTACGTTTAGAGTGCGACAGTTTTGACGAGTTAGTATCAGTGTATGAGATGGATGTAGAGTCTGTAGTCGGCAAGCTTGATATGCTCGGTTATCAGTACGATCCATTGACTAACCAATTTAAAGCATATCAACGCTAAGCCTTTCACAACCCAAATCTTTTAAGCCACCTTGATTCCGTCAAGGTGGCTTTTACATTGTAGCCTCGCGGTTGCGAAAAAAGCTTGTAAGTAACGCTTTTCTTTCTCTGAGTGACGCGTTGCAGCAAACAAGCGACGCCATAAGCCTTGGCCGAAAGGTTTACTGGTAATAAGACCTTGGCGAGAAAATTCAGAAATCGCCCAATTGGGTAGTGCCGCCACCCCTAATCCAGCAGAGACCATCTGAACTAACATGAGAGTGTTGTCGGCTTGCTTCCATTTCGCAGGTTCTATTCCTGCTGGCTGAAGAAAGTGTTTTACGACGTCTAGCCTTTGTTTTTGAACCGGATAAGAGAGCATGGTTTGATCTGCGAGATCTTGCGGCTCAATAATTTCTTTTTCCGCCAATGGGTGGTTGGTTGCGGTAATTAAACGCATTTCAAAGTCGAATAGAGGCTCGTAGTGGACTTCAGATCGAGGTTGGATATCGGAAGTAATAACGAGATCGAGTTCGCCTGCCAATAGAGCTGGGAGTGGTTCAAAGCCAAAACCAGAGGAAAAGTCCAATGTTACGCTAGGCCAAGCAAGTTGGTACTCCCTAAGTGCAGGCATTAGCCATTGGAAGCAAGAGTGACATTCAATGGCCATATGTAATCGGCCATTGACGTCTTCTTTCAAGCTCGCTAAATCATTTTCTGCTCTTGCGAGTTTCGGAAGGATATCTTCTGCAAGACGCAATAGGATTTCTCCCTCTGAAGTGAACTTCACCGGACGAGTCTTTCTCAGGAACAGTTGCCCTCCAATTCGCGCCTCCAAATCTTTGATCTGATGAGACAGTGCCGACTGAGTGAGATGTAAAGCGGTCGCTGTTGCCGTTAGAGAGCCAGTGTCTCGAAGCGAAGTGAGTGTCCGCAAATGTTTTAGCTCTATCATGAATTCCTTTCATCCTTTGTTGCTCGCTATGAACAGAATAGCAATCGTGTAAATAACTTAACGACAAAAAATGGATATGTAAACGTCTAGACGTCTATTTGTTGTGTTTATTTGCGAATCATGTCGCCTCATGATGAATTTTTTTAATAAACAAGTTGAATAAATGGACGTTGTTCAAACCGCAGATGAGAGCGATAGTTTAGCCATCCAGACATCTTTCATGACGAAAGATACTCTGACCCAAACAAATTAAACAAGATTGAAAAAGGAATAGGGACATGGCTACAACAACGCACGTACTAGGTTATCCACGTATCGGTGAAAAAAGAGAATTAAAATTCGCTCAGGAGAAATACTGGCGAGGAGAAATTGAACAAGCTGAGCTTAAAAAGGTTGGGGCAGATCTACGCGCCAAAAACTGGCAAACACAAACGGATGCTGGTCTGAGTTTTGCCACCGCTGGCGACTTCGCTTGGTACGATCATGTACTGACGACCACGTTGCTATTGGGTCATGTGCCAAAGCGTCACGCTGATGGTTTCCCTAACCTGGATACGTTGTTTAAAGTGGGTCGCGGTCAATCTCAGGCGGGTTGCAGCTGTGCGGGCGCTGCGGCATCGGATATGACCAAATGGTTCAACACAAACTACCATTACATTGTCCCTGAGTTCAGCAAGGACGATACGTTTGAAGTGAGCTGGCCGCAACTGTTTGAAGAAGTCAACGAAGCGCTTCAAGCTGGCCACCAAGTGAAGCCTGTTTTGCTTGGCCCAGTCAGTTACCTTTACTTGGGCAAAGAGGTCGAAGAAGGGTTTGACCGCTTAACCCTGCTACCACGCTTACTTACTGCTTACCAAGCTATTTTGGCAAAGCTAGCAAGTCAAGGTGTTGAGTGGGTTCAGATTGATGAACCAATTTTGTCACTGGAGCTAGAAAGCAAATGGGCTGATTCGTTTAAGCTAGCCTACCAAGTGATTCGAAGCGATGTAAAAGTGCTGCTAACGACGTACTTTGACTCCGTAAGCGATACGCTAGACAAAATTGTAGAGCTACCGGTGGATGGTTTGCATATCGATTTATCTGCCGTCCCTCAGCAGCTTGACGATGTGGTTGCCAAGTTACCGGAGGGGTGGGTGCTTTCTGCCGGCGTTGTGAATGGTCGTAACGTGTGGCGTTCAGATTTAAGTGCCCAACTCGAGCGTCTACAGCCAGTCAAAGAGAAACTGGGCGACAAACTTTGGGTTGCCAGTTCATGTTCTCTGCTACATAGCCCTGTTGATTTAGCACTGGAAACAGAACTGAGCGAAGAAGTAAAAAGTTGGTTTGCCTTTGCAAAACAAAAAGTGGCAGAAGTCGCCTTGCTTGGCCGAGCGCTCGATGGTGACCAAAATGCGATTCTCGCTTGTGATACCTATAGCCAGCCAATCAAAGCGCGCAAGACAGCAACACATGTGAATAAACCTCAAGTACAAGCGCGTTTAAACAACATTACCGCGTCACTTGCCGAGCGCAGCGCACCTTATGCAGAGCGTGCTGCGCATCAAGCTGAAGTATTGGGCTTGCCTTTGTTGCCAACAACGACAATCGGCTCTTTTCCTCAAACGGGTGAAATCCGGGTGCAGCGCAGCGCTTATCGTACAGGTCAATTATCTGAGTCTGAATATATCCAAGCACTTAAAGGACATATTGCTGACGCAGTAAAACGTCAAGAGGCGCTCGACCTAGATGTGCTTGTTCATGGTGAAGCAGAGCGTAACGACATGGTGGAATACTTCGCTGAGAACTTGGCGGGTTTTCAAACGACCAAATTTGGTTGGGTACAGAGTTATGGCTCTCGCTGTGTGAAACCTGCCATTGTAGTTGCTGACATTGAACGTGAAAAACCGATCACGGTTGAATGGTCGACGTACGCCCAGTCGCTAACCAGCAAACAGATGAAAGGCATGTTGACTGGACCAGTAACGATTTTATGTTGGACGTTCCCACGTGAAGACATCACACGTCAAGAAATTGCGCAGCAACTTGCTTTGGCACTGCGTGATGAGGTGTCTGACCTGCAAGATGCAGGCATCAATATCATTCAAATTGATGAGCCAGCCATTCGAGAAGGTTTACCACTCAAAAAACGCGATCACAAAGCGTACTTAGAATGGGCCGTAAATGCGTTTAAGGTCTCTGCGGCAAGTGCAAAACCAGAAACTCAGATTCACACTCATATGTGTTACAGCGAGTTCAATGAAATCATTGATTCGGTTGCGGCACTCGATGCGGACGTCATTACCATTGAAACATCTCGCTCAAATATGGAGCTGCTGAAAGCATTTGAAGAGTTCAATTACCCGAACGAAATTGGCCCTGGTGTTTATGACATTCACTCACCAAACATTCCTACGGAAGAATGGATTGAAGGTTTAATCAAGAAAGCGGCAGAAAAAATTCCGGCTCAACGTTTGTGGGTAAACCCAGATTGTGGTCTGAAAACACGAAACTGGAAGGAGACAGAAGCCGCATTGGCAAATCTGGTTTCAGCGGCGAAGAAGCTCCGTGCTGAGCTGGCGTAACACATCGTTACAGCAAATAAAAACGGAGACTGTGGTCTCCGTTTTTCTATTCTTAATTGTTAACTTTCGTTTTCAGATTATCCAATAATAGCGAATCATCGTCTCATGCCGAAAGCAACAAAAATTACTGTAGCTACTTCACCTGAGTACAAGTCTGTGCGGAAACCAACTCATCTGCCATCAACTGACCGCGAGAATTACGTACCTTAATACGATACATCAAGCCCATATCAATTTGCTTGCGAACTTCTGGGTTGCTGCAGTAGGTATAGATACTGGTATTCAGTACTTGATTTAACGGCTTTGCACCGAGTGCGCCATCGTTATAAATCATCATCATCTCTACAACATTTTTGTTGGATGAGACACGCATTATTTGCAGTGGACCATACTCTAAAGGGAGGCCCGCAGACAAGACTCCTGCTCGGTTTGATGCCATAAGCTCAAGTTGGCGCTGATTATCATCGGTTGATGAACAGCCAGCCAGAGCACCAAATACCAAGAAAAGACACAGTAATTTTTTCATAAATTAAAACACTTTTTTGAACGGTTTCACGATTACATGATCGTAAACACCAGCCGCTACATAAGGATCGGCTTCTGCCCACGCTTTAGCATCCTCTAGAGAGGCGAATTCAGCGATGACAGTTGAGCCCGTAAATCCAGCTTCTCCAGGATTGTCAGAATCTATCGCAGGCATCGGACCAGCTGTAAGAAGGCGACCTTCGTCTTGTAGCTTTTGTAAGCGATCCAAGTGTTGTGGGCGAACGCTCATGCGTTTTTCCAACGAGTTCTCAACGTCCTGTGAAAAGATGACATACCACATAGCATAGTTCCTTAATTGGTAGGGTAAAGTGTTAATTTAACGCCTTTTTTGTGTCTCTCACAAGTGAACAACAGAAAATGTGAGATCCTTTCTAACTGTTAGCGTTGTAGGTTGACTAATTCTGAACCGGACGTGGTTTACCTTCACTGTCAATGGCTACGTAGTTGAAGGTCGCATCACAAACCATGAAGCGTTCGCCAACACCGTGAGCTTTGACGGGTTTGACCCATACTTCCAAATCGACACTCATGGATGTGCGGCCGATCTTAGTGCATTCGCCGTAGCAGCATACGACATCGCCCACACCAACAGGTTTTTTGAACGTAATGCTTGATACCGAAACGGTGACAACGCGACCACAAGAGATCTCTTTTGCCAGAATCGCGCCCGCTAAGTCGAGCTGAGACATTATCCAACCGCCAAAAATATCGCCATTGGCGTTTGTATCTGCAGGCATTGCAAGGGTACGAAGCAGCATTTGACCTTTCGGAGAGCTAATTTCTTGACTCATTGTGACATCCTAAATCTTAAAGGCGCTCAAACTAAGCGCCAACATAGTAAATACCTAGAACCAAAGGTCCTTAAAAAACCGCAGATACCGGACCAGAGAAAGTTGGTTTACAGCAGCAAGAATGGTCTGAAAACGGTACGTTGTTTGAGCGGTTTACTGATACATGGAGCAAAACAGCGACCCTAAGGTCGCTGTGAAGTCGCGGATTATAGCAAAACTGAGTTTTTAATCATCAGTGGACACATCGGATGAGTTATTTTTTTGTTCTTTTGGCATGTGTTTATAAATGTAAAAGCCAGTCGCAATCATGTAGGCAAATGTCGCGATCAACATTCCAAATACTTTGAAGTTAACCCAAACATCCAACGGCAATTCGTAAGCAATATAAATATTTAGGCCAGCGAAGAATGAGAAGAAGCCAACCCAAGCCCAGTTAATCTTTGCCCAAACAGCGTCAGGTAACGTAATTTCCTTGCCTAGCATACCTTTGATGGCTGATTTTCCCAATGCGTGGCTCACTGCTAAGCCAATCGCCAGAATCGCGTAAATGATGGTGACTTTCCACTTTATAAAATTGTCGTCGTGGAAGAAAAGGGTCATGCCGCCGAAGGTAGTGACGATAACAAATGTTATTAGTTGCATCTTTTCGACTTTCTTATACAGCGCGTAGGTGACGACAAGCTGAATGGCTGTTGCTACGATCAGTGCACCTGTCGCCACGTAGATGTCGTACAGCTTGTATAAAGCGAAGAAAATGATGAGTGGTATAAAGTCTAGGATCTGCTTCATGATGGCAAAATCTACCTAATTATTGAATTGAAGACAGTCTAACGGAATCTGACAAGATGTGAATACTGAGGAAGTTAAGGTAAGAATAGTAACGCTTAGTATATCGTATAGACCGCAAGATTCTTCCATGTCGAAACAGCATATGGAAGGAATAAAAATTGCCGCGTGAAGCGGCAATAGAGTTGAGAGTTTTAAACCTTAAGCCACACGTTGATATTGGGAAATAAGCGTTTTTACATCTTCTAAATAGCCTTCCCGTAGTAAGTTATCGACCGTTGCTTCTAGCTCTTCGAGAGACATCGTGAAGCAAGTGGATTTACCTGTCATCAGGCTCAGATATTGATGATACTCTTCTTCTGTATAGTGGCCTAAGCGATCAAGTAACAGTGTTTTGATTCCATGATGAATCAAGCCGTAGTATGTATGTCGATGAAGTAACATGGCGATCTCCTTATCAAGCTCATACGCTACTCTTTTGCAGCCTGCTTGACCTTCTGGATAATTCGATTTACTCCAATAATGCACATCTAGTGCCAATTCTATATTTGCAGATTAAAAAGTGTTGGAAGGTGCAAAATTCTCGTTCTGTAACCATCTTTGGATGACGACTTGAAGTGCATTTAACGTGGTGGGCTTTTCGAGTCTGTCATCCATGAGTTTCGAAATTAGCTCCAACTCTCTAGCTCCAGACTCACCAGATAAGGCAATGATTGGAACGGAGGATGTGATTTGCTTAATCCGTTGGCTTGCGTCAAATCCATTCATTACCGGCATTTGGACATCCATAAGAACGAGATCAATCTTGTGAGAGTGGAATAGTTCTACCGCAGAGGCTCCATTATTTGCTTGTAAGCTGTTGACTCCCAATCTTTTTAAATACATCTGTACCAAGGTGCGTTGCACCTCTTTGTCATCAACAATGAGCACTGTTGGTGCATCTTTACATACTTGTACGTGTTGAGCTGAATGATTTTCAGAATGTGATGGAGTTGCTTTCCAGCTATCAAAGTCCGGTGCTCTTAATGTCTCTGGTTTTGGTGCGTTTGGTACGACTGGGAAATACAAGTAGAATTCTGTGAACTCGTTCAATTCAGACTGGCACTCTATTCGTCCTCCGAAGGAGCGCATAACACGTTGGCAATAGCCCAAACCTAAGCCACTGCCTCCGCTTTTTTGATACGAGAAAAAGTCATCAAATATCTTGTGTAAGATACTGCTATCTATACCTGGCCCACTATCTCGGAAGATCAGAATGTTTTCGTAAGCCCCCGTCTGGGTACGAATCTCAATTTGACTGTCGGGATAAGAATCAAAATAGTAGATAGCGTTACGAATCAAATTGAAAATGACAAAGTTAAACAGGGTCTCATTTAACTTCGCGACAAAATCGTGTGCCTGTGGCAGGTTAATTCTCTCTATTATTTGATCGTTTTCAAAACCATAACGGCTTACTGCTTGGTCGATGGCTTTATGTATGGAAGTGAGAGCTAAAGGCTCATGCTCTGGTGAACTGTCGCTAACTTCTCGTAAAATAATATCGATAAGTTGTCGACCGCGTTGTATAGCGGCTTCACCTTTATCAATTTCTCTTTTTAGCGTATCCAGTGAGGCGTTTGACTCTATATGCTGTTTTAAAGCTTCAAATTGTAATTGTACTTGAGCGAGAGGGTTACGCATTTCATGTGCAATGGAGTTAGCCAGCGCACGGCTTTGGCGTACCTTTCTATCGGCTTCAATGGTGCTCTGGATGCGAACTAATAACGTTTGCAGAGCTGAGATTTCTTCATTAGAAAACAGCTTATTATCTATTTTATGTGAAGAAATTAGTAAGTGAGTAACAGACTTTCCACGACCGAAGAGAGGCATAACGAGCGCAGTATTGCTTGAGCGCATGCGCTCGTAGAGCTTTCTCATCGACCCTTTAGAAGAGGAGGCATAATCAATTTCTTCAGACAACTCATCAAGCACGAGAACTGACTTGCTTGACGGCAGGTACTCTTCGTAAAACGTTTCTGTGTAATTGCTAGTGACTAGCTGCAGCTTGTTGTTTGGTATGTTAAGTAACGATGCCAACTGATGCATAGCATCATCTATTGAGCGTTTAAACTCTTCCTCTAACCCAAGGATTTGCTGAACGGGAGTGTGTCGTTTCCCATAAATAAAATACGAAGCGTAACGACTGACTCGCTTAAAAAGCAAGTGCCAAGTGATACCGATAAGCGCACATAAAGGTACCGCAACAAGCCATTGGTTATCTTCAGAGATAGGAATAAATATCGCCCCTAACGGCAGAACAAAAATGGCGCAGACTAAGAGCGCGCTTACCGTTAAGTACGTGAGATATTTAGCGCTGTAGAAGCGAGAGGTAAGTAGGGCATAGCCCACAAACAACATTTCGCTTATTGAAAGTGCTGGTGGTAACCAAGTTAGGGAGAAGTCGCCAAGGAAATACGTCATTCCAAGGTGTATCACTGCCGTAGATAACATGAATACCAAAATGCCAGCGATCATATAGTTGCTTTTTGCTAGCGTGAGTTTGCTGCTGTTCGCGCGCATGGCAATCAAGTTAAGCAGCGTTAGTACCACGAAAGCTAGCAAACTAATGAAAAAATATGAGGTATGTGGGCCAAATTCAATGACGAACTGGCTTGGACCACTAATGGTGACATTTTCGACAGTAAGATTCGGCACTAAGTTGATGTACAGTGAATACGTTGCTAGTGTGACAAAGACGACTTTTTGCCAGACTTTGACCGCTGTTTTTTTAACATCTGCGGTTAACTGGCAAGAAAAATAGAATGCAAACGCAAAGGCGAAAAAAGACGCTAAGTTCGCTAACTTAGCCATAAAAATGCCACCAACAGAGCCTAATTCTGGCAATAAATCGGTATGGAAATAGGCGTTGCTGCTTATCCAAACAATGATACAGCTGGAATAAGCGATGTAAGGCGCGTGATGCGAGCCTAAGATTGATTCACTCTTCTGTTTTAGGCGATAGCAGTAATACAGTAGCCAAGCGAATACTATTAGTACAGTCGCGTACAATGCCATTGCTTTTGGGTAAAAGAGACCGTGCAAATGAACATCAAGCATGCTCATTCACCTTTTTATCCATTCTTTTTGTTCGTACGCAATGTTTGTAGTCGCGAAATTGTATGTCTTGAAATGCTTCAACCATCATACCTAAATTCCAGAAACCGCGGTATGTCTTGGTACCGTCACCGTTAATGTCGCGGTATCCTGAGTGAAAGTAGGCACTTAAATCAATAGATTGATAGAAATTTAACATAAACACTTGCTCAATAATGGTAAAGCCGAGCTTATAGCCTGCTTTATAGAGCTCGCTCATCATAGTTTTTTGCGCCAGATACAAAAAATACAGCTTTTGTTGAATGTTGCCTCCCACCGTAAGACGCAGTACTTCGCAAACCGCTTCACTGTTCTTTACACGAGATTGAAACTGAGCATCAAACTCAATAAGAGTGTGCTCATGAGTTAGAGCACGACACTCCAAAATACCCAGTTGATTGAGAACACTATACCCATGATTAGGAAAGCAAAACTGCCATTGTTCGTTACTAAACTGTGGTGAGTAACTGAGCCAGTTATTTCGTTGATGCCAGCTTTGCACTAAAGCGGAGGAGACCATGATTGGTGAAGATGACGATTTGAGCAAGAGCGCAAAGTGCTGCCCTTTTTGCGAGAGTGATAAAAGAGGCAAGATTTCAAACCATTGTTCAGTTTGGACGAAAAGCTCAAGATTACTCAGTGTGATCGCTTTGGAAATCGGCATTAACGCTGCATGATTTGGCAGCATTACCTCAAGATCGCAATCTGCGATATCTTCAATTAACACGCTAGTATAGCTGTGGTCGTCAAACGGAAGCGGAGTAGGAATCGCAGCTTCGTTTGAAGGATATTTTTGCTTGATTGCTTCGATCTCGCATTGACACCAGAAAACCATCCAATGCGGGTAACAATCTGCGGCAAGTTGTTCAAGTAAACGAATCTCTTTGGAGAAACCTGTCGGATACTGTTGCACTAAATCTCGATAATCCATTAACTCAAATAGTGCAGAAAGACTTTTTGATGCGTGTTTAGGAAAGAGAGATTTAAGCAGTTTTATTCGATACAGAGCAACCTGTTGAAAAAGAGCATCTCGTTTTTGTTTCGTTAGGGTAAGAATAACTGAGTCAACCAGTGCCTGCTGCTTTGATTCGATCGGCAAATTTGTTTTGGTGAGATATTCCAAAGATTGCTCAAGACTCATGATATAACCTAGTTCTAACGTTTTGTTATATTTTGTAATGGTTTATATCATTTTGAAAAATTTATGCCATCGGTTTCTATTTGTATAGTTACGTAATGCAAGAAAAGACAAAAAAACCGCTCATTATGAGCGGTTTTTGGTCTATTCAAGAAAGGGTTAGGCTTCTTGCTTTTTTAGCTCAGCTTCTGCCGTTTCTTCTTCAATTAGCGCATCAACGATAACTGCACATGCAGCATCACCTGTGATGTTCAGTGCTGTACGAATCATATCGAAAATACGGTCAAGAGCGAATAGCAGCGGTAGACCTTCAATTGGAATGCCAGCGGCAAGAAGCACGGCAACCACTAGGAAAGAAGGGCCAGGAACACCCGCTTGACCAACAGCACCCAATGTAGACGTTACGATAATTGCAATGTAAGCGCCCATGCCTAGATCGATATTGAACAGTTGAGCAAAGAAGATAGCAACCAAGCCATAGTAAATCGCATTACCTGACATGTTGATCGTTGCGCCTAGAGGCAGAACAAATGATGCAGTTGAATTTTTTACGCCAAGCTCTTTTTCACAGGTGTCCATTGTGACAGGCAGTGTTGCCATAGAAGACGCTGTTGAAAGCGCAACTGCTTGCGGTTTCTTCATTGAAGACAGGAATTTCTTCGCAGATGTCTTCGTGAAAACATGCACCATTGCTGGGTAAACAACGAAACCGAAGATTAGGATGGCGGCAACGTAAACAACGAACAGTTTAAACACCACCATTAGCGCACCAAAACCAAACGTACCGACGGCTTCTGCCATCAGACCAAATACACCGATAGGTGCAATGATCATTACTTTGTTGATCATCCAAACCATTGCGTCAACGATGCAGTTAACACCATTGATGATTGGTTCACGACGCTCTTTTGCTTGCTTAGAAATCGCAATACCAAAGAACATACAGAAAACGAGGATCTGTAGGATGTTTGCTTCATTTAGTGATTGGAAAACGTTGGTTGGGATCATACCAGTGATGGTTGCCCAGAAAGTAGGTAGTTCACCTTTTGAAGCGTATTCTGCTGAGAACATGCCTTCAACGCCAGAGACGTCGATACCCATGCCTGGTTGGAATACTTCACCCATAAATAGTGCAAGCGCAACGGCTAGGGCGGATGTTAAACCAAAATAACCTAGAGTGACGATACCAACTTTACCTGCTGACTGGCTGTTCCCAAGACCAGCGGCGCCAGAAATCAAGGCTACAGCGACCAAAGGAATAACCAACATTTTGATTAAGTTGATAAAGATAGCACCTAAAGGAGCGAACACTGTCGCATCATGACCCATCATGGCACCAACGGCTGTGCCCACGATCATGGCGATTACGACTTGTACGCCAATGTTGTTTAGCAAACTCTTTTCTTTTAACACTTCCATAACCTCTGTGCTAATAAAATGTAAAATCCTAAAATTACCCACTAACCATAAATGGATTTACGGATAATTATCTCGCCTTGCTTTTTACACTTATCGTTTACAATTGGCAATATGCAGCAAGGTATTATTGATGGATTAATCGATATTTTATTGACGAACGATAAAGTTTTGTTCAATAGCAAACGTTTGCTATTGATTTTTCTTATAAGGGTCGCGCTTAGGATTGTTCAAGTTTATTTTTCTTTATTTGTTTTCTTTTTGTTAATTTTAACCGCTTTTGTATTTGCTATTGCAGTCAGAGTTTTTAGTGACTTGGGTTGATATTTATAACAATTCATCTCTTTCAAGCTCACACTTTTATTAATTTGCCTTCTGAAATGTTAATTGCTTTACATTCTTGGCTCTAATTGCGTTGTAAACATAATGTTAAATTGTAATGACTGGTGAGACTCAAATGCTGACGATCCAGTGTTAGAGATAACTTGCTTAGTTAATGCTCCTGAGCTGATTAGACGAGAAAGACAAGTAAGAGGTGAAGAGACTATGATGAATCTTGCTGCTGCGTTACAAAGAAATGCTGCGAGTAAACCAGATAAAACGGCGTTGATATGTGGCACTGAAAAGATAAATTATGCGCAGTTTGATGCGATCGCCGGCAAGATCGCAGCGTCTTTAATCAATAAAGGCGTAAAGCCAGGTGACCGCGTTGCGATTTCATGCCCAAACATTCCTTTTTTCGCGTTTGTTTATTATGCAATACAAAAAGCTGGCGCGGTTGCAGTCTCATTAAATGTGCTTTTGAAAGCGCGAGAAATTAAGTATCACTTAGAAGATTCAAAAGCGAAGTTTTATTTCTGCTTTGAAGGGACGAAAGAACTGCCAATGGCAAAAGAGGGTGTCAAAGCCTTTGAACAAGTCGATACATGCGAAGGCATAGTCGTATTGACTCAATCTCAAGATGAAAGCTATTGGAATGGTGTAATAACTCTCAATGCGTTTATAGCCGATGTCCAACCGTTGCCGGATTATATACCGCGTAATGCGGATGATACTTGTGTGATTTTGTATACATCAGGGACGACAGGCTTACCAAAAGGCGCTGAGCTGACTCAGCAGAACATCATAATGAACGCTCTGGTGGCACAAAACATTATGGGCAGCCAGGCCGATGATATTCACTTAGTAACTTTGCCTTTATTTCATACATTTGGTCAAACCGTCCACTTAAATGCTAGTGTTTTGGGCGGGGCAACATTGGTGTTAGTGCCTAGGTTTGAGCCTAAACATGTTCTTGAGCTGGTGGAAAAACATAGGGTGACGATATTTGCTGGTGTGCCAACGATGTACATCGGTCTGCTTCACGTGCAGCATCAATTTGATACCTCGTCATTGCGTGTTGCAGTAAGCGGTGGTGCGCCGTTGCCAACCGAAATCTTTCGAACCTTTGAAGAAACATTTAATGTGCCGATCTTAGAAGGATACGGGTTATCGGAGACAAGTCCTATTGCATGTTTTAATCATTTGGATCAGGAGCGCATACCAGGCTCGGTAGGTCAACCGGTTCAAGGTGTCGAAGTAAAAGTTATCGATATTGAAGGTAATGCACTACCGATAGGCGAAGAAGGTGAGATTGTTGTGCGTGGTCATAATGTTATGAAGGGATATCTTGACCGCCCAGAAGTTACTGAATCTGCGCTACAAAATGGTTGGTTCCATACTGGTGATGTGGGCCGCTTTGACAGTTCAGGTAATTTATTTATTGTCGATAGAATGAAAGATCTGATCATTCGAGGTGGATTTAATGTTTATCCCAGAGAAATTGAAGAAGTTTTCATGACTCATCCTGCAGTTTCAATGGTAGCGGTGATAGGGATTCCAAATGAAGAGTATGGCGAAGAGATAAAAGCCTACGTTGTACTTAAACCAAAAGAATACATTGACGCCGATTCATTACAAAAGTGGGGTAAAGAGCAATTAGCCTCGTTTAAATATCCTCGTTATGTCGAAATTCGTGAACACCTCCCGATGAGTGCGACAGGAAAGATTTTGAAACGTGAGTTGAAATCTGAATTGAATATAGCTTAGTCAATTCAATGGTTTTTGTGTCACAGCGCCACTTGCCTAAGTGCAAATGGTGTTGTGCTCTTGACCAATTAGATGCATAAGGTTTTTAGCTATCGTTAGACAATACTTACCGTTTGTTGAATGGATCTATTGCTCGAGTTCTTTAAAGTATTCTTCTAAGCGTTTCGGATTGGTAATGGTTACTGAGCCATAGTTTAGCTCTAGCATCCCAATACTTTCTAATCGTTTTAGTATCTTGTGTACGCTCTGACGAGTTAGCCCCATCATGTTAGCGATATGTTCTCTTGTTACCCTGACAACGCATGGTCGAGTATCGATCGCTTGATTAAGTTGGTATTCAGCAAGCAGCAGCAACCTTTTGGCGACTCGTTCTTCAATTCCTCTAATCGCGTCATCTTCGATAACAGAAATAGCAGACCATAAACGGCGGCTAAGTAAGTCGAGTATAGTGGGGTAACTTTGAGGGTATTTGGCGAGTAACTGGCGAAATTTATCTCCAGGAAGCTCCATTACAGTCACGTCCGAATGCGCGGTCGCACCAAAAATACGAGGCATACCGGGAGAAAAAACATTGTCTCCAAACCAGCCACCAGCTTCGAAAATCATCAGTGTGACTTCTTTGCCTTTTGAACTAATTGAGTTCACTCTCACTGCACCTTGAGCTATGACCATAAGAGAAGATTGAAGTGCACCTTTATTGCAAATCAGTGCTTTTTCGTCGAAGCAGCGAACCTTAGTCATTTGCGCTGCTTCACTAAGCCCTTTATCTGGCAGCCCTGATAGTACAGGACATTTGGCTAGCAGTGTTTTGACTTCTTCCATGTAGCAACCTTACTGCACATTGCTTTATTGAGTGAGTTAAGTTACCCAAGCTTAACACTCTTTGAGTGCTCTGCTTGAGATAGATTTGGAAAGTGCGGGCGTTGAACAAAAAATGACGTGGTATAAACGCGATAGTAAGAAAACGCCCACTAAACATAATGTTAAGCGGGCGTTGTTGTGTCATATCAAACTGAAATTATTTTTGAGTGGCAGCTTTCATTGCAGAAACGAATTCACCTAGCTTGTCGAGCATAATTTGTGGCTGATCAACGTTCGCTTCAATGATTTTGACCACGGCTGAACCAGAAATTGCACCAGCGGCGCCAGATTCTAGTGCTTGTTTCACCTGTGCAGGCTCTGAGATGCCAAAACCAAGTAGTGCTGGTGGCGCATCAAATTGGTTCAGTCTATCCAGCATATGACCTACAGGCATGTTTGCTTTGGTTTCTGCGCCAGTAACACCTGCACGAGAGAGTAGGTAAGTGTAGCCGCCACCTAACTCTGATACTTGCTTCAGTGTTTCGTCACTTGCCGTTGGTGGTGCGATGAAGATTGGGTGAATACCAAACTTCTCTGCAGCCGCAACGAACTCAGTACTTTCATTAGTTGGTACGTCTGCAATCAAAACAGAATCGATGCCTGCTTTTGCACAACGCTCATAGAAGTTTTCGATACCACGAGAGTAAACAAGGTTCGCGTACATCAGAAGGCCAATAGGTAGCTCTGGGTACTTAGCTCGGATCTTACCAATTTGTTCGAAGCAGATATCCGGTGTTGCACCTGAATCTAGCGCGCGAATGTTAGCGCCTTGAATTGTCGGACCATCTGCCAGTGGATCAGAGAATGGGATACCCAGCTCTAAAGCATCTGCACCGGACTCCACGAGCGTTTCCATGATTTGGTAGGACTGCTCGGCGTTTGGATCGCAAACCGTTACGAACGGTACAAACGCGCCTTGGTTCTTTTCGTTTAGGCGCTCAAACATCTTTTCATAACGGCTCATTAGATCGCTCCTTTTTCTTCTAGGATGGCATGTACAGTGAAGATATCTTTATCACCACGACCAGATAGGTTAACAACCAGTAATTGCTCTTTTTCTGGATTCTCACGTGCCATACGTAGTGCTTGTGCCACGGCGTGAGAAGATTCAAGAGCAGGGATGATGCCTTCATGGCGTGCAATCTCTTGGAATGCTTCTAGTGCTTCATCGTCTGTCACGTTGTCGTATTCAGCACGGCCAATTGCGTTTAGGTGTGCGTGTTGTGGGCCAACTGAAGGGAAATCAAGGCCAGCAGATACCGAGTAAGACTCTTCTACTTGACCGTTTGGATCTTGCATCAATGGCGCTTTCATACCGAAGAAGATGCCTGTTTTACCATGCTTAAGTGGTGCACCGTGCTGGTCAGTATCGATACCTTTACCTGCTGGCTCAACACCAATTAGGCGAACACTTTCTTCTTCGATGAAGTCAGCAAACATGCCGATAGCGTTTGAACCACCGCCCACACATGCGATAACCGCATCAGGAAGACGACCTTCACGTGCCAAAATCTGATTCTTCGTTTCTTCACCAATCATGCGTTGGAAGTCACGCACGATGGTTGGGAATGGGTGAGGACCTGCCGCTGTACCTAGTAGGTAGTGCGCGTCTTCATAAGTTGCAGACCAGTCGCGTAGCGCTTCGTTACATGCATCTTTAAGTGTCGCAGAGCCCGAGTGGACAGGGATAACTTCTGCGCCCATTAGTTTCATACGGAATACGTTCGGGCTTTGACGCTCAACGTCTTTTGCACCCATGTAAACGCGACACTTAAGGCCAAGTAGCGCACACGCTAGTGCAGTTGCTACACCGTGTTGGCCTGCGCCTGTT
Organism: Vibrio sp. D431a; assembly: GCF_030248655.1. Lineage (NCBI taxonomy): Bacteria > Pseudomonadati > Pseudomonadota > Gammaproteobacteria > Vibrionales > Vibrionaceae > Vibrio > Vibrio sp. D431a. The sequence goes on along the minus strand of NZ_JAHGAP010000023.1, from coordinate 17,416 downwards.
TCTGCGATGATTTCGTTTTTACCCATGCGTTTTGCAAGCAGCGCTTGACCCAACACTTGGTTGGTCTTGTGCGCGCCACCGTGAAGTAGGTCTTCACGTTTTAGGTACAGTTTGGTTTTCGTACCTTTGGTTAGGTTACGAGTTAGAGTCAAAGCCGTTGGACGGCCCGCATACTCTTGAAGAAGCGTCATGAATTCGCTGCGGAATTCTGGATCTTCTTGCGCGTCGATAAACGCTTGCTCTAGTTGCTCCAGTGCTGGAACTAGAATTTGCGGAACGTACTGACCGCCGTATTCGCCAAAGTAGGCATTCAGTTTTGCCATCGTTATATTCCTTCTCGTATTTTTCGCTACGAATAGCTTTAAATTTTTTAGCTGATATCCAGCTTTAGTAGTTGCGAATAGCAGTGAATGCCGCGAGCAACTTCTGTGAATCTTTTTTGCCTGGTGCGCTTTCTACACCAGAGTTTAAATCTAATCCCAAGCAACCTAGTGTCGCTGCTTGTTGAGCATTTTCTGGCGACAGTCCGCCCGCTAGCATAATTTGACTTGGGTCGCCGATCAGTGACCAGTCGAACACTTGACCAGTTCCGCCAGTTTGAGTGCCAACTTGCGCATCTAATAAATGGCGATCAATGTTGTCTGCTAGCAGTTCTGGCTTGGCATCAGCAACGCCGTAAGCTTTCCAAATTTCTACCGTTGCTGGCAGTTCGGCTTTGAGTTGGTTTACGTAAGCTTGGTCTTCTTGACCGTGCAGTTGCACCGCTTTTAAACCCAAAGAGGTGACGACAGAAGCAACAAAATCGATATCGTGATTTTGGAAAACGCCTACATAGTTCAGTGGAGCACCGCTCATGGTTAAGCGAGCACCTTCAAGGTCAACCGCACGCTTCGACTTCTCGACAAAAATCAGGCCACCAAATACCGCGCCAGCTTGATATGCTTTTGCTGCGTCATCTGGATGCGTTAAGCCACACACTTTGTTTTCGCCTAACGTCACTTTACGTACTGCAAGTTCAAGGTTGTCTTCCGCCATCAGTGAACTACCAATCAAGAAGCCGTCTGCGTATTCCGCTAAATCACGAACTTGTTGATGTGTATAAATGCCAGATTCTGAGATTACTGTTGCGTTAGGAGCCAGTTCGCGAATTGTCGGTGCCAGTTCTTTAGTACGATTCAAATCAGTACTTAGGTCGCGAAGGTTACGGTTATTAATGCCGATAACGCGTGCGCCTAGCTTAACTGCACGATGAAGCTCTTCTTCGTTGCTGACTTCGGTCAAGATACCCATGTTCAGGCTGTGCGCTGCTTCCTCTAGCGCTTTGTACTCTTCGTCATTAAGGACAGAAAGCATCAGTAGCACGGCATCAGCACTGTAATGACGCGCTAGGTAAACTTGGTAGGTATCTACCATGAAGTCTTTGCACAGAACCGGTTGTTTGACTTGACCACGCACTTGAGGAAGAAAGTCAAAGTTACCTTGGAAGTACTTCTCGTCTGTTAGGACTGAAATCGCATCAGCATGGTTGTTGTAAACCGATGCAATGTAATCCAAGTCGAAGTGATCACGAATCAAACCTTTAGAAGGAGATGCCTTCTTACATTCGGTGATGAAGGTCGTCTTTTCGCCACTCAGAGCATCGTAGAAGCTGCGGTCCGATGGAAGCAAATCAGACTGAAATGTGCTTAGCGGTTGAGACACCTTACGGTCTGCTACCCACTGATATTTGTCGCGGACAATTTTCGCCAGTACTTCTGCCATTTCTGCTTCTTTCTTAGAAACGTGTTCAGACAGGTTGTCAGCTTGCTGAGTGTTGAAGTCAGTCATGTTCTTCAATTCCTTAAGCGTGTGCGGCAAGTTGTTGTACCAATTGGTACGCCTTGCCTGAATTCATTGCCTCAATCGCTTGTTGCGTGTTGGCTTTTAAATCTTCGTGGCCGAATAGACGCATTAGCAGAGCAACGTTCACTGCCACTGCACCCAATTGTGCGTCTGTACCTTTACCCGTCAGGATATTGGTAATGATCGCTTTGTTTTCTTCAGGATCGCCACCTTTGATTGCTTCTAGTGGGTGCGCTTCTAGACCGAAGTCTGCTGGTGTTAGCGTGTACTCAGTGATCTTGCCGTCTTTGATTTCTGCAACCGTTGTTTCGCCATGAATCGCGACTTCGTCCAAGCCACTGCCGTGAACTACAGCGGCGCGCTTCATACCCATTTGTAGCATGGTTTCTGCGATAGGACGAACCAGTTCTTCACTGTAAACGCCCATCAATTCGATGTTAGGACGAGCAGGGTTAATCAGTGGGCCAAGAATGTTAAAGATGGTGCGTGTTTTCATGGTTTGACGCACTGGCATCGCATGGCGCACACCACCGTGGTATTGAGGTGCAAATAGGAAAGCAACACCGATATCGTCTACCGCTTTGCGCGTATCTTCTGCGCTCATAGCTAGGTTGATACCAAATGAATCAAGAAGGTCAGAAGAACCCGATTTGCTTGAAACGCTGCGGTTACCGTGTTTCGCTACTTTTAGACCACATGCTGCAGCAACAAACGCCGCAGTGGTTGAAATGTTGATGGTGTTGTGACCGTCGCCGCCAGTACCTACGATATCCGCGAAATCATAATCTGGACGAGGGAATGGGTTTGCGTTTGCCAGCAGTGCTTTTGCCGCGCCTGCAATTTCGTCTGGCGTTTCGCCTTTGATTTTTAGTGCAGTCAGCGCTGACGCCATCAAAATTGGATCTAGTTCACCACGGATAATGATGTCGAATAGCTGTTGGCTCTCTTCCTGAGTAAGCGATTCTTGCTCGTACAGTTTGGTAATAATAGGGTTGATGATTGCTTCCATATTTCCTCTCATAAATTTCTTATGTGCCAAGTGCTTTTTAAGCAGTGAGTGGGTTCGCTGAAGTTTGTTCTTCAAGTGCCCATTCAATGGCATTGGCCAACAGTGTTGCTCCGTAGGTCGTCATAATAGATTCCGGGTGGAATTGGAACCCGCAAACTTTATCTTCTTCATGTACAACAGACATTACCAAGTCATCCACTTCTGCTGTGATGGTTAGGCTCTCAGGAACCTTGGTCGCAACCAGCGAGTGGTAACGTGCAATTGCAAGTGGTGATGGTAGGTTTTGGTAAATCGCATGGTTTTGGTGCTCCATCATAGAGACCTTACCGTGAATGATTTCGCCTGCGCCAGCAACAGTACCGCCGTACGCTTCAACAATCGCTTGGTGACCAAGACAAATGCCGATCATCGGCACTTTGCCTTTCATACGTTGGATAAGCTCTGGCATTGAGCCTGCCTCTGAAGGTGCACCAGGACCTGGTGATAGCAGAACCACTGGGTTTTCAAGCTCATTTACCGCTTGTTCAATGGTTTCTGCTGGGATGTTGTTTCGGTAAATCTTGACTGAGTGACCTAGCGAGCGGAATTGATCCACAAGGTTGTAGGTGAACGAGTCAAAGTTGTCGATAAAAATGATATTAGCCATCTCTGAACCCTATTCCTTATTGTGACTTATGCGCTGCTTGGATAGCAGAGATTACCGCTTGTGCTTTGCCGCGCGTTTCGTCTGCTTCCGCTTGTGGATCAGAGTCGAACACCACGCCTGCACCAGCTTGAACTTGAGCAATACCGTTCTCAACGTAAGCTGAGCGGATCACGATACATGTGTCGAGTGTGCCTTCACCGGTAAGGTAACCCACAGCACCGCCGTAGCTACCGCGTCGTGCGCCTTCCACATCACGAATCAACTGCATTGCACGAATCTTTGGTGCACCAGTGAGCGTGCCCATGTTCATACATGCTTGGTATGCGTGCAGCGCGTCTAGGTCTTCACGCAGTTGACCAACCACACGAGATACCAAGTGCATTACGTGGCTGTAGCGGTCGACTTTTAGAAGGTCTGCTACGTGGCGAGTACCAGCTTGAGCAATACGAGCGACGTCGTTACGTGCCAAGTCAACCAACATCATGTGTTCTGCGTTTTCTTTCATGTCGGTGCGCAGTTCAAGTTCGATGCGGCTGTCTAGGTCGAAATCAATCTCGCCGTTAGGGCGCTTACCGCGGCGACGAGTGCCTGCGATTGGGTAGATTTCAATTTGGTTGGTATCGGTTTCATACTTAAGCGCGCTTTCTGGTGATGCGCCAAACAGAGTGAACAGCTCATCTTGCATGTAGAACATGTAAGGGCTTGGGTTACTTTGTTTCAGTTCTTTATAAGCAGCCAGTGGAGAAGGACAAGGTAGAGTGAATCTACGAGACGGTACAACTTGGAATACATCGCCTTTCACTACGAACTCTTTTAAGTCGCGAACGGTTTGGCAGAAGTCTGCATCAGACACGCTAGGTTCTACCGTTACATCTGTTATTTGCTCTGCACTCGGCAACAGTTTTGGCGCTGCACATTGGGCGCTAATTTCTGCAATACGAGTCTCTAACGCTGTTTTCTCTGAACCATCAACAAACAACGTCGCTTGAAGCTGGCAAGATTCCGTTTGATGGTCGACAACAAGTAGTGTTTCCGCGACGTAGAAAACGTAATCTGGACACTGATTTGTTGCTTCGGCATTACCAAGCGGCTCAAAGTTTGCGACTAAGTCGTAGGCAAACAGACCACCAAGGAAAATTGCGTGTTTGTCTTGCTGTGAAATATCAAAACTATGCTGAACCAAACGCAGCGCATCGAAAGAAGAGGCTTCACGTAGGCGAGAGTCTTCATCTAACGTGTCGCATGGCTGGTTAAACCGCAAAGTTAGCGTTTCGCCATCGAACTTGCTCTCAACGTCACCACGGATGTTCTGGTTTAGGTGAGACAGTAGGTTTTTACCGTTATTGGTCAAGGCGTGCATGCTAACGGTATGGCCGAAGCAAACAATGCGAACCGCTGAATCTACGATCAGCAGGGATTTTAAATTTTGCTTTGAATCGATCTCAGCAGATTCCAGCAATAGGCTGTCAGTTTTGTTCTCACATAGTGTGTGGAACAAGCGAGTCGGGTCTTGAGTATAAGGGACGGAAGCCGTTAGCACTTCAAGCTGTCCAAGTTTCTTAATTTCAATGGCCTTGTTCACAAGACCTCCTTGTAGCTGTTTAAATCTTCCTGCCGTACATAGTCGCATAAAGCAAACGTTCTCCCAATCTAGAGTTGGCTATATTCGATTAATGTTTAGGCAGTTGAATGTGAAATGAGCAACAAAACAAAAAAGCCCGCTTAAGTAGCGGGCTTTACAACGTTTGGTTCTATAAACTAGAAGTATACGTTTGCCCACCAAGAACTAGTCCAAGTGCGCCACCAAGCAAGATCTGATGAGTTTGCCTTATTAAGACAAACCGCAACTTTCGCTTTTTGGTTTTGGTTAAATTCTTGTAACATGGTGAACCTTAAATTACGTACTTTGTATTTGTGTACTAGTTAACTAGTGCGAGAGTAAAAAGTCAACCCCAAAACGGCATTAAAACGATAAAAATATGAGAATTGATTTACATAGTCACACCACTGCATCGGACGGTCGGTTAGAGCCTAAAGATTTAGTGGAAAGGGCGCTGAGTTTTGATATCGAGGTTTTGGCGATCACTGATCACGATACGGTTGACGGTTTGGCGTTAGCTAAGCAATACGTTCAAGATAATAATTTGCCGATAAAAATCATCAATGGCATTGAGATATCGACCGTCTGGCAAAACAAAGACATTCATATTGTCGGCCTGAATATCGATCCGGAAAATGAACAATTATCTGCCCTCATAGAACAGCAGAAGCAGCATCGCATAACACGATCTGAGTTAATTGCAGAGCGACTACAAAAAGCAACTCGAGTAGGTGTGCTTGAAGAGGTAAGGCAAATCGCCGGTGATGCTCCAGTGACAAGAGCGCATTTCGCGAAATGGTTGGTAGATAATGGTTACGCAAAAACCATGCAAATGGTGTTTAAAAAATACCTAACGCGTAATAACCCAGGTTATGTACCACCGAATTGGTGTTCGATGAAGGATGCGGTTGATGCTATCCATGCGGCTGGTGGAATGGCGGTATTAGCGCATCCTGGTAGATATAAGTTGACAGCGAAGTGGATTAAGCGTCTTCTAGCAGCGTTTGTCGAAGCGGGTGGTGATGCGATGGAAGTTGCACAGCCACAGCAAGCGCAACAAGAAAGGCGCAACTTGGCTGATTATGCTATACAATACAAACTATTAGCCTCTCAAGGCAGTGATTTTCACTACCCATCACCGTGGATGGAGCTAGGAAGGAACCTATGGTTGCCTGCTGGCGTCGAACCAGTTTGGAAAGATTGGGGAATAGATCCTTCGTTGAATAATACTCAGTAATACGAAGTCGAGAACCCATAAAAATATAGAGCCGAGAGGCTCGATAATGAGGAATTACAATGAGCCAGTTTTTTTACGTTCACCCAGAAAACCCACAGGCTCGCTTGATTAATCAAGCAGTAGCAATCATTCGTAACGGCGGCGTTGTGGTTTACCCTACTGATTCAGGGTACGCACTTGGCTGTCAGTTGGAGAACAAACAGGCACTGGAACGAATCTGTCAGATTCGTCGTCTGGATGATAAGCATAACTTTACTTTACTGTGTCGTGATTTGTCGGAGCTTTCTCTCTATGCGCGAGTGGATAACTCTGCATTCCGACTGCTGAAAAATAACACACCAGGTCCTTACACCTTCATCTTCAAAGGTACTAAAGAAGTACCGCGTCGTTTGATGAATGCAAAACGTAAGACCATCGGTATCCGTGTTCCAGACAATCAAATTGCCTTGGACTTGTTGGAAGCATTAGGTGAGCCGATGATGTCTACATCGTTGATTCTACCTGGCAGTGACGTAACAGAATCTGATCCAGAGGATATTCGCGATAAACTAGAACATGCGGTTGATGTGATTCTTAATGGCGGTTACTTAGGTGAACAACCTACGACTGTAATTGACTTTAGCGAAGGTGAACCTGTTGTGGTTCGTTTGGGATCTGGTGACCCTGCACCATTCGAATAGTAGACGCACACCACCGTCAAACAAAATAGGAGGCATCGCGCCTCCTATTTTAGTTGTCATATCGAATATCTCATTGAACTTAACTGATTGAGGTTAAGCGAAATCGAAAATGTCGATACCATTTTGTTCTGCATAGTTGATGTATGCAGAGCTCACACCGTTTAGTGTCACTTCAACATTGTATTCATCACTTGAGAATACTGCCCAGCCACATTCATTGTAAGATAAAGTCAGATCATCCGCTGAATCCAAGAACGTATCTCGAATGCCATCGTTATCAGTGTCTCGGCCCATATCAAAGACAAGTTTGTCATGGAAAATATTAAAATCGACAATGTCGGCTTTAACATCAATATCGTTGGAAGACACTGGCTGATCAGGTACACCAATAGCCAGGCGGTTTGTAAGCACGAAGGTGTCGTCTCCACAGCCACCGCTCAGTACTGATTCACCATCACCAACAACGAGCGTGTCGTTACCCCAGCCACCACTCAAGTAGTTGTTGCCTGAATAATCAAAAATTGTGTCGTCGCCACAGCCACCAAAGAGTTTGTCGTTTCCTAATCCGCCGGATAGGAAATCGTTTCCAAAACCGCCAGAAACAAAGTCGTTACCTCGGCCACCAAGCAAGGTATCATCTCCCCAGCCACCGAAGACAATATCATTACCTCCGTATCCTACAAACTTATCATCACCACAGAAGCCGAAGAAAATATCGGTTGTTTCAGAGCCTTTTGTGCCTGTCATATCGTCATCTTGAGATGTCCCAAAAATCCAATTTAGGTCGAGATTTAGCATAGACATTGTTCTATTCCTTTTTGTCTGATTTATGCCAATCGCCGAGAGTGCAGAGCGAACCGAGTGAGTCAGAGTACACGATAGCATTAGTGTTATTTTTGATGTGAACTAATGACTTAAAGACAATTTTTGTCTTGTTACCCACGACCTTGCTTTGCTATGAGCGCTCATTGTCTGCGGTGATTGGTATTACTTAGCAGCAAACAGGGACGGCTTATTCTTCGTTGCTTTCTAGCAATACGAACAGTAAACACACCCCAAGTGGTTATTGTTGTAACCCTGACAATTTTATCAGGTACCGCGTGGTTAAAGTGGTTCAGGAAGACCGATATTAGTGGGATTCTCGTTGAGCAATGCCTGCTTTAAGTAGTAAAAAAGTTGCAGAATAGGACAAATATTTCGGTCATTTTTGAAGTGAATTTTGGTGTGGAGAATGGCGCCGATTTAGCTTACATTAACTAAGAAAGTTACGTATAATGTCCGACCGAAAAATCCCACTGAAATGGGTAAATAGCAAAATACAGACCAATCCTGGTCTAGACGTCTGTGAAGACGACACATAGGTAGATAAATGAGCGAAAAGTTACAAAAAGTATTAGCACGTGCTGGTCACGGTTCTCGTCGTGAGATTGAATCGTTAATTAAATCTGGTCGCGTTAGCGTGAACGGTGTAGTCGCTAAGCTTGGTGAAAGACTTGAAGACGAGAGCAGCGTAGTTCGTATCGATGGTCACATTGTCTCTGCAAAGATTCAAGAAGAAGTGATTTGTCGTGTACTTGCGTACTACAAACCTGAGGGTGAACTGTGTACTCGTCACGATCCAGAAGGTCGTCGTACTGTTTTTGATCGTCTGCCAAAAATTCGTGGCTCTCGTTGGATTTCAGTTGGTCGTCTGGATGCGAACACTTCTGGTCTTCTACTTTTCACAACGGATGGTGAACTGGCGAACCGCTTAATGCACCCAAGCCGCCAAGTTGAACGTGAATACCTAGTACGTGTGTTCGGTGAAGTAACTGAACAGAAAGTTCGTAATCTAGTAAAAGGTGTTGAACTGGAAGACGGTTTAGCTCGCTTTGAAGATGTTGTTTACGCGGGTGGTGAAGGCATGAACCACACGTTTTACGTTGTTATCAACGAAGGTCGTAACCGCGAAGTTCGTCGACTATGGGAATCGCAAGAGTGTACCGTTAGTCGTCTGAAACGTGTTCGTTACGGCGACATCTTCTTAGACAAGAAACTGCCTCGTGGCGGTTGGATGGAGCTTGACCTGAAAGAAGTAAACTACTTGCGGGAGCTTGTAGAGCTTCGTCCAGAGAAAGAAACCATGCTTGATCTGAACAAAGACAACACGTCACGCAAACGTGAGCGTGCACGCAGCCAAAAAATTCGTCGCGCAGTTAAGCGCCATGAAGAGCGTGTTAACACGCCAAAAGGTCGCAGCAACAACCCTTCTCGTCGTAAGCCGAAGAAGACTGCTGGTGACCAAGGCGCACGCAACAAGCATCGTTAATCGATAGCAAAACATCAGAAAGGCTTGCCAATTCGGCAAGCCTTTTTCTTATCTGTTACATAACAAAAGGATCTAAAGCCTATATAGAGCAGGGTGCTTTGTATAAACAAATATCTCAGCTAGACGAAAACAACAGATAAAAAAATACCAGCACTAGGCTGGTATCTTTGTTCATGATGAAGAAACGTTAATCGCGTTTCCAAAGCATATGGCAGAACTTATGTTCAGGGTCTCGGCTGATTAGCATACGAGCAAATACGTCATCAAGAACGTCATTTTCCTCATTTACTAGGCCGATACGAACCTCTGCATATACTTCTTTGTCGATCTCGAAGCCAACATGTTCAACCCAGTCATCACCGGTTTCAACAAGTTCTGCGGCACCACGATCTTCAAATTGCGCAGTAAACAGAATCACGTCAGCAGGCTCTAGGTTATCTGGAGCCATCTCAAGGAAAATGTCGTACGCTGCGTCGATGACGTCGTCGTAAGAAATCAAATCAGACATGCTTATGCTCGGCTCATGTATTTACGTTCAGCTGTGTTAATGATAACTCGGTCACCAGTTGCAATGTACTCAGGAACCTGGATGACAAGACCTGAAGCGAAGCGTGCTGGTTTAGTACGAGCAGATGCAGAAGCACCTTTGATTGAAGGGTCAGTTTCTTCAATCACTAGCTCAACAGAAGATGGTAGTTCAATACCCACTGCAGCACCGTTAACAAGGATAATGTGGATACCTTGTGTATCTTCGTTGATGAACAGCATGTCGTCTTCAACTTCATTGTGCTTGAATGTGTATTGTGAGTAGTCTTCGTTATCCATGAAGATGTGCTCATCGCCGTCAGCGTATGAGTACACAACTGCACGTTTGTTCATTTCTACCGTTTCAACAACGTCATCAGACTTGTAACGCTCATCTACACGTGCGCCCGTGTTTAGATCTGTACAACGCATTTTGTAGATTTTAGCGCCGCCACGACCGCCAGGAGTCGTTACTTCGATGTCTTTAACTAGAAGAGTTTTACCATTAGACTCGATTGCGAAGCCTTTTTTGATTTCACTTGCCTTTGGCATTGTATATTCCTATTCATACTTATTAAGCAAAACTCGGTGATTATAGCGCTAAGTTAGCCGCCTAGCATTAAAATTCATTGCAGAAATTTGTTGTTACTCCCATGACTAAACACCTGAATGGACTTGATTCAGTGAGTCGGCTAAGAGAACATATAGTCCAACTTCTTGAACCATCTGAGAACACGTTTTAAGTCATGTCTCTGCCTGTTATCGATCCTAAACAACCATTTCAACCAGAGTTTGCGCCTTTAATTAGGGAAGTCACCGCTTGTCTCAAAGGTGGACTGGGGCAAAACTTACACAGCGTTTATGTATACGGTAGTGTTGCTCGTAAAACAGCGATCGCAGGAAGGTCGAACTTAGACCTGGTTGTCGTTACTCAATCATCCTTTGAGCACAATCGCGCGACTTTGCTCAACACAATTAAGTGGCGTGCGCAGCAGAGTTACTCTCAAGTTAATGGTGTATCGGTCCGTACAGCCTTAGTGAGCGAAGTGGCTAATTTAGATAGTATTTTTACTTGGGGCTTTATGCTTAAGCATTGCTGTGTCTGTGTTTACGGTGATGATCTAGCAGAATGCTTCGGTGATTACGTCCCAAGTTGGGAAATTGCTAAGCACTGGAATATGGATGTGGAAGATTGGATTACGGTGTATCGCAAAAAAATCGTACAAGCGAAGACGATAGAAGAGCAGGTGGCCGCCCAGCGCGTGATTGCAAAAAAGTTACTAAGAGCGTCATACTCTTTGGTGATGTATCGAGATAAACGTTGGTTTGATGACCCTATACAATGTGGCAAGGTATTCTTAACTTATCATCCTGAAAAGCAGCTTGAGATCGAGCGGCTAGAAATTTTACTTTCTGGCCGGGGTATTCCCAAGCGTTCTGTTATCGGGCTAATTGATGCGTTTGGTGATTGGTTAGTCAAACAGTACCAGAAAACAGAGTTTCGTATCGGCTAAAACAACCCCATTTGTGGCGCTGAAAGCCTGTCAAAGTCCGTCCCAATGAAAGGGAGAATCGCATCCGCAACGGGTTTGAGTTGTTTATCAATGTAATGTTGATAATCAATCGGGCTATTGAGGTACTCATAAGGTTCAGGGCCGTTCACGGTAATAATGTATTCAATTCGCCCTTTGTTTTGATACTGTAATGGGCGGCCAAGCTTGGCATTTATCTCATCGGCTAAACGAGCTGCACGCACTTGTGGCGGGACGTTCTTCTGATACTCATGCAGTTTTCTTCGCAGTCGCTTTTGATACACCAACTGTTCATCAAATTCACCGTTGTTAGTTTTCTCAACCATCTCTCGGACATAGTCGCTTGGATCTTCACCATGGAAAATCATGCTATAGAGTGTATTTTGAAATTTCTGTGCTAACGAGGTCCAGTCAGTACGGGCACTTTCTAACCCTTTAAATACAATCCGTTCTTGCTCTCCTTCACCGATTAAACCCGCGTAGCGCTTTTTCGAGCCAGTTTCTGCGCCACGAATCGTTGGCATAAGGAATCTGCGATAATGGGTTTCATACTCGATTTCCAACATAGATGTTAGGTTGTACTCAGAACGCAGGTGTTCTTGCCACCAAGAGTTGATGTAATCAACTAATTGATTTCCAACAGCGTCAGCTTCTACTTGACTGTATGGTCGATTCAACGACACGAATGTGGAATCCGTATCGCCGTAAATCACTTGATATCCTTGCTCCTCAATCAGCACCTTAGTTTGCTTCATGATTTCATGTCCGCGCATGGTAATACTAGAAGCTAACCGAGTATCAAAGAAACGACATCCCGATGAGCCCAGTACGCCATAAAAGGAGTTCATGATGATTTTGATTGCCTGAGAAAAAGCTTTTTCATTGTTCTTCTTTGCCACATCACGTGCTGCCCAAAGCTTTTCAATCATTTCTGGTAAAAAGTGTTTCGTACGATGGAACTGCCCACCGCGAAAGCCAGGTACAGCCTGATTTTCTTCTTTTCCAATATCGAGCAATAACCCCTCAACTAAACCCATAGGATCAATCAAGAAAGAGCGAATAATCGATGGATATAGACTCTTAAAATCCAATACTAAAACAGAATCATATAGGTTAGGGATGGAGTCCATCACGTAACCGCCGGGGCTGGCAATCCAATTTTCAGGGTGTAGGTTCGGAGCAACGTAGCCTGCTCGGTGTATCTGAGGCATGTATAGGTTTGTGAATGCTGCAACCGAACCGCCGACACGATCCAGTTCGACACCAGTGAGACGAGAGCGCTCTATTGCAAAGTCGAGCAGGTGAGTGTGATTGAAAATCTTATTCACTAACACGCAGTCTTGTAAATTATATTTAGCCAGCGATGGTTTGTCGGAGCGGTACATACGATTGATCTCATCCATGCGGTCATGAACGTTGTGGATTTCTTTCCCTTCCCCTAAGAGTTCTTGAGATACAGACTCTAATGACCAAGACCGAAAGTGATAAGTCGCCGTTTTTAACGTATCGATACCGTCCATTACAACTCGCCCTGGAATGGAAATAAACCCTTGTTGGCTTTGAGATGAACTTCTGAAAAAGCTGGCTTGGTCTGCTCTACCAAGCATTAGCTTCATGTTGTGCCATTCTGCTCGTTTGTGTAGTAGACGAAAGTCAAAATCAATGACGTTCCAACCGACAATGACATCGGGGTCGAATTGTTTAAACCAAACGATGAGTGCTTCTAGAAGCGCTTTTTCATCCTTAACCCATTGTATCGGTGTCTCCGAAGGTTCTGGTTCTCCGATCATGATAACGCGGGAATCCATGACGCTGTCTAATCCGATTGAGTAAAGAATGCCTTTCTCAGAGCATTCTAGATCTAGCGAGACAACGTTTAACTTCGGCTCATATTGCCCCGAACGGCATTTTGCGCTCTGGACGCGTTGGTAGCCATTGGTGCGAGTCACATTGCCTGTAAACTCGATACTGCCTTTGATAAAACGCTCCATTAGGTAGCGATCGGCGAGGCGAATATCACTTTCATACGTAGTGATATCTTTTTGAGCGAATGTGTCTTTGAGTGCGAGAGCGTCTCTGGTTACATTGGTATAGCAGGCAGCAAGAGGCGTATGTTCAAACGTTTTGAGATCCAAAAGGCGGATGTCGACGAATATGTTTTTTTCTCGTGCGAGTGTCTTTGCTTGCTCTGAGTGTTTCTGAGCGATGAAAAATACTGGCTTCTCACCATTAATAAGTAACTGAGTAGGACCTGCTTCTGTCGAAAGCCACAACTCGATTTGAGTTTGACCTTTGATGTCTCGTGCCTGTCGAGTAAGCAGAAAGCCTTGTTGGATATTCAAATGTGAGAAACCTTAGAAAACTTGAAGAACGTTAGTTTAACACTAAGAACTGTAAAAATAACCAGTAAAGAAAGCGTCTCAAATTTTTGCTGGAATTAGTGATTACAAGTTAGTCTTTGGTGCAAGAGGGACAGTGTCATTTTAAGTTATAGCGTGTTTCTCTGGGCAATATGAAACCTAGTTACTTGATTTATTGTACTTAATGTTGTTAATTGTCTTTTCTTAGATTTCGGTTCTGCTCATCACGCTCTAAAATAATAGAGTGGTTTATGAATAAGTTCTTGCTAAAGTTTGCGTTTCAGCACATATTCATAGAAAGCAATTTTTTGTCGATTACGTTAGTATATAGGCAGTCATACTGATATCCACATTTAACAAATAATGGTTATGTGGGTGCAGAACCAATACAAAGTGTGGAGATACAAGTTTGATAAATGTTTTCCTTGTAGATGATCACGAGCTGGTTCGCACAGGGATACGACGTATTATTGAAGACGTCCGTGGAATGAACGTAGCAGGAGAAGCTGACAGCGGTGAAGATGCAGTAAAATGGTGTCGCAGTAATCATGCTGACGTCGTTTTAATGGACATGAACATGCCAGGAATTGGCGGCTTGGAAGCCACTAAAAAAATTCTTCGCGTGAATCCTGATGTGAAAATCATCGTACTTACCGTTCATACAGAAAACCCGTTTCCAACCAAGGTGATGCAGGCAGGTGCGTCTGGTTATTTAACCAAAGGTGCTGGCCCTGACGAAATGGTGAATGCGATTCGTGTAGTTAATAGTGGGCAGCGTTACATCTCGCCAGAGATTGCGCAGCAGATGGCATTGAGTCAATTTTCTCCAGCCTCTGAGAACCCTTTTAAAGACTTATCCGAACGTGAATTGCAGATCATGCTTATGATCACCAAAGGCCAAAAGGTAACGGATATTTCTGAGCAACTTAATTTAAGTCCAAAGACAGTCAACAGCTATCGCTACCGACTCTTTAGTAAATTGGACATTAATGGTGACGTTGAGTTAACTCACTTAGCGATTCGCCACGGAATGCTGGACACCGAGACCCTTTAGCGTGAATCCTCCTTTCGATTCGGCTTCCTTTCTCAAGACAGTAACTCATCAGCCCGGCGTTTACAGAATGTACAACGCCGAAGCTGTTGTAATCTACGTAGGTAAAGCCAAAGACCTTAAAAAGCGCCTTTCAAGCTACTTTCGAAAAAAAGTAGACAGTGAGAAAACTCGCGCGCTTGTCAGTAATATCGCCAAAATAGACGTCACGGTGACTCACACTGAGACAGAAGCGCTGATCTTAGAGCATAACTACATCAAGCAGTATTTGCCGAAATACAATGTGTTGCTGCGAGATGATAAGTCTTACCCTTATATCTTTATTAGCGGTCATAAGCACCCACGGCTTTCTATCCACCGTGGCGCCAAGAAGCGCAAAGGTGAATATTTTGGCCCCTACCCAGATTCTGGTGCAGTAAGAGAAACATTGCATTTGCTGCAAAAGATATTTCCTGTGCGCCAGTGTGAAGACACTGTCTATTCCAACCGAACGCGCCCATGTTTGATGTACCAAATTGGTCGTTGTGCAGGACCATGCGTTAATACCATCATTTCTGATGAAGAATATGCAGAGTTGGTTGGCTTTGTGCGCATGTTTTTGCAAGGCAAAGATCAGCAAGTACTCAAACAGTTGATTGAGAAAATGGAAGTTGCCAGTCAGCAATTGCGCTTTGAAGATGCCGCTAAATTTCGCGATCAAATCCAAGCGATTAGGCGTGTTCAAGAGCAGCAGTACGTCTCAGAAGACAGCATGGATGATATGGATGTACTCGGGTTTGCTCAGGAGAATGGTATCGCGTGTATCCATATCCTGATGATACGCCAAGGCAAAGTGCTTGGTAGCCGTAGCCATTTTCCGAAAATCCCACAAAATACAAGCCAGCAGGAAGTGTTCGATAGTTTTCTGACTCAATACTATTTGAGCCATAACGAAGCACGTACAATTCCTTCTCGTATTATTTTGAATCAAGAGTTGGCAGAAGATATTGCGCCAATACAGAAAGCGTTAAGTGAAGTGGCAGGCCGTAAGGTTCATTTTCATACGTCGCCAACTGGCTCTCGAGCAAGGTATCTCAAGCTTTCGAACACGAATGCACTAACGGCGATTACCACCAAAATCAATCACAAGATGACAATTAATCAGCGTTTTCATGCGCTTCGCGAAACATTGAAGTTGGAGTCTATAGCTCGAATGGAATGTTTTGATATCTCCCATACGATGGGGGAAAGCACGATTGCGTCATGTGTGGTGTTCAACAACGAAGGCCCCGTAAAGCAAGAGTATCGTCGCTACAACATTACTGGGATTACCGGTGGTGATGATTACGCAGCAATGGGACAAGCGTTGGAGCGCCGTTATTCGAAGCAATTGGACGTAGAGAAAATTCCCGACATCATCTTTATCGATGGCGGCAAAGGTCAGTTAAATCGTGCGCATGACATCATTTCGCAATATTGGGGGGATTGGCCAAAGCGTCCCATCATGATTGGTATTGCAAAAGGCGTTACTCGCAAACCAGGTTTAGAAACGCTGATTACAGTCGATGGGGAGGAGTTTCATTTACCAAGCGATGCTCCTGCGCTGCACCTTATCCAACATATTCGTGATGAAAGCCATAACCATGCTATAGCGGGGCACCGTGCTAAGCGAGGTAAAACCAGACGTACGAGTGCACTCGAAGGGATTGAGGGAATCGGCCCTAAACGACGTCAGGCGTTACTCAAGTACATGGGTGGGTTACAAGAACTTAAACGTGCAAGTGTCGAAGAAATCGCCAAAGTACCGGGAATAAGTCACTCTTTAGCAGAAATTGTTTTCCAAGCATTGAAACAATAAGGAAAATCGCGCAACATTAAGCCGCAATGTGTAAGAGAATAATAAAATGCGTTTGAATATCCCGAACATTCTGTCTCTTCTTAGACTGTTCCTAATCCCTGTTTTTGTGGTTGTCTTTTATCTACCTTATTCATGGGCACCGTTTGCAGCAGCAATGGTGTTTTGGGTAGCGGGTTTTACTGACTGGCTTGACGGCATGTTGGCTCGTAAACTTGGCCAAACTTCTCGTTTTGGCGCGTTTATTGATCCTGTCGCTGATAAAGTGCTAGTGGCAACGGCATTGATTCTAATCACGGAACATTATCATTCAATTTGGGTGACCATTCCTGCGGTAACGATGATTGCGCGAGAAATCATTATCTCAGCATTGCGAGAATGGATGGCTGAAATCGGTAAGCGAGCAAGTGTTGCGGTATCTTGGGTTGGCAAAGTAAAAACTGTTTCGCAAATGTTCGCCTTATGGGTGTTGATATGGCGTTACGATGAATGGATGGTTTGGCTAGGCTTTGCGGCCTTGTATGTGGCAACTTTCTTGACATATTGGTCAATGATTCAATATTTGGCTGCTGCGAAAGACGATCTGTTGAATGAAGAGCACCATTAAATTCTGATGTTAGAAAGCAGGCTTAATAGCCTGCTTTTTTGTTTTCAGCCCTAAACCACCTACTTCAGTAGGTGGTTATCATCCGTTTCGGCTTTGCCTGTAAAACTACTCATGTTAAATGCGTCTTTGATTTTTCCAGAAGTCAAAGAGGACAAATAACATGAGTAGATACAATCAAGCTTCCC
>NZ_JAHGAP010000022.1:0-46845 GCF_030248655.1 Vibrio sp. D431a | reverse complement strand
AGGTTAAGTTGTTCTGTATTACACTCTGTCGCTAGGTCTTAGTCGCCCATCCCGAAGGATGGGCTTCCAAGCTCGCTGGTTAGGCGACAGGTTAAGTTGTTCTTTGATAACGAACCACATTACCGTAACCCCAAAAGAATGAGAGAGCGCCCAAGAGCGAGAGCTCTCTCCAAATGCACTGGTTAGGTGCTAGGGTAAGGATTCTTGAACCGCTTTGGGGTTAAGTCAGCAGCCACTTATGTGGACTGCTGATCCCGCGATGGTAAGTCGCATAGTTAAGGTTGTTCTTGTGAGGCGTTTGCCTCGATATTCTTTTTTAAACTAACATCCACCAGCATCAAACCATTTATTTATTGTTCATTATTTGGTTGAGCTCGACCCCCAACAGGAGGTCATGCTCGGATACGGTGGTTAGCCGTTGGTTAAGGTTATTCTTTTATCGCTTCAACAAGCTCTGTAGAGATGTCGAATTTTTCGAAAAACTCTTTAATTTCATCGATAGGCAAATAGGTGCTACAAAGCTTATCGTCATTAACGAAGAATGTTTTTAGCTTAAACCGATATGCTGTTTGCATTAAGTTTGATGAACTGAGAGAGAAAATCTTCTCTAGCTCCATCAGATGCTCATTGCTTTTACCTGTACAGTAAGATTCGTTTTGGATGAACGATGATCGAGCTAGAGCACTGTACTCATGATGGTTATGGTCAAAGCTCAATTCCAAGATTTCATCTATTGAACGGCTTTGTAATTGCATTGCGTATAGAAGAACTTGCTTCTTTGAGTATCCCCACTCATCCCCAGAGTACCCGTTGATGGCTTTATTCAAAAAATCTGCACCTTTTGTAGTGGTGTAGACGAAAATTTTCAAACCACCACCGAAGGTGTTTTTTGTAGTGACGACTTTTGTTTTGAATTCATGTTCTTTGGAGACTTCCTCAACCTTACTAATGATGTCAGTAGTGGGTTTTTGGTTGTATCCATACACAACGCAAGCATCATAGATGTCAGCGCCAGCTAGATTAGCTTTGTGAATAATATTTTCATACTGCTCAGCAAAGGTTGAAGGAACCTGTCCATTCATGAAATAGCTATCATCGATGTGAGTTTTAAGGATTTCAAGATGACTCTTCACTTCCTCTTCGTTCTTAATCAATAAGTCGTTTTGTAGACTTGCGATAAGACCTTGGATTCCTTCCTTGCGTTTCGATTCGATAGAGGGGCAAGATGTAATTGTTTTGCAGTTTGATAACTCATTAACGGCATTAAGGTCGTTTTTGAATTTACTCTTTAACTTATTCAGTACAGAGGCTGAACCAGCAAGGATATGCAATTTAGCAATTTTGTTTTGGACATCTTTGGGAAACATAGAAGTCATTTTGAAATCCTCAACCTGTGTTGACATAAAATTGTCATGGGAACCGTCTCATGACCACGAGAGATATACTACCACAACCACTTGGCATTGCAACGCCAATTTGGGTTTTATTTAAAAAAATCACATTGATTAATTGCCAAACATGGTAGTGTAGTTTTGGTCTTGGTGGATAGCAGACTGACCTTATTACACAGTGACCCGAATTTTTAAAGAGCTAACGCAGTAAGCGTTTAATTAAAGAGCTAACGCAGTAAGCGTTTAATTAAAGAAGGCAGTTAGGTTGCATTCTTTTGATGTTTGTTCTTTCCAGTGCCTCATGAATAGGGAGGTAAGCAGCACCACTTGTATCCTTTACTACATGAATCGATTCATCATCCATCTTTTCTCGCTTTGAGAAGATGCGGCCAATTAGTTTGTATTGTTCGTCATTGATATAGAGCGAACAGCTTTTATCTGTGATAGACACAAGGCTCTGCTTGCTAAGGATGTCGATACCTTTGTTAGCGTGCGCTAGAGCAAGGTCTAGAATAGATTCCGAATTCATCTCTAATGCGTGATAAGTGATGAAGTATGGACTGCCAATAAACGAATCATTAAAGACGCGCTTTGTGATTTCAGCGCCCTTTGTTGTTGTGTAAAAGTGGATTCGGTCTACCGTCCAGTTGCTACACATTATTTCGTCAATGACTGGTATCACAGTGCCATTTTTAATTTCATTGCTATGTCCGTACGCAATTTTAAACTTAACCTTGTGACCTTTTAGGGTTCTTGCTAAATCTCTGATTACAGACAGGATTTCGACGCCATTATTGTTGTGAAACCAAGTTACGCATGTGTCATAGATTTCACCTCCCTTGCGATTGGCTTCATCGACAATTTCTTCATAACACTTTGCAAATGCGGTAGCGTCGGGTGACCAATCGGTAGAAGAGCCAATTGCACTGTCAACCATGTTTAAAAGCTCGTCTTTAGCTAATAGAGATTCAGCTTTATTTATCTGTAAACCAGCTTCGTATCCGATTTGCAGGGCACAGATTCTATTAATCGCGTCTAACTTAAACATTTTCATAGTTACCGAATCTCTCTAGTGAGTACAACGAAGAGAATTAACTCTCAATCTAAAATCAGTTTAGGTTCTCGCCTTAGCTGATGACGGTTATAATACCACAATCACTTGGCATTGCAACACCAAATTAGAATTTATTTTGATTCTTCGCTCTGCTTCTTGCGTTCTGCACGGCGCTCTTTGCGCAATGCATCCATTGCCTTTTCTTTTTCATTCCAGCGGGTGATGTGCTTCTCTAGGTGTTCATCTTTAATAGTGATAAAGAAGTCAACCAGTTCGCGCTCCATCTGGTTAATGTAATCACGAAGATCAAAAGCACTCTTCATGCTATCTGTCATACCATTACCGCCGTAACCGTAGTAAGGAATGACTGGGCTTTCGTTTGTTGCGCAAAGTCGTGGTTTAGCTGCTTCGGGATCAAGAAACTTAGGAAGTTCATCTCCAAAACTGAACGAGTTCCAAACACGTAGCATGAAACAGTCGTACTCATTAGTAATGTATACTGCGATTTCACTTAAGTGGTATGTGAATTCGATTTCTGCCACTAAGTTGTGGTCTAGATTAATTTTCTTTGAGAACTGTGTTTCGTCCATCAACGGAAATAGGTCGGTTCTCAGGTTTTCTTTTATTACTTGAGTGATTGCTAATGAAATACTCATGGTTCTTATCCCTCTGTGTTCTCGGGTTTCATGTAGAGATGTAACTCTGAAATCTAAGTTCTTAACGCCCAAATGTTTTGAACGTCCGATTTTAACTGTTGGCAGTTATAATACCACAGCCATTTTTGTTACGGCTCGAACCGCAATTCATTCCCAGTTGGGTGATTTACTCAGGGAGATATTCAAGAGCACAGCATCTTAATGATCATTAATAGAGTCGATCCTTTGTAAAAGCTATAGTAGTTAATTAAGGGCATAGCATATATGCCCTATACAGAATCGATTATGCTCTGTGAGTTATGCTAGTAGAGCTTCAACTTCCTTTACCAATCCAAACGTATCAGGTGCGTCTGTGATTTCATTGATAGGGTAGTAAGGGGATTGTTCTTTATCAAAAGTCACGTAGTTAATGGATACGCCATTTACTCGCTTTCCGCCTCGCATAGAGAAGAAGTAGCCAACTTCATCTAAGTGATCGTTCTCACTCAATAACATGTCTGTTGATTTAACAGCAATTAATGCTTCGTTGCCCAAATCTAGGCGTGCAGACCAAGGCTCTGATTTGGTGACTAATTCATTGAACGGGTTTGCGTTCATAGGCATCGCAAAGAAGTACGTTTCTGTTGATTCAAGAGTCCAGTCGGTTTTAATACTCTTGATAACTTTACGAATTAAAGTCGCACCTTTGGTTGTGGTAAAGAAGAACACTTTTCCTTGAAACTCTTCGCGTGACTCGTCGTAAGCGCAGACAGTTTTAACAAGAATTCCTTTAGCTTCACACTCTTCAATTGCTTTGTGCATTACCTTGTCAATTTGGCACACGCCGTACTTGTATGTGTAGCTAACACAAGCATCGATAATTTCTGCGCCTTCCAAGTTAGCTTCTTCAATGATGCTTTCATATACAGAGGCATACGCAGAAGACGGTGCATTCCAATCAAACTTTGAATCTACTAATTCTTTGTGCAAAGAGATGTGTGAGGATGTTTTGTTTGCCAAGTCAGCCTTAAGGGTCTCAATCATTTCGTTTAGAGACTTAACGCGAGTTGTTTCAATTTCTTCTGAGAATGTAATTACGTCGTTCGTTAAACTATCACTCAAGATCTTAATGTCACGATTAGCGTTTTTAGTGATTTGGCTTACTTTAAGACCAGCTTTAAATGCTAAATGTAGTTTAGCGATTTTGTTCTGAGCTTTACGTGGAATCATGTGTGGAATAGAAATAGTAGACATAATAAAATCCTCAACCTGTGTGATTTGAGCTGGAACCACCCAACTCTAAAAAATGCTTGCTTTGGGAACCACCCCTTAAGCGATGTGTGTATATTACCACAACCACTTGGCATTGCAACACCAAAACTAAAGAAATACGCCTTATTAAACCAACAGCTCAATATTTGCACAATTACATTCCAATATGGAATCATCAGTTTGATGCTGGTGGATGTTCAGTTTTTTCCAGAGGTCTGGAAACAAAAAAAAAGCCCCATGGAAACATGAGGCTTAAGCTGGGAGTTTTTGCTTACATTCTGAATTCAATGCTTGAGTTGTAGATGGATGCACACACTTGGCTTCTATAAAGACCTAAATGCGATGAGGTGTATCCGATTAGATCACCATTAATCCATGAGATCCCCCGTTCATTGTATTTAACCTCAGGGAAAAATGCCGCAAAGTCAGAAAGTCCGAAGGCTCTCTCTTTAATTGTGCAACCGTCTTCCATTAGGTTGAAGCCAAGACCTTCAAGTAGATACTGGACTTGAAGAGACTTACAACAAGCATCTGTGAGGTTGCTTGCTTTCAGTTTAAAGTAGAGCAGAAACTTCTTACGCTCCCTCACCATCGCCAGTTCACAAAAGTGATAAAATACGGGCACTGTCATAGATACCTACTTGATCAATTCGAGCATTTTTAGATGCATAAGGGATTCAGCGCGTCGACCATTGAAGTAATCTAAAAGAAGCCCACACATTTTCGGATCATCGTCGTTAATTGAAATGCTAAGCTCTGATTCAATTAAGTCTGCAATATCAATAACATTCCACTTTGAATTGGGTGTTTCTTCATCAATCTCACGGATTTTGGTAAGCAAATTCTCGGACTCTAGAACTCGTTTATATACCATGGTTGGTGTGATGGTTTCGTTTGTATTCAGGTCTTTGTTTTTCTGCATCAGACCCTCTGACTCAATCACTTCTTGGAGAGTCTCAAGGCTCTTTTCACAAATGCTTGGTACTGTGTCATCTAGTTCTAATGACAGGCTGATTTCACGGTTTTCAACATCAACTTTAATGTATTCACGCTCTAATGTTTCATTCACATCAGTATCAACCGCTTCAATGTTCGAGATGACTCCTGATTCACTACATACTGTACAGTTTGTTTCAATCTCAGTCGTGTCCCATACTGAAACCCATTTTGCATTTAGATCCATTTTTTTTTACCTGTGTTATGCGGGTTACCAACCCAAAGAATTATTTAACCAGCTGGTGTTAAGGTTTTAACTGGCACCCAAGATTTACTTTCGTTATCGATTTGGATAACCACTTCACCATCAATCACTTTGGCTTTGCTGATTGAGCGGACAGGGGTGCCACCACGTAAAAATCTTGATACTTGATAGATGAAGTGTTTCCCAACAGGATATTCCTTGTTGAATTCTTCATGTGTCATTGCTTGTTGCATCTTCTTACTTGCGGTTCTTAAGACGCTCTAGTTCAGAGCGTCATTTCTAATTGGAATTATCGATTAAAGCCTGTAAATCCTTTCGAGGAATTACTTGCTAGAGGCTAATTTTTTGAGTAGTTCAATAAGGTCAGGGTTATTCACCAAATGATCAATCACTTGTTCTTTGTCATCCTTAACGTCTTTCATTTCAGATAGTAGATTTTCTTTAATTTTCTGAGATGTTAAAGGTACTCGTTTTGACGATTGATTCTGCATGATTTTGTAGCGTTTCTTTTCGCCATTCAATGTCATGGTAATTTCAAAGTACGTACCAAAGTACACTTCAGTACTTGTCCGAGCGTATTCTTGTTCGCCTAAGTACTCGAAGGATTCAAAGTCGTCCGCATCAAGATAAAGGGTTGCATTCTTGCGAATAAAGAACGCGCCACCAGCTTTAATTCCTGATTGCTCAGTGTTGCGGAAGCTAACTGTCATATTAGCAACTTCGGCGCACTCTGCATGGTTGTCACCAAACCACCCCTTACCAACGAAGCACCCTTCAAGAATATTGTTCTCTGCGTAAAATTGGATGTTTTTTACTTCATGACCAGCGACAGTGTAGTAATTTGCACCTTGAAGATCTCGGATTGCTTTCATTTCAGTTCCTTGCCTGTGTTTTATCGGGTTACCAACCCATAACGGGTGCGAGACCATCTCACACCACGAGACATATAGTACCACAAATACTTGGTATTGCAACACCAAATTGCATTAAACTAATAAGTAACTTTCACAAGAGCTACCACAGCCTTCGTTACTATCATTATCGCGAGAGGATAATTTCTGAAGCATAAACTTATCGAGTGCATCAGCTTCACCAAGGATCATCGCTGCACTCTTCATTCCTCTGAAAAAGTAATTGCCAATACTTAGAGGTTTAACATGAGCGTAAGTTTTTTCGAACCAGTCGAACGCCTCAAACAACATAGGTTTCTCAGTGGCAAGTAGTTTTAGTTTTGTCTCAGATTTTTTCCAACACGTTTGGCAGTTGCCTTCATAATCTTTAAGCATGAGTCTGAAGGGCATCATCTCCCAAAACGTATTCACATCTTGTTTATCAGCTCGCCAAGCATCAGCAAGGACATACACTAAGTTATATCTCTCTAGTTTTTTGCTGTAGTTCGTAAGCGTTGATAATTCCTTATCTGTGTAATCATAGCCTGAGCTAGTGAAGCCATTAATACGGTGTTGATGCTCCATTCTTTTGAACATATCAGGTGTCATGTCAGTTTCAGCTAACAGCTTGCGAATGTTTTTTGGCATCGTACGATTGGGTTCGTCAGAACGCATCCCGAGTGAGTGCGAACAGCCCTTCAGGTTATTTACTTTTTTATAGTGCTCGATAGCATGTTCTTTGAGACGATCAGAACAATGTGGGCGAGCCATATTGGGGATGCCGTTCTTGGCAATATGTGCATGAAATGGGTGTTTAGGGTCTTTGTACTGATGACTTCGGTAAGCGTTGGTGTAATCAGTGACTCGGTGTGTAACTCCTTTGCCGTGCTCTGGATGTGTTACTGCTTCGATCCATACGACGTTAAGCCCGAAAGCAATGTCACATTTATGGATAAAATCTAATGTCTCGTCGTTCTCACATCCAGTGTTCGAGTAAATGCATAAAACATTATGGAATGGTAGTAATTTCTTGATGAATGCAGCCATCATCATAGACGTTTCACCTCCGCTCACGCTTAGGATGATAGTCTTGTCTCTTAGGGAAGTGTTTTTGTTTAGTGCATATGAGAAATAGCTTTGGTTGTTTACTAGTGGAAACAAGTTGAAGTCTACTTGCTCCAAGATATTGCTATAGTTCTTAGTCATGATTATTACCTTACCTGTGTTAATACGGGTTACCAACCCATTATCAGCAAGAGTTTACATCTCTGCATAACAAGTATAATACCACAACTACTTGGCATTGCAACACCAATAGCGCACTATTTTTAGTGCGCTAACGTTCTAAGAGTTCTTAATCTAAGTGAGATGAGAACGGCTTGGTTTGAAGGTTTAATGCATAAAGCTTGGATTGAAGTTCGGCAATCTGCTGCTCAATTTCTGCCGCCTCATGTGAAGCCTTGCGCACTTCTTCAGTCGACAAGATTTCTTTTAGCGTCGTTTCAGGTGCGCACTGAGCATTTGCATCCCAAACAAATTCAGAGAGAGAGTAAGGGCGCTGTACGTTTTCGCCATCATGGAAAACAAAGTATGAGCCACGAACTACGAGTTCATAGTTTGAACCTGTCCTTTTTAGAGAAGCGTCTGAGCGATCATTGAAGCCAAACTCTTTACAAAGTTCGTCCAAAAGCGAATCGAAGCGTTCTTGGTCTTTCTTATAAAAACAGTTGTTTTCCTTCACCTTGAAGCCTTTTTCAAACTCACTTACCACTTTTGGAAGGTAGGTATTGAGAGCTTCAACCAAACGATTGTGTAGTGCTACATGTTCGTTTAGGTTAGCGCTATTTCGTGCAGCTGCTTCAGCCTTTAGTTCTTCAAAGTTGTTCATTTTCTGTACCTTAACCTGTGATGGGCACTTAGCCCTATTGGTGAAACTTGGGAGACCACCTCCCTGACCACGAGAGATATATTACCACAACCACTTGGCATTGCAACACTAATTTTTCTTTCGTTTCCTCTTGATTCAATTGACAATACTAAATCTTGGATTATGATTTGTGTGTTGAGCCGTATTGAGAGCGTTATATGAGTGTTACAAGTAGTAAGGTTTATAACCCTAAGCAAGTAGTAGAGTGCTTCCGTGTGTACAGGAGGATTGATGGGGTTGAGTATCAAGAATACTATAGGTCAAAAGAAGTCGCTGAGGAACGTGACGCAGAGTTAGGCTTGCTGCTTGACATGAAACACCCAATCACAAACTACAACCTGAATTTCGTTCACCCTCATAATCAATATGGCAAGGGTTATGATATAGGCGTCAATGGTGTGTATTTGCGCCTTGAAAAGTCAAAAGGCTCTGTAAAATATTACCGTCTTGTACTTAGTATTGCTCAAAAAAGCGACCTAGGGCAGTCCCATACAACAGCTTCACTCGGTAATTACTATAATGTCGCTGACTGGCTTAGTGACGCAGTAAGAAAGTCACACGCCAAGAGTAATTATAGAGACTCCAAAAGCGCTCTAAAGGAAGGTTTACAGTGGGCGCTTAGCCAAGAGGCAGCAGAATCAATTACCTCGGAGCTAGAGTGTCTGATTAAGCAGAAGGGCATATCTCGCGAAGATGTAAAGATGCACTATAGCTTCCTTGATTATGACCTTGTTTTACGCTCAATCAAGCTACATAAAGCCAAACCTTCTGGTAGCCTTTCTCTGTCTCTTAGTATTGATAACCCTTATGAAGGGCTCAAAATCCGCCGTCAAATTAAGTTCACATCTTATAGAGGGCTATTCAATGCCAGTGCTGAACTTACAGCGTACATCTTGATGTTCACTATGATTGGTGAAGAAAGCCCGTGGGAATACGCAGAAGCTTGTTACATGATGATGTTGACGAAGTGGAGAGCGGAGCTCAAGATGAATACGAACGATTCTGTCTATGAGTACAAGCAACACGACTTGTCACACCAGAATTGGTTTAAGCTTGTCAATTCTTATGGCAACAAAAAGGGAGCTAGAAAGCTGCTTAAGTAATGCAAACTACAAAAGGTTGATGCTCGCGTACATCAACCTTTTTTGCAACTTAAACACTAAGGTGTAACTTGGACACCGCCGACTTGAATAAAAAATGAATCGGTTTTAACGGGTTTAATCACGCGACCAGAAATTTCCCAGTTTGCACCTGTTGAAACCTGATCGACATCTTTTAACTTAGCGATTTCGGGTACTCTATGTGTTTTGAAATTCGATACTTTAGCAGCATTGAGCTTGTATTTAGCTTCATTTAGCAGGTAGTTGATGCAGTTATCCACCGCCTGCTCACGAGATGAGCCTGTGAAACGACGCTTAAAGGTGAATTGTCCGTTAATTTGCACATCAAAGTCGGTGTCAATCAGCACTTCTACAGCATATTGGCTCTCGCTAGCCAATCGTTGTTCATGAACTTTGTGTGCAAGCTCTTTAAGGAATGGCTCGTCACTTGCGTTGAGTTGTTTAATGAGCATATCGATTTTCGATTTTGATTCCATGACTTCTCTAACCTATGTTTTTTTGGGGCAGAACCACTGCCATCAGTTTTAGCTATAGCGCCACAAAAATGGCAATAATACGAACATTTTTTCGAAAACAATAAGCCAAGGTTTCTACCTTGGCTTGTGTGTTTAATTACGCGTTAAGTTAAATTGAGCCAAATACGATGTAAGAACCTACATCGTTAAGAGCTTTTTTAGAAAGGTAGTGTGTAACGCGCACATTTTGGAATTCTTCGTTTAGGTATTTGTAAGTAACCTTGGCATCTTCAATCTCTGATGCCACAACGATCTCGCCATTTTTCTTGCTTTCAAACTCAATAGAAGCGCTAACAAGGCATGTGTAAGAGTTTTTGCTGTTTTGCTCACAGTCACCAATGCTTAAAGATTCAACGTGAGGAATAACGTTTGTGTCCTTGTAGTCAGCAATAATCTGAGCTTCTACTTTATCTTCATCTGGAGAGATACCACCACCAGAAAGTAAAACTACAGGTGTCAATGCCACAACAGCTGCAACGGGAATTGCTTTTAGAGGGTTTTGTTTAGCGTATTCTAAAAGTTTTGCAGGAGTATTTTTGTCGATTGATGAGATTAGAGTTTTAAAGTCTAGCTTTTGCATAATATATCCTATACCACTGAATAATAATTAATTTATTGGGTCTTACCCCTGAGTACGAAAGTATAATACCACAACCATTTGGCATTGCAACACCAAATGAGGATTTATTTTTTCTCTTCTATATGACGGTTGTTTATTAGCCCAAAATTGATAAGAGAGCCTTAAAATTTTACTCTAAAAGAAAAACGTGAGAACTAAAAAAGGTTTTGTACTAATCGAGGCTATCTTGGCTGTATCCCTTGTATCAGGCTCTGTGCTTATGAGAGCGCAATATGAGAAAAGGGAAAATGACAATGCTCAATACAGGCTCGTCGGTAGAGAAGTTTCCAATATAGTTGCTGCTATAGATAAAAGAGTTCTTCTTGATGGGATTGAAGGCAGAACAACATGGGATGGTCAGTGGAATGATACCTCGTCAGTTATGGAATCATTTTCTAAAGAGTTGATTGCCAAAGATAACCCTGAGTGTGGCGCGGCTGATGGTTGGCACCCTAATTTAAACGAAAACAAAGACGTCGCATTGATTTCATGCGAGATGAACCGTGGGATTTTTAAAGGCTTCAGCCTTGAATCAGAACGCGTAGGCAGTGGTAAGCTACTACAAGAATGGAACTTCACTCTTTACTCAAAAGACGAAAGGTTCGACAAGATGTTTAACCAATATCAAAGAGTGCTAAATTCGGCGAAGCTTGCAGATGCGGTACGTGTGACTGGCGCTCATGACTACCGACTCATAGATCGAGTAACCAAAGAGTCGATAACGTCTCAACGATGTTTAACTCTGCGAGAACGCTGCGGTATTCAAGCCTCCTTTAAGCTTAATAAGCTAGGTATTGCTGAAGACTATCACCTACGAGTAAATGGTGAGAACTCAATGCGTAACAGCCTTACTTTCGCTAGTAATGCCAAGCCTGCGGTTTGTTATCGTTATGACTCGTCAAATAAGAAAATTGATACTACGTGTGGTTTGGAGTACGACATAGCATCAGAAGACTTGATACTAAACTCTAAAGAGGTATCAACGGGGTCAATTCACATCACTGCTGAGAATAAGGATGACACACTCTCACCTGTATTCTGTCAGGACACGGATTCAAGTGGTAGGCAGAAAAAGGTACTTTGTGGGATTACGGCAGTACAATCAGGTGCATCTGTATATGCTGAATCTTACGTTAATGCCGTGAAAGCTGATCAGTACATTCGCCTAGCTAAACAGGGTGGAAGTGGCATAGCCTTTGGGGTTGATAACAAAGGTGATTTGACGACAGCTGGCAATGCAAACATCGGCAAAAGTGCGACAATTAATGGTGCACTCGTAGCTAACGGGACATCAACTCTCAAAGGTGATGTTACAGCAGAAAAAAACCTTACTGTAAAAGGCTCGCAAACAACACTAGGCAACACGACAACTAACGGGAATGCTTTAGTTAAAGGGGCGTTGACTGCTGAAAAGGATGCAAGGGTTAAAGGTAAGCTGACTGTTGATAATGATGCAATTCTTAACAGAATGCTCACTGTAGCTAGAGATGGTCATTTTAAAGGTGCTCTTGATGTTGACGGGGCTTCAAATGTAGACGGTAACACGACTTTAAAGGGTACGTTGAATGTAGCTAAAGACTCTTCGCTAGCGGGTAATTTGGTTGTAGATAAGAGCGCAAGAGTAAAAGGTAACTTAACTGTAGATTCCAATATCCACACTAGAGGAACAATGACGGTTGAGCGAGATGTTATTGCTAAGAGCAATATGATTGTTGAAAAGAGATTCCAAGCGAAAGGTGGTGTCGATATTTTTGGTGATGGTAGCATAACTGGCAACTTGACCGTTGGGCGAAACACCAACCTTAATGGATCTCTCACAGCAAAACAGGGGCGATTCCTTGAGCAAGTGTTTATGGATAAAGGTGCAACTGTTACAGGTAATGTAACTGCATCTGGAGACGTTAAAGGTAGAAATGTAACTGCTACAAATGACTTGGTGGCAAGTAACGAGGTAAGAGCAGGTAAGATTTTAAGAACGCCGCGTTCTGAGAACTCTCTTACTTACACTGATAGGCTATTCATGAAGCAATTTAAGTCTGTTGGTCAATCGTGTTACGCAGGTGAAGTCGCAGTAACAAGTTCAGGTCACATGCTTAACTGTGTTAGTGGTAAGTTCGTTGCAAGAACAGCTGCTGCGTCCACCAGCTCAGCTGGTACGGTGTCTCTTTCAAACTCGGTTACATCAACATCAACAACTGTCGCTGCCACATCAAGGGCTGTTAAGACGGCTTACGACAAAGCTCTAGAGGCTAAGAAGCAAGCTGACAATGCATTAAAAGCACCAAAAGGGATGAAATGGGTCAAAGTTGCTGGTTCTGACGGGCAGGGAATGACTATTGGTAACGGTAAGCGTGGTACGATCACCTTTAAAGGATTGGGTATCTCAAGTTGGATACATGGCAAATACCAATATCGAATTGAGTTTAGGACTTCCAATGTGAATGCAAATGCGAATACAGGGGAATGGGGATTTTGGGCGACAAACTGCCGAGAAATCACCACCTTCATGAAAGGGCCATTCTTGCGGTGTGATGTCTACGGACATGCAGCTGGTAGCGCTAGAGGTAGCTTGTCAAAGATTGCAGTTTTTCAGCTGAAATAATTTTCAAACATCATATAAGAGTCGGACTTCCGGCTCTTTTTTTTTATTCTGTTTTCTATAGAACCAGATGTGGTTTTATAAGTTATAACCATGGATTTGATCACGGTTTTTAATAACGATTTTAATTACTTATATAAGCCTACTTATGATGTTCTTTGTTTCATTGAAATTAGTTATGGTGGTAGTTATGCGTAAATTGACTCGCAGCGAGAAAGTCCTGTCTCTGTTCGGTCTCGTTGTTCTTTTGTTAGGTGCTTATGTTCATGTCACAAACAATAACTCGGTTGTGAGAAAGACCGTTGAAAGCAATAAGATTAAAACTCCAAATGAACGAGTCGCTGAGGCAAACTTATATGCTCTGTGTGCTCAACGTTACAAAACAACTGGACAAAGCTTTAAGCATGACGTCGCATTGAAAGACGCCCAAAACATTAAGAGCTACTTACTTAAGCAGAGGGGGATGTCGGCAGCGACCTTTAACGAGCTGACAGTGGTAGCGCAAGCCTCTATGGTTGGTTGGGATAGGGAAAAGCTTTTAAGCATCTGCGATGAGAAATATGGCTATTTAGACGCCACTCGATAATGTTTAGCAACTAGGACTTATCTGCATACATCTTTAAGGAAATCTTTAAATAACACTCATCGGTTGAATTGATACCAAGCTCCCGAATTAATATCCTTAAAGAAAAAATGAAATACAAAAAAGGGTTTGTTCTCATTGAGGCGATTCTGGCTGTATCCCTTGTATCTAGTTCCGTTCTACTGAGAGCTCAATACGAAAAGAGAGAGAATGAGATCGCTCAATACAGGCTTGTAGGGAAAGAGATTTCCAATATTGTTGCCGCGATAGATAAGCGGGTTCTTCTTGATGGTATTGAGGGGCGTACAACTTGGGATGGTCAATGGAACGACACTAACAAGGTTTTGGAAAACTTCACAAAGGAGTTAATAGCCAAGGACAATCCGGAGTGTGGCGAACCTGACGGTTGGGAGCCCAATCTAAATGAAAACCGAGATGTTGCACTTGTTAGCTGCAATATGGATAGAGGTTTGTTTAGGGGCTTCAACCTTGAGTCCAAACGCGAAGGAGAGAACAAGCTACTTCAAGAGTGGAAGTTTACTCTATATGCCGATGACCAAGACTTTAACAAGATGTTTGATCAATATGAGCGTGTTATCAACTCAGCTAAGTTAAACGATGCTGTGCGCGTTACAGGAGCTCATAACTACAAACTCATCGATAGAGGAACAGGTAAAGAGATTTCGATTGGTCGATGCTTTAATTTGAGAGAGCAGTGCGGAATTGAAGCTAGCTTTACTTTGAATAAGATAGGTATCGCTGAAGATTATCACCTTAGGGTTAACGGTGAAAACTCAATGCGTAACAGCCTCACTTTCGCTAGTAATGCCAAGCCAGCGGTTTGTTATCGATATGACTCATCAAATAAGAAGATAGAATCAACTTGTGGGCTAGAATACGATATTGCGACAGAAGCTCTATCTTTGAATGCAAAAGACGCCTCAGTCGGTTCGGTATATATCACAGCAGAGAACAAGGATGACACACTCTCACCTGTATTCTGCCAAGATACAGACGACAGCGGAAATCAAAGTCAAACGCTGTGTGGGATGACCGCAATTAACTCCGGCGGCTCAGTCCTTGCGGAAGCTTATGTAAATGCAGTGAAAGCCGATCAATTCATTAGATTAGCTAAGAGTGGTGGTTCCGGTGTAGCATTTGAAGTTGATAAAGACGGAGACTTATACACAGCTCGTAATGCTGAAGTTGGTCAAGACTTAACAGTGGCTGGGAAAACAGTTGCCAAGGGTGATTTTACAGCGGAGAAGAATGCTACGGTAAAAGGGCGACTCACTGTAAATAACGATGCTGTCTTAAACAAACTTCTTACAGTTGCAGGCAATGCACAATTCAAAAGCGCCGTGGACATTGATGGCAACACGAATATCGATAGAACCTTAGTCGTAGGTCAAGATTCCACCTTTAAAAGTAACGTAGTTGTCGACAAGTCTGCTCGTATCAAGAATAGTTTGACGGTAGACCAGAACCATTACACTAAAGGTTGGATTACTTCAGAGAGGGATATTACCGCGAAGAACAACCTTATTGCTGAAAGAACTCTTTACGCCAAGCAAGGTGCTGATATTAGAGGGAATGCTCTTGTGTCAGGAGCTATGACTATAAACGGAAATGCCGTTGTTGGTGGCGATACGACATTAAATGGTGGTCTTACAGCTAAGCAAGGTAGATTTTTAGATAAGGTCTTCATGGATAATAGCGCGGCTGTTAAGGGTAATTTGGATGTTACACAAGATGTTAAGTCGAGAGATTTACTGGCGACTAGAAACGTTTCTGCAAACGGTGAACTTAAGGCAGGTACAGTCCTTAGAACTCCGCGAGCTGAAAGTGGGCTGACTTACACAGATAAGCTATACATGCGTCAGTTTGCGTCAGCAGGACAGTCATGTTATTCAGGTCAGATAGCCATGACAACATCTGGAACTATCCTTAGCTGTGTTTCTGGGAGACTTAAGGCTACAGTAGAGGGGGCAACCTCGGGCACCGCAGGTATTGTGACCTTGTCGGACTCTGTTACCTCAACATCAAGTTCTGTAGCTGCTTCGTCCAGAGCTGCCAAAACAGCCTATGACAAAGGTGTTGAAGCTCTTAACTTAGCTAAGAAAAACGAGGCAAACGCTGGTGGCGGAAGCTTTGCTATATACAATGCAGGCACGGGTGGTACACCTAGCGAGATTGATTTTAGCCGCGCCTCTAAAAAGGACGATATAAAGCAGATGATGTTTAAAGTAAAAATAGGGGCGGACCCCGGTTATTACCTAAGTACGATGCATGTTTACTTGCCTGATTGGAAGATTGGTGAGACGTACAGCATTGGTGATGGTAACGACAAAAATAGATGGGGTTACATCAATATAACTAGGGCATCAAAGTATAAGTTCACAATCACGTACTCACGTGACCACAGAAGCCCGACAATATATAACGTTAGAGCTTTCACTTAAGAAAAAGACCGGAATGATTCCGGTCTTTTTAATGTCTAAGATGTCTTAGGAAAGACCTAGACTACAGTTGATGCATTGGTCTTTGTTCGGATTGAAGTTCATGTTTCCTGAGTTAATGATCAGGGTTCTCGGCTGTTGACAGTGAATACACTCAAAATCAACAATATCGCCTATACCTCGTTCTGGTTGCTTAATAGAGCTAATGTCAATCAAAGTATCAGGTTCCCATATATGACCACACTCAGACTCTGAACATTTGCAAATTTGTCGTGATGACGGGATAGCGTCTTCCTTAGTTTCACCAGTGAATACACCATCTTCAAATGTAGCAGAGAAGTGAACTTCAGCAATGTCCGTAACGGTGATTCTTCTTGAACTACAAACAGGACAACAAGTGTTTATCTCATTCATTTTATTGATTCCTAACAGTGCTAGTTTGGTGTTATCGCTCTGGTAGCACAATGTCGATACATTGACTTGAGTTAGTGATGAAGTTGTTATAATCAGCAACCTTGCCTATAACTCGCTGCCCTTCGGAAAGCTGATTGTACATACTCTCGGAAATATCACAATCGAACCTTAGCTTTGAATTGGTCATACGTATAACTACGTTGAATCTCGCAGGGTAGGTTACGGGTACTTGTCGAGGGTACAAAGTTTTGTTGATTGTTGTGAAAGTGCTAATGGTTGTTTGGTATCCAGCAGAATAGTTTTTACGAATTACATATGCCGGAGCATAGTTTATGTACTTTTTACCAGCGATCGATTCATAAACTTTTGCATCACTAGGTAAACTAATTATGCCAGCAATGTGAAGTAGGGCTGTTAGCGACCATGCCAATGCAGCCAATACGCCTAATTGAATTCTCATACGGTCTATTATTTTGATTGATAGGAAATTGCGGCTAAAAAGCCACAATTCCATATTGGGTGACTTGATTGTTATGCGCAGAGAGAAAGAAAGAATGAGCCTGCAATTAGCTTGTATCTGTTAACATCAAGTGTCTTTCGAACGTCAATTATTTCTTGTAGAGTCGGTTTGCCATAATGAACATTTTTAATAGGGATACCGTCGAACTCATAAAGCTCTTTGCAAATTTCCTTTTTCTTTGACGCTATATCTCTTGCTGCCTCTTGCATGATTGCATCAACCAATAATTCACCGTGCTGCTTAAATGCAGTCGCAAGTTCTAAGCCCAGTTCTTTCATCGGGTATGGGGAATCGACGAAACCTAGAGTAGCTTGTTTGATAGCCTCAATTCTTTTAAATTCTGTTTCATTTTGAATCAGTTCTTGGAGCTCTTTTAATGTACGACTCATAGAGTTTAACCTTTGCCTGTGATTTGTTTAGCGGGTTACCAACCCCCTTAAAGTACGAGCTATAATACCACAATCAGATGTCATTGCAATACCAAGTTGGATTGGTAAACACAAAAAAGCCCAGAAGGGATCTGGGCATCTTTAAGATTAAGGTACTTTTTACTCTGAGAGATTCTTGAAGCCAATATAAGCTAATAATGCGAACATACAAAAACTAACAAGATCTAACCCCCATCCGTTAGACAGGAACTGAAAGATGTAGTTGCTATCTTGTACCTCGTAAACAATCCCACCTGTCTGTGTGAAAGTTACAGTGATCACTAGGATGACAAAAAACAACAAAGCGTTTGTTGTTCTTCGGATGAATAGCCAAAACCCACCACCAACAATCGCTAAGTAGATTGATCGCATAGAGTCAGAGTAATCAACAATAAAATCAAAAAGACTGAGTCCTGTTATCTGCATTATTAGCCACATATAGGCAACAAAGGCAAAGATAGTGGCAAAGCCAAAAAGCTTAAAGGGATTAAAGTCGGTATCTTTCATTTTTTTACCTGTGTTTGTAACAAAGACCACAACTAAGCTAATGAATTTCTAGTGTAACATCAATGCTTTTTATGGTTTTCGTTTGCTGCCATTACCAGACAGCTAATTCGTAATGTGTTGTTTCGTTGATACATAACGACCATCTTCCCCCCGATCGTTTCTAATGAATATGCCACCAGAGAAGTGCTTATAAGCCGTTGGAGCTGGAAGTCCGCAGTGTCCGCGATATTCAGTAATACGATCCCTTACGGAGTGGCATAGTTCGTCTAGATCTGTATCTCTTGGGCAGTAAATGGTTAGCACTTTGTGGATCTGCTCCCTTCTGTGCGGTGTGTCTTTGATTTTCGTCATCTTTAAGCCTTTTGCTGTGATTGCTTTAAAGCTTATATCTCGGTTTAAAAGGTAATCATAAAGACGGTCACTCAGGAAACGCACATCACTAAGGTTTCGACCTTGAATAGAGAGCTTCCAGCCATCACTTTCTTTGTAATTGTCTGGGAAAATCTGAAGGAAGTTTTTAGGGAAGTAGGTGAGACAATCAAGAAAATGTTCTTTATTGATGGATGGTTCTTTTTGCATAGATCTTCTCATTACGGTGTAAGCAAAAAGCTCACTATGAACAGTGAGCTTTGGGGGAGTTTCTATTACTCGGCAGAAATAATAAACGCAGAAGCGTTTTTCCTTACTGGCTCTCCTTCTTTGAATTCTATGATGAATCCAGTTTCTGGGAGCTGAAATCCACCTCTACGTTAGTAGTTGGCAAAATGATTGCTTAGCGGCACGTCACCGTTACGTGGCATAAGTGAGAAATCCCAGTTATGACCATCATATCCGCCTGAGGAAACAAATCTTGTTAGTTCCTTTAGGAAAGCTGGTTTAGGATCGTCAAAGTTGAAATCCTCACCACCATTCAAATCTTTTAAATCAAGAAGCGATGAAGCCTTATCAACAAACCCAAGTAGCTGAGAGTACTTGTAGTGGCTCTTAATATAATCAAAAAGGTAACATACGCTACTCAAAGCCTTTGCTTTTTCGTATTCGACTTCCTGTAGAACACCTTG
This sequence comes from Vibrio sp. D431a, assembly GCF_030248655.1. Classification (NCBI taxonomy): domain Bacteria; kingdom Pseudomonadati; phylum Pseudomonadota; class Gammaproteobacteria; order Vibrionales; family Vibrionaceae; genus Vibrio; species Vibrio sp. D431a. The sequence continues at coordinate 27,649 of NZ_JAHGAP010000022.1, read as the reverse complement.
TAGCTCAAAGCCTTTTTGAAGTAATTGCGAAGTGGCCGAGCGAGAGCAATTATGTGGAAGTGCATTGGTGTTGATAAAGTCATAGCTGTAGGTTAAACACACTCGGTTTTCGGAGTATGGAACCTCGATGCTATTAAGGATCTGAATAATTGTATCTTTGTAGGTCATTATCTTAACGCCTCACTTACTGAGTAACTTGTAGAACAACTTGTAGTACAGGAGCTTGAAAGTCTTCTTCCAAATGAAATTTCCCAAGGTCACTGGATTTGAATTCATCAAGTGCAGATTTTAGATCTTCTCCAGTGATTGGGTAGGCAATAGCGCCTTCTTTATCAATATCTTTTTTACGCTTAGATAGATCCATAAGGATGATAGCACCAAAGGGTCTTTGGTAAGTTTGCATAGCAAACTCAAGGAACTCTAACTCTTCCTTAAGTTCAGAGATTGTCATTAACATCATGTTGCCTATTTCACGGGGTGATCAGTACTAGGTTGAAGTTTTACAGCTTCAGGAATAAGCACATCAATAACGGAATCAGCGTTAAAGATGTAACCATCATGACGCAAGTTAGTTGAGATTTGCTCTGCATATTCTTTTGCTTTCTCAAGTTCATCAGCTCGAAAGTAGCATCGGTTTGGGATATTGATGTTAAACCAGTTTGATACAGTAAGAGCTGTACTGCCATGGGCACCAGAGAGACCGAATGTCTGCACTACATAACGTGGTTCGTTGATTTTTGTGAACATTAAGCCATCGATAACCAGCATAGTGTCAACTTTACGCATAATACGTTTAACAACATCATCGCGGTTATCTTGAGACCATACACGGTACTCAGTCGTATCCTTTGTGTTCTGAACTTCTTTGAGCCACATATTACACGGTGAAATTTTGGATTGTTCATCCCAAGCTGCGCTGACTTCATGCCAGATGTTATGGAATGGTGCCTGAGCTCCGTAAGATGACCATTTGTAATCTGAAATGTCGGCTGTTAGCTGTTTGACAGTCTCAAATTCGACCTTTGAAGGTTCTGAGCGAGCAGGGGTGTGGTAATCAAAGTCCCAAAGGGTATCATTGAATAGTCGATACTCTTGTGACCCGTTTCGGAACGCCACAGGAGCATCTGAGCTCAAAATCTCAGGAATGTCCACTTGGATAGAGTCTCGTACGGCTACTTCAGTGGGCTTGTGGCAACGTGGTTTGATGATTAGTGCGCGGTAAATAAAGTCGATGTTTAATGTATGCTTTTTCATTGGGCTTCCTAGGTGCGCCATACTGGGCGCACCATTAAAGTGAATTAAATTAGAGACAAGCCGAGTTGTTCGTTGTAGTAACGCTGAGTAGAGATAGCTCTTTTTTCAGTCTCTTGCTTTAGAAGTTCGGTTACCAAACTGATGATTTTTTCTTGGCTTGACTCAATTGCATCGAAAGTTGTTTTTTGATCGCCAAACTTAATTACGATTTTGCTACCCTTCGTGGTGATAATCTGAAGCAAGCCTTCCCAATCACTGTTTAAATTGCAGTATGGGGAACGAAGGATGTTCGAGCCTTTGTGTGTAAAACAACGTTGCTTGAAGATGATTTCAATCCAGTTGACAGCTTGCTTTGTTGTCTCCTCAAGATACGAACTAACAAACTCTTTGAACGTTCTACCATTTCGATGAGTGTACGGGAGTTTAGAGTGCTCTAAAGTTTCCATTATTTTGCCTTACCTGTGTTTAATTCAATGAGAACCACCTCATTGACTACAAAGCTATAGTACCACAACCACTTGCCATTGCAACACCAATAACAAGTAAAAGGCAAAAAAAACAGCCGCATTCATGCGACTGTCTCATTATCGTGCATTATTTCGAACTACAGGCACTATCCAGAGTTAGAAAATTTAAGCGTCTCAATACTTTTGATAAGCTGAATGAGTTGATTTTTTTTGAAATATTGTAGTTATTTACATCAAATAGCATTTTGTTATTACACTTTGAACATTTGAATTTGTGCCACTTTCGCATTGAAATGTTACGCTCAAATTTGGTGCGACCACAACGCCTGTAAACTGTATTTCGATTACAGTGGGGGCAATTAGATTCAATATTCATCATGGTTATTATCCTTTGTTCACCAGCTAAAGATAAAGCAGTTTAGCAAGTCGAGGAGATCCCTAGCATTTCTACTCGACAAGGGGGATAGTACCACACGCACTTGGCATTGCAATGACAGCAATAGCAATCAGTCTCCTATAAACCTGTTTTCACTAATAAAGTTGTAAATTTGTGTTGCTGTTGTTTTTGCGTAAACCAGACTGGTATGGCTAGAGTTAAGAACAATGTGATCATGCAAGCCGTCAATGATGGTCTCATCTATAGTGATAGTGCCATCGCTCGCTTCACGATCCCGTATGAGAACACCTCTTAGTCCGAGTGGTAATGAGCCAGAGATAGAACCTAGCCTTGTCTTACTGTTCCACCTCCTAGGGGACACCTTTAATCCGACATCATAAGAGCTTCCTAGAATACTTCCTATGCCAAGCTCAACAATACGCTCTGCGATACTGGCTCCTGCGAGTGGACTTCCTAACGTGACGATGTGAGATAGTTTAGATTCTGGGAGATTTCTTAACTCAGCATACATCACAGAGAGAACACCTCCTAGGCTATGACCAACTAGAACATTCACCTTATCATTGGACAAGGATTGATCAATTTTTGCGTATATCAAATCTAAATCTATGCACAATGAGTTATAGCTAATGATTTCAGTTTCGAACCCTAACTTTTGTAGCCGCATTGCCAAGGGCTGCATTACAACACCATGCATATACAACCCGTGCAGTATGATAATTTTTTTCATTTTTTTTGCGTCCCCAGATCTGTCATTACACATTGAAAGCTAAGATATTTCATTTTTCGATACAATTCTAAAATTGATCTGTATCAGTTTCGACACAATAAAACAGCGTTCGATAGATTGATCTGCTGAATCGATTCAAGTATATTTCTTCCGCACTCCGCTGAACGATGCAAGGTTTCTGGCTGATACTATGCTTTGATTCTGTCTGGGGAACCAGACTGGAGAAATGGATGCAATGTGCAAGGACGCGCTTTAATAACGATCCCTGTTTCGGAGTCCATTTGCCGAATACAAAAATAGCCGAGCAAGCTCAGCTATTGGTCGATGAAGAAATTCTACCTTAGTCTTTTTTTGTGTACTTGAAACATGCACAATCAGATCGCAAATCACTAAGAGCCTTTCTGACTTTGCAGGCGCGTTCAGACATTGATTCTCCCATCATAAACAAGTCGCTAGCTGTCTTCTCAACAGCTCTTGGCAGGTTTGTTTGTTCCATATACACTCTTCCGGAAACTTCCGCTACGATCTCTCTTAGTTCGTCTTTTGTGTATTCTTCGTAACTTGAGATCAATACACAGCCAACATTGCACTGATCAGTTTGTGTTTTAAGGGAGTCTTTTTTCGTTTCACTACTATCCTGATTGCCATTAAGCGCTTGCTCATCTTTGAGCAAAGGTTGAATTGGGTGTTTTACTTGCATGTGGTTTCTCTTGTTTCGTCACTTCGGGCTAGCTAAAGGTGTATGGGTTATTTAGGGCTGTTCGCTTGGGCGTCACCACGGTGGAACGAGAGAACCTTTTCACCTGTTGCCTCGTTCACTAAGTTTCCCCATAGAGCATTGCGTATGCTCATATCATTAAGGAATTTATCCTTAAAAGTCTGAGTGTTATTTGCTCCGGAATTAGGGTAGTTGATTTGGAAACTGTTTCTGCCGTCATTATAAATGGCAGTGTAGTTCGAAGGCGTCTTAGTTGATTGGTTGACCTCTGGACTGATTGACGAAATGAGCTTTCCGGTAGCCCAGTCGTACAATCGAGCCCATAAAACGCCGCGCTTTAGCATTTCATCTTGGAAGTCGGAGTTAACTTCTTTTGGCGTCCCGATGTAGTTACTTTGGAAGTTATAACTTCCATCACGAAATAGGGCGGAAGCGCGTACTGCTGCGAATTTCATTTTTACCTCTTAATTCCGAATGAATCCATGGCACTTAACATATCGAATCCATTAAGGGAACACGACGCTGCTTGTTCGACAGTGTCGTAAATCTCTAGTTCACCACTGCCTGCCATGCGCAGCACCTGATAAACCTTTTTAGACGCCTTGTCATATATACAACCAAAACTACCTGCATTCCTAATGGCTGCTTGCAGTGTGCGATGTTTCTTTAATGAGTCGGGGCGATTAAACCGACAGCTCCAATACTGCATACATTCCTCACAAGAGCTGATGAATCAATCATCCACCAGCTCTATTAACATTGATCAGTTCTTGTTTTGGTAAAGTAAGTCAATAACCATATTTGTTAACTTGTCACACTCACCATTTTCGTTGGTTAGTACCTTTTGGGTGTACTGAATGCTCCACTCCAAATAGTTTACTAGAGCAGCATGGCACAACTCAGGTGTCAGTTCATGACCTTCAGCAACCGCAACGTTAACTCGCTCAATCGTGCCGTTAGTGATGTTTTGGATGGTAAAGACATCTAAGTCTTTGAATTCAGCAGGTAGGCATTCAAGTAATTTTGTACAATCAATCATATTTTCTTCTTAACCTGTGTTAATGCAGGGAGAACCACCTCCCTAACTATGATGTACATAATACCACAACTACTTGGCATTGCAACACCAATAGCTGTGTCATCCGTTCTTTTTCGCCTTTCTTAAATTGCTGACAGTAGGCTCAAATTCCACTTCGAATTCATAATCGGTTTTGCAAGTAGGGCATCGCCATTGGAATGTTTCTGATTCATCACCATTAAAGCAGTCTGCCTCATCAGGAGAACCTTCACACTCTGGGTTTTCACAATACATGAAAAGGTCTACTTCTATTTCTGCCATTCTAAGTCTCACTTATCATCAAAGACAAAGCACACTATATAAGTGTGCTTCTGTTGTTTGTTTTATTGAATGATTTCAATGTAGTCGATAGGGATTAGGTTTGTCTCGCCTTTATCATTTTTGGCTTTGTAATAACCTAAAGAGAAGCCATTAAACGAAGCAATTTTCCCTTCGTATGTTTTGCCTTCGGTGAAGCCTACTACACTCCCAGTAACCTTAAATTCTTTTTTTAGAACAATATCAGCGGCATGTGTCTTAACAAGCTCAATCACATTGTCCATGCTACTTAGGGCTCTTTTTGTTGTTTGATTCGTAGAGCAGTAAGTTTCAAGTTGCACAACAAAGTGTTTTGGTACATCACGGATATCTGGTACATAGTGACGACCAACATAAGTAAGATTAAGATTTAAGTTCAACTCGTTGTTCTGTAACTGGATGCTCACAGAATTACCAAAACCATTGCCTTGTTCGATAATCGTTTCTTTGCAGCGACTTAAGAATTGGATCACTTCGTAATCTGCTTTAAAGTTCATTCGATTTAACAAAATAAACAGAAGTTGAAGTTGTTCGAATTCAGAAGAGCTTGCATTAGGATCTTGTGGGTCGATTGAGATTGGAGTACTTAGTGTAAAGTTATGCATAACCTGATTTCCTATTGAATAATGTGAGAACCACTCACTGGGATTGGCGTTATAATACCACAACTACTTGGCATTGCAACAACAATAATTGTTTTTTTACAATAAAAAACCCATCAAAATGATGGGTTTAATAAAATCTAGTTTATGATAAGTTTTCGATATATGGTTTAGCGTGATGGAGAAGAGCCTCGTCCATTGTAATCAACTCCAAGGACTCAAAGTCGCGTTTCGCCTTCTCAATAAACTCATCTGCATCAGAGCCATCCAAGTAAATGCTGGACTCATCATCTTCACTGTTGCTGATCACTACAGTGCTCATTGAGTTGTTGGCAACAACCGTGTAGCCGCTATCAATACAATACTGAGCATCTTGGTTGACGATTTCAACATGGAAGGCGTTTGAAGCGCGAACAGATAACTCTAGATCGCCCGTCAGGTATCCTTTAACACCTTTGGTTCCTTTCCATTCAGCGCCAGTTTTTGTGCTCTCACCAGAGTAAATATTGATAATATCTCCAGCCTTTACGCTCTCAGGAACCTTTACACGTTTGATTGAACCTGCGTCTGTAACATCAAAGTCATACACGCCGTTCTCTGAGCTTACCAAGTGGAATTTCATAATTAATCCTTATTAACCTGTGTTTGAGATTGTCGAGAGACCACCTCTCGGACAACGGCAGTAATAATACCACAATCAGTTGGCATTGCAACATCAATTTCAATAAATACTCTAAACGATTTGGGCAACTTTCGCTGCCCGAATCCTTTACACCCACTGGATGACAGCTCCTTTGCGTCCAATCATTCTTAAACGCTTGCCATCAAGATAGTTCCAGAAGGCATTTGTATGGCTATCACATCGCTGCCATTTGGCTTTTTGGTAACACTTCCAGCCAAATTTCAGCTCATCCCAATTCAATAACGGCGCAAAGTTGTTGTAATAATCAAAAAACCATCTTACCAATTCTTCGTTGTCGCTATTCAGGGGATGGCACTTAACTTTGATAAAAAACCTATTGCCCAGCGTCATTTTATGGACAGAACCAACCTCACCAAATACTTCAAGCACTAAGGTTTGTCCACAAGCCGTATAAGATGTGTAACTTTCAGATGGTGTATTATTCATGATTCACTCCTGCGTTAATTATTTTTTGCGCCTTACGTTAGTGTGAATAACTATCTGATTGTTACGTCTCGCCATTAAGACTTCTTGACTAACTCAATGGAGTGACAACCAGTGATGACGTCTAGATTCGTAACGTAGTCAAAGATGACCTTTTGTACATTAAGTGGCTCTTCAAATGAAAACTCAAGGATTTCGTATTTCATGTTATCGTTACACTCTTTAGCCGAAGTTTTGAATTCAAGAAGTTGTTCTTTAATATAATCAAACCCAGCATCAGACATCAGCTTCTCAAGCTCCTGCATGTTAACTGCCTTGATGGCGTTATCAGCAACAAACCCGATTACGTTAGCGTACAAGAATAACTCTGCATCTTCTTTTGTTTGGCGATGTTGGGTGCGTTCCAATACTTTTGAGCCTTCTAGGCAGTATGATTCAGTAATACTCCAAACCTCAATTGGCTCGCCTCCATCAAGACCGAAAAGAATGATGTCCATAGCGTTGTCGATCTCTTTCTTGGACAAGTCATTTTTTGCAATCGCTTTGAATGCAAAAGCAACTCGGGATTCGAATGCGCTCTTCGGGACACTCAGATTAACCTTCGGCATAGCTGTTCCTTAATAAGTAGAAATTTTAGCTTAGATCGTAACTCATCTTGCTAACCACTCGCCACAAGGTGACAAGTGGTGCAAAATTTAGCTTAAAAATCGTAAACCCATTCACCTGAATCAATCAGATCTAGCGCATCACGAAGTTCCTTAAATGAAACCTCTGCATCTAATCCGCGCTTGATTCTGCATTCACAGTTACTAATTGCAGCTTCGCGTTGGAATTTAAATGGGCACGACACTTGACCAACAGTTACTTCAAAACGAGTGCAGTCATCGTCAGTCATGCAGAAAATACGCTTCTTGCCATCTTCTGTTTCAATTGAATCAACAAAAACCAAGCCATGTTCAGCTGAAACAGCTTCATCACCACGGCACAGGTTGTCAAAAAATTCTTGTGCTTTTTCTTTTGAAGTTACTGAGTTGCTCATAATCTAATACCTTTAACCTATGTTGTGGGCTACCAGCCCAATTAAGTCGTTGAGAGAACCACCTCCCTGACCACGAGAGATATAATACCACAGCTAGTTGGCATTGCAACACCAATATACAAAAATATTCAAAAAAAAGACCAACATTGTTGATCTTTTATTGTTCCGGTCGAGAGTAATATTTGATGGTAATCATCAAGGCAGCAATCGCCACCTTGAGTTGATTCATGAAACGTTAAATGAAAGGGATGGCTCCGTTAAATGCATAACCTAGATTCAGGTAACGTTTGTCTTCAGAGATGCTACGAGCTGCGTTACGGAAGCTAGACAGGAAGCATTGTGTCAATGTAGGGTGTTGTTGTCGCATCGCAAGAAACAAAGCTTTAGCGGCTATATCTGCCGTATCTTCGTTTCGGAAGTGTTCTGTTACGGTCTGCAAGTGGGTGATGATATGTTCCGCTTGCCCAAGCTGTGCTTTCCCGTATTTTGTCGTCAGCGGGATTAGTGGCACCACTTCTCCTAGAGCATCTTGATCTAAGTCTGTTTGGCTAACAGCCTTTAGCATTTCAAGACCCGCCTGCATTCGCAAGTCGACATTGTAGTTTGACTCAACATACAGTGCAGCTGCGCTCTTAAATAGAGAATCAAAACCCTCAGTCTGCTTCATAGCAGTAGCTAGTAGATTTGAAAGTACTACGTCATTAAGTCCACCAGCGGCGTTGATTGCCTTAGTGGCTGTTTCGTTAATCTCTTTCTCAAGTTTGCGCATTTTGATGTGAGACATGATTTGAGTCTTATCCATTGTACCTTACCTGATATAACCAAAGTCGGGGAGACCACCTCCCTGACTACGAGGCATATAATACCACACGCACTTGGCATTGCAACACCAAATGAGTGATTTTTTATTGTTTTAGTCTTAACGCCGAGTCCCTAATTTCGCTAATCTAATGAATCTTAGTCTAACGATCGTTAGGTTAACTCATGTTAGTGAAAAAGGTTGATGTAGTGATTCATTTCGAAGATCTGTGGCGTCTCAAACTGTTTGTGTTCAGCATAGGAGATGATAGCATCCAGAAGCATCTCGTTTACATCTGTGTAATGCATTTTCCCTTTGCAGGTAAACACATCAGGCTCACGATTATCACCATATTTTACTGTAGCGGTTGGTACACCATCATCATCTGAAGCAATATCTATTTGGTATGCTAGTGCATACATTAGAAGAATGTCAGATCGCTTGTGAAGGTTAAATGGACGATAACCTACTTTGTCACCAAATTTAGTTCTTACGCTATCTTCGCAAAAGTTATCTGTGTTGCCTAGAGCTTTGGTTTTATCATCCAAGATAGGCTTGTGTGGCAATCGCAATGCCTTAACAAATCGTAGATTCTTTTTATAGATTTCAGATCTCATTGTTGTTCCTTAAAGGCTATTTACTGAGTAAACCTTGAGACTGGTTTTAATCAATGTAAGACTCTGTCTCACTAATCTCTGTCACGATCATTCCAGAAGACGTAACGGCTATCTGGTAAGTGATACTTTCAAGGGTGTCTAGGTTACTGATACTGACTGTTATCTGTTGGGCACAATCGTAAATCGCTTGCTTAAGGAAACTTTGAAAGGCAACAGCACTGTTTACCTCAAGCTCTGGCTGCTTAAGCTTCGGTAATCCTTTGTTGTATACGACGTAATATAAGTCATAAGTTATGGCGCTATCGTCCAGTTCATCTCCTAAACAAGATTGACAAAGGAGTTGAGCCAGCTCGTTCATAGACTTAAAACTATCTACTTTGTAAAATCTAGTTTCTGATTGCTCAGGCTTGTGCTGAAACTTGTCATTTAGTTTCTGGTGAGTTTTGTAAGCAGGGGATGACTGAATCTTGCTTGGATTGGCAATTTTCCATAGTGAGAGATTAATCATCTTATCTGTTGAAAGCACCTTTGATACTAAGTCATTGGCTGCGTCCAAACCGTAAGCCGATTGTTCAGTGAAGATTGTACTATGCATATAGAATTGACCTTCAACAGTTTCAGCAATTACTGAGTATTTAGTGTGTAAGTCAATTTCTGCGAGAGTGCCACTCTGAGGAATAACGAAAGCATCTTTTACGTGTGCATAGTTCATATCAAAATCCTTAACCTGTAACAGAAGAAATAGGGAGACCGCGCCCTCTGATTGTTAGCTATAATACCACAACAAGTTGGCATTGCAACAGCAATATCACTATGCAGCACAAAGTTGTTTTCGTATTAACCTAACTCTAGGTGATTTCGATAAAGGTAGTTCTGGAAGTTGGTATAAGACAGCGTCACCTCTTGGCAGCAAGCTAGAGTGGTTTGAAGTGTTATTGGCTAACTCCACTGCGATCTCTTTGCTAAGGTCGTCTATTAGGCGGTTAAACTCATCAAAGCCCATTGGTTTTCCTAGATCAGGATATATACCATCTAACTGGAGTTCTAACATATTGAACAAAGTGTATAACTACAAGCCAGTAGCTATAGTACCACATTCAAGTTATCAATCAATTGAGATTAGGGATGGTACGATCACTTAGAGCTAAAAATGTGATGCTGGTGGATGTTGAATACTTAACGACCAAACAAGCCATTATACTAAGCTTGGTCTGTTCGTTTTATTGCGACATTTCGCAGTAAGGGTAGCTAGCTTTAACCCAATTGGAATCAAGCCTGTTCCAACACTTTAGGGAGATCCCCTCAACAGAGTCTAGTACTCGATTAGCAAAGTTAACAGCACTGCTTAGTGCATTGTTACTTACGCAGCCTTTGTAACCATAGAATCGACCATCTTTCCCCTCTACGACGACCATAGAGTGTCCCGTTGTGGACTTTGCAGGTTCTAAGCCGTCAGTAGGCATAAGGAAAACGTCTTTTACTGAAATTTTTTCATCCCGATTAAGCATTTAACTAAACTCCATCCAGATAGGGGGGGTGAGAACTCGATAACTTAAGGCTATAGTGCCACAAGACTAACAAAAAACAACCAAGCAATCGTCAGGTATGTCCTTGAAACGCTGTTTAAACTCCATATCACTTACTAGACGCACCCATCTCGATTCTAACCTCAGCACACCAACCAATAAGGACACTTGATAGCTCTGAACCTTTCTTTACGGCTTCCATTTGGTTATCATCTTCAAGCTCGTTAAATGCATCAAGAAATTGCACTTTATTGAACTCTGTTGGTTTGTTTGCAAATCGTTTTGCCAATCTAATCAAGTTATTCATAATCCAAGCTCATTTTTTGGGTTGATTTGATCTATCGCCGAACGTTTGAGAATAATCTGGTCTTAATTTAAACCATCAACGGGTATTTCTCGGATAAACAAAATTTACCTAAGAAATACACGCTACATATTTTCCGACTGGAATCGCTTATTGGATGTAAAAGCTACACTGGATTCTATGGATGCCATCAACGCCATCAAGCGAAGTTTCAATCTCAAAGAAGTATGCGAAGCGATCGACGTTGTTTACAGTGATTGCTTTCTGCTTGCCTAGGAATTCAAAGTGTTTGAATGAGTCTACGTTGAAATAGACAGTTTGAGAGGCTTTGATAAAAAAAGCGTTACCCGACTTTAGACCTGCCTCTACAGTACGTTGCTTGACGATCTTAATTGATTCAATTTCAGGTGCGCTCAATCGGTTCATTGCAATCGCACTAGGGAAGTAGCCAGCTTTAAGCGAGCAATTTTTTAGCACCTTACCATCTTTATAAAAACAGATCTCTTTAACATCTACACCATCAAAGATATACGGATTGTAGTAATCAGAGCGAACGCTTAGGCAGTTAGTTTTCATGTTTGTTCCTTAACCTGTGTGTGTGATGGGTTACCAACCCGAATTGTTCAAGAAGGATATCTTCCTGACCACGAGAAGTATAATACCACAACCACTTGGTATTGCAACACCAAGCGATCATTTTATTGTGATTTTTGGAATAGTTTTTGTGCAATCAATAGTGAAGAACTCAGATCTAATAAATCCGTTATTAACGCTATTAAGTGCTACTAGGTTGAATGTTGTAATGAAAAACAATTGTGTGCGCCACATGAAACGTTCTTGAATTTCTTTGCCGATGATAACCGCTTCGGGATGTGCTTTTTGTGCTTTGAAGTTTGCACGGAGCAGGGATACTGATATAACAACTAGACGAAAAAGATGTAGCAGCGAGAGTGCCACAACAAATCCAACCATAACAGAGCTGATGCTTTTGCCTGTGAAATTAAGGAACTCCATTAAACCTCCAGATGAGGCGACACAAGGTCGCCAATGTTAAGTGACAGGCTGCACGTTTAGGCTAAACTGCATACCACTATCACCAGCAAAGATAACTTCAATACTAAATGGGATGATGAAAATTTCGGGATCTCCACAAAAGGCTGAAACTTCGCATTTACGTGATAACAGATCTTTTAGACTAATCTCGAAGTTAAACCTCTCCATATGTTGTTTGTTCTTAACTTCTTGCACTGGTAAAAACTTGGAAACAACTATGTTTTCTTGAACACCATGAATTCTTGGGTTTTCTGTGTCCAGTATGAAGTTTCGCCCACTTGGGTGTTTTATCGATACACGACCTAACTCAAACTTACCACTCTCAAGAGGAGAGGGGTATAGAGCTAACAAGTGGCTTATATTCTTGTCTTGTATAGCTTTGGGCATTAAATTTCTTTATTCCTAACATGTGATTGCTGACAAAAACCATTCATTGCCAACACGTCTATATTACCACAACCACTTGGCATTGCAACACAAACCACCTAGAACAAACCATTTAATGAAGATGAAAAAGGATGAGTGTCGAGCTCATCCTTCAGTGATTTTTTGGTTAGAAATATGAAACAGCTGCTTTTAATAAATCTTCAAGTTCGCTTGGTGTGTATAGCTTAAATCGTTTCATTTCCGTTTTCTCAGCATGAGTCTCAAATGTAACGGCATCGACTTTTGCTGCTTCTAAGATTTTGGCGTACTGTCCAGTAACGCTATATACAGCAGGAGATTCAAGTTTCTCGACTTTACGCCACAAACTCTTAGCTGCTTTTGTGAAGTTTTCTGCCTCACTGATAGAAGGTTCAGTGCTATTCATTCGGTATTGAAGCGAATGCTCGAATGCTTTCAAGCCTTGTTCCGACACTTCAGTCGTACTAGAGGTTGAGCGGATCATGATATTGGTTAAACCCTGTTGAATTGGTTTTAAGTCAAAAGATGTTAGGAAAGACGGCGTTTCATTAAACTCTTTATTCTCAATGTAACTAAAGTGAATGCCGATTCGAGCCAAGGAGTTTGAAAAACGAGTTGATGGTTTTTCAAAGAAGATACGAGCGATAAGTAGTTGTTTTTTCTTAGCCATGATAATGCACCTAAACCTGTTAATTTGTTGAGCTGAACTCAAAATTCCAGAGAGAACCACCTCTCTGACCACGAGAGATATATTACCACAACCACTTGGCATTGCAACACCAAATTGAAATTAATTTGCGTACCGTGTAGCAGGCTTGTACGAGAAAAAATATCGAACAAATAAAATATAAAAAAGGCTCCACGAAGGAGCCTTATACTTAGTTGGTCATTAGGTTATAGATTGCGAAGTGCATAAGCCTTCAGGTTGTGGTACTTAGACTCAATCTGCGCTGTAAAAGAGGGGTTAAACATCTTTAATACAGACTCGACATTAAGCAAGCTGTCACCTGAGTTCACAAAGTATGTTGATGCTACGGTTTTCTCTTCTTTATTGCGAAGGCTAACTTCGCCGATCACCTTACCAGAACTCACGCTCATAACTAGGTACATGTTTTCCGGTTTAACACCATCTTCGATATTGAATTGACCTTCGTCATCCATATCAAGAATTACAGCTTTCTCCATAGTTGCTTTGTTCAGTGCCTCGAACACCTTGTAAGCGTTTTCTGGGGTGAAAGTTGTAGCTTCTGGCATTTTCTTAATACCTAGCTGCTCTGCGTAAGCATCAAGTACAGTGCGCTGTGTCGGAATGTAGCGACCTTTACGTGGTTCGACTAATTTGCCGTTTTGGCTGTATGAGCCTTTAGATTTAGAGCGTAATGAACGCTTTGCATCGTACAGCTCTTTGTTTAGTTGTCGCTCGGTGCCAAAGCGGTTATCGGCTAATAGAACCTGCTTGTCGTGGGCGTTATCAGCATCACGTAGAGATTTTTTAAGCGTTGAGATTGCCGTCGCTAGTGGTTTGCCGTCCTCGTAGAACTGAGCTGCCATTTTTTTGTATTGAGCTGACTGTTCTTTTGACATTTCATCAAGGTAGTCAGAATCAATGCCTAGATTCTCTTCGTGCACAAAGTAGTTAAAGCAAACACTTGCGTTTGAGTTCCAAACACCATCACACTCAGCTTTAGTGTCAGAGTAGTTGTTGTAGATGTTGTATACGTCGAAAGAGATTTCCGAGGTAGGGATCAAAATTGAATTATCAACAACCCACTTAGCTGCTTGTTCGTCGTGCTTTGTTTCAAGCTTTTTAAGTTCATCTTTCTTTGCGTTAAGCTCTTTTGAGACCTTGTTTAACGCCGCTTGGCTTTCGCTTAAAAATGCCACACGCTGATCAATCTTGGCTTGAACTTTATCAAGCTCGACAAAGTATTCTGGGTGGATTGTGCGGAAGGCTTTGTCTAGGCTGCCAGTGTACATTCCATTGTAGTACTCAAACATTTTCGGTAGTACTTCTTCAGCCTTAGTTAGATCAGACTCGTACTTTTCCTTTAGGTCAGCTGGGACAGGTAGAGTGTTAAGAGCCTCTCGGATCTCTTTGATTTCTGTTTTTGCTAGTTCAAAATCTTCAGCGTTCTTTGCGCCATAGATTAGGTAAGAGCTTGCGCCAAGATGCTTGAAGTGTTCGGCTGTTTCATTGTCAAACAGCGTTCCTTTTGTGTCATTAACATAGAAAAGTTGAGACTCTTCGTAGTTGATATCTTCGCCGCCGTAATTGTGGTTTTCACCGAACCCTGCATTTGTTTGGTCGCCACAACCAACAAGAGTAAGAGCTGCTGGAAGTGCAAGAATTGGTAACATCAGTCGTTTTTTTAACATCTATAAATACCTAGCTTTAGGTTGAGGTTGAACATATTGTATCGGTCAACGCCTTAAGATTTGTGAGACAAATAAGTGCCATTGATCGATTTTTTTGTGTTTATTAATCATGTAGTTATTCGGTTGCAAGCCGCCTCCGTAACCACGAGAGGCATACTACCACATGCATTTGGCATTGCAACACCTAATGGTTATTTATCTAAACTTTTTTCAATGCGCGTAACCTTGGTGATCATTTCAACAAGAATTACCGTTAACTCAATGAGAATTGAGAACGCTGACCATAGTTTGAGTGATTTCAAAGATTCCCAAAAAGTGAATCTTTGTAAATCAGGAGAGAAAGCTCCATGGATAGCTTTCATCGTGCCTACTGGGTTGATTGGGGTGGCTTTAATGGCTGCAATATATACCGCAATCGCTGAAGTAAAAATCACGATCGTGCGTAATTTTAATTTCGTGGTGTCAAAGAGTACAGAGCAAAGGCTGACCATAATGATAAAGCTGAACATTGCCGACGTAATGACAA
Source organism: Vibrio sp. D431a (assembly GCF_030248655.1). Classification (NCBI taxonomy): domain Bacteria; kingdom Pseudomonadati; phylum Pseudomonadota; class Gammaproteobacteria; order Vibrionales; family Vibrionaceae; genus Vibrio; species Vibrio sp. D431a. Next base: position 12,335 of record NZ_JAHGAP010000022.1, on the reverse strand, counting down.
CGATGCCCACGAAGCATCCTAGGAATGGAACCGTTAGTATTGCAAACAAAACTTGAAGGTGAACGCTTACTTGCGAAGGCGCTGATAGCCTGAATGCCTCTTTAAAAACAATCGTGCAAACAAACATTAAGCAGCATGTGGCAAACAAGTTTGTGCTAACAAAAAACATGAGGATCGCAAGCAGATAAGCGCCTGCGACCGAATAATAAAAGCCTTTTATTGGATTCATTTTGTGAAGTAGACAACGCAATTTGCATTCAAAGAGCTTGAAGGGTAAAGGTGCGATACCTCAAGGTGAGAGGTTTTTTCTTCAATTAATGACTTCAATTTATCCGAGTAAATCACGTCCTCAATCACGACAAGGTCGGATACCTTCAAAGGGCGTAGGCGAATGTGACGATTACCAACGGAACTTGGTTGTGAATCATCAATATAAGCTTCCATTCCTTCGGTTTTGACTAATTGTGAGACGATTTGGCAGAATTCATTAACTACAGCTAGTTGAGATTCGTTTAGGGGTTTTGTTGGCATCTCGTAGAGTCCTTTGGTTTGATTTAAACGAGAGCTATAATACCACATCAACTTGGCATTGCAATACCAAGCTGATGTGTTGGGGGTGTTTTTTAGAAGAAAATACCTGCTTTTACCGAAAAACTGTTGAGCGGCTCAACTTCATCCGGCGTTGCTGCAAACATGTATCCAGCAGTGATGTTGATATATTTTAGTGGACGTACCATCAAGCCGACTTCACCAACAAAGTATGAGTGCGAGCCTGAAGCTCTTGTCCCTTCTGTTGAGGTGCGACCAAATCCCGCTTCTGCATATGGGAATAGGTATTTATTGACTCGGTAGTTTGTGCCGCCTTTGAATATCATCACATTTTCGACGTAAGAATTACCGCCATGCGCCCATTTTTCAACGTACGAAGCGCCTACAGAGCTGATTTGATACCCAAATTTGCCGAAGTTGTTTACTCCACCAGCTGATGAAGATAAGGACTTGTCTAGATCACCAGCGTCCCCGCCTAATTGCGTGCCGAGCACAAGGAAGCTACTCGGTTCTAGTGTGTTTTCTATCTTCTCTTCTGTTGTGTTTGCGAACGCGCTGCTTGCTGTTACAGTTAATGCCAGTACTGATAAAGGTAGTAGTTTTTTCATTTTTGAAAATTATTTTGCTCATAAGGTAAGAGTTTCTGATCTAAATTGAAAGAGCAAAAAACGAAGTGATGAAAAATAGCGCCTCACAAGGAGACGCCATTGAGTTTTTTATTCGTTATGGTCATTCATTCGATTAGTTTCCACGTAGGAATCGATGACTTCTAAAAGCATATCGCAATAAATACCATTAGCTTCATGTTTAACCTTGCCGCGCACACTTAGAAAAGCGATGTCGTATGTATCAGAACCATTGAAAGTAATTCGAACACGTCCTCTGTGGTAGTGACCTTGGACTTTAAAGGTAATACCGCCGTAGTGTTTATTCTCTTCATGAGGGTAGGCACAAAAATCATGTGCTCCCCAACACATGATTAGCTGAGTGCCAGAGACACCTTTTTCATCCTTGCTATTCTTGATTTGGGATAGAATTGTTTTTGCAATTTCAATAGACATTTATTTCACCTTAACCTGTTGTGGTGGCTTCTTAGCCAGATAAATCAAAGAGAACCACCTCCCTGACCACGAGAGATATAATACCACAACGGGTTGGTATTGCAACAACAAGTTTTTGCATTTATAACGCTTAAATGTGGTTTATTTCTTCCGCCAAGACTTGTTGAGTGAATTGAAGCACCAAGCGTTTAGAGGTTTTGTTTCAGGGATGAAACTATTGACTACCATTATGTGGCTTGAATTTTTCAACAAGTTTGACGCGTTTTTGTGTTGGTGCGGCGAACAGTAAACGAGGTCGCCAGACTCGAATTCTAGTCCCTCAAATTCACCTGATTCACTCATTTTTAAGACAAAGGTCGTGAATGGGTTCATCTCAAGTCCGAGCTCAATGAAAGTCTCTCGTGAGAGCCATAATTCATTCGGGCAGATATGAGATTTTCCTTTAAAACCTTCTGATTGTTTAATGGCTTTGCTGACCATGGCATAAGCCTCAGTTTGCGTTATGTCTCGCGTAGAGCAAGGTGAAAAAGCATCGCAATGTACATAAGAGCGTCCTGATTCGCTATTCACACAAAAAACTGCGGAATAGTTGAACTTTATCTCTCCTTTGGTCGAGCAAAGATTCTGGATGATGGCTAGTTGTTGTACGTTCTCGATCGGCGCATTGAGCATTTCAGAGATAAATCTGGTAGCAACGTTTAAAATTGGCAAGACACAATCCCTAATATTGAAGCTAGAGCCAGCCAAGCTGGCTCTAGAGTATTGATTATTTGACGGCAATTAAGTCTGACATATCGTGTAGAACTCGAACGTGCAGTCGTTGGATGTTGTAGCCACCAGCTAAAATACCGCGCCATTCAAACACTCTGTATTGTCCGTTCTTGTTAAATAGTTTCCAAGAACCTTCTAGGGTGTCAATTCCTGTAGTTAAGCTGATGCATTCAGCTGATTCCACTTCTACATCGCGAACCCATTTCAACGTGTTCATCTCAATTTTAAGGAGCTCCATTTTAAACTCTTCTTCCATTGCGCGAATAATAGCACTCTCGCCATTGCGAATTAGAATCAGGATTCCTGCGTTGAAAGTTCTCGCGTAGACCTCATCAAGCTCTTTTCGCTCAGCTCGCATGTCTCGACTTAACACGTTGTTGTATTTTTCTCTTAAAGCATTCAATTTGTTATTGTATTGCTCAGAAAGCTCCGTGAGTTTCTTGATTCGTTCGTTCTTTCGAGTTTCAAGTGCTTCCTTTGAAGAATCTAGGATAGTTTGGATAACCTTTTTGGATGGTGCAGGTAATTTTTTCCATGCCGCGACTCGTTCTTCTTCTTCACGCTCCGCCTTAGATTTGCGAGCAATAACATCAAGAGCTTTTGTTTCTAAGGCTTTAGCGATAAGTTCATCGTATTGTGCAGCCAGATCTGTCGCTTTATCAATTGCATCTAGGGCTAATTGGTCTTTCTTCTTTTCAGCCTTCTTTCTTGAGGCAGCGAGTTTCTTTTTGATGCCTTCAAATTGGTGCACATAAATACTGTAAGGTAGTTTGTCGTATAGTTCAGTTAAAACAGTTGAGCTGCTCTCACTTCTTGCTGAATCAACGATAAGCCTTAAAGACTTCGTAAGATTTGTATTGTCTAGCAGCCTATTCGTCGAATCAATGATGTTTTTTTGTGCCGACTTGGTTTTAAAAGAGCCTTCCTCAAGCGCTTCATCAATCATGCTAATGAGCTTGTCTTGTCTCTCTTTTCGCTTAAGAAGGATATCTTCCACCAGTTGGATAGATTCTTCTGCAAAGCTTTCTGAGGTGAAGTGTTTTGAGAGGTTGAGTTCTGTATTCTCTAGTGCGTTTTGAGCCGTTTCTTGGATTTGTGTTTCCAGTTCCGGAGTAAGATCGGTGCTTAGTCCTAAAAGTAGTTTGATACGGAATGAAAGTACAGTGACCTTTGAATCTAGAAGGACTTTGATCTCTGTGTAACTGTAGCAATCTGTAGCTCGAAGAGAGAGTTCCATTGTTCTAACCTTAACCTGAGTTCATCCAGAAAGACCACCTCTCTGGTACGTTAAGTATATTAACACAAACACTTGGCATTGCAACACCAATCTTATTTATTTCAAAAAAAAGGACGGCATTTGTGCCATCCTTCTGATTACAATCCAAGCTCTTTTCCGCCAGCGTTTGATAACGGGATAACCAAAATACAGTCGATAAAGAAAGGGTTTCTTATATAGTCTTCGACATCTCGGTTGGTAGGGTAGTCGCTAAGACTTACGATGCTATTAGCGTTAAACGACTGGTTCTCAAACTTAGGTTTGTATTTAGTTGCTGTTAGCAATTTAGCTATATTAGGCAACTTCAAACCACTTTCTTCAGGTAGAGCTTCTACAAGAGCCGATAGCGCCCTATGATCATTTAATGATACGCCGATGAATTGCGTTGCTTTTCTGCCATTGATTGCGCATCTCTCCGACTTTAAAGCCGCACCAGATTGTTTATTTAGGCTTGTTCCATTAACAGTCAGAAGAGGTGTTTTTTTGGTATCTCTCCAACTTCCATAATTAACAACGCTTGATTTTGATGCACTCTCTATCAGGTTATTAATACCCAAGCCTGTGTAGTGAAACAGGAGCGCGGACTGTTTGTACAGCTGTTGCTTCAGTCCACGATGTAGCTTCTGAGAGGCTTCGTTCTTTATGATAGGGGACAGAGCAGAAACTACATCACTCGGGGTTAGCGTGTTAAGCACTAATTCGAGTTCGTCCCCAATACCTTCCCAAGTGCTGTACACATGTTTTAGGCACAGCTCGGCAACTACCGCTTTATTAAAGCGTGCGACTTTTAACTGACTCTCTCGTATATTTTCCTCGGAGTCCATGATGCTAGGATCAAGTGCTAGTAGTGAATGGTGATGTCCATGTTTGTAACTATCATAGTTGGTGATTTCCATGACACTTATGTCTCTTGGGTTACCGTTTGATCCTTCTTTAATTGCGTAGGTGACGGATTTACCATCTTCACTATTTTTCTTTCGCAAGTTCAGTACTTGCTCTAGGTTGTTCTGATCGATGTGGTTATCCAACCATGCATACTTAGGGTTTGAGTTCGAGTAAAGTACATCGTTAGTCTTAATGGGATTCAGTGTCGCAAGAGTGGTTTTTAAGACGCTAGGGAGTTGTTTTTTATTTTGACACCCAAATGCAACTTTCTTACTGTCTTTTCCGCCAGTCAAATAGTTTGTTTGGTTGATTAGGGCAGCCATCATAACTGCATTAAGGTCAGTTGCGACTAAAGGGCGCGAATCACATTCTTTGACGTTAAATGACGCAAGATATTTAATCTTGCGACATTCACAGCGTGAAAGGTTGATGGCAAAGATCTTAGAACCATTATTTACTAGAACGCAGGCATCATAATTGTTTGTACGGGTGGAAATGTTGTTCACTTTTTTTACGTATGCAAAAACCAACAATGCTTGGTGCCCCGCTAAGAATGATGACGCCTCATAGAAGTCGTCAAACTTACGGACTTCGCCGTGTACGGGGATGTTCTTGGCGGTGATTCCATTGTTAACCTCGCAAAGCTCTATAAGTTCTGCCTCCACAAGCCCTTGTGCTGTTTCTGTGTATATTTCAGCAATGTTATGTGGAGGTTCAACTTCAATATTTAGAGCGCGGCAAGCATCAGCGATCTTTTGTGAGAGGTTGCTTTCAAACTCTGTAAACTCTTCATCAAAGTATGCATCAATGCTACCTGATTCATGCTCAACAAAAAGTCTGGCTAGACTCTTGTCTTCCAAAATGTCGCTGATTAACACTTCCTCATTCTTGATAAAATTCAGAATATCCTTGAGGCAAAGTTTTTCAAATTCAGCTTTATCATTAAGCTCTATTGCATCGTGCTTCGGGTAGTATTTTGGATTATCCGAAAGCGACTTTAGAGCACTCATGATCACTTCTTTCATCTTGATCTCTTGTTGCTAGTCGTTAATTTGTAAGTTGATACAAAGAGGCAAGACGATGCCTCTCAATAGTAATAATGCCACACACATCTGACATTGCAATTCCAAGTATCAGAAGTTGATATATGCTTGAGTGAAAATTACAGGCTTTTTAAACTCCAATTCTCCACTTTCAACAACTACGTGTGGGAATACGATTGTTGAAATCCCCAAGCTTTTATACGAGAAAGTAATCTCCGGTGCCACGAATGGTACGATGGTTCTCTTTGTGTCCATGTAGTGATGGGCAACCGTTTCTATGTAAGAGCGATCTTGGAGCCCAATAATCCCACCGAAGCCAACAGATAAGTCTTTAAATGGTTCTGCATAAAAGCCATAGCTCGCCCCAAGAGTGAAAGCTGGCTTATCAAAAGAGTCTTTCATATACATCATGCCAACGCCTTTATAGGTGTTGCTGGTGGCGTTCTTGAGTATGTATTCTACGCCAATTCCATTGTGGGATTCGTTGTATTGAATTTTGCGCTTTGTAACGTCTGGGAGTTCATGAAGGTGTTTAGACCAACCACCAAATTTAACTCGTATTTCTGGGGTCGGTTCCGGCAGGCTTTTTGTTGCGGCGAATATTGCATTGGGAGCTAGCAGCAGTGCTAGAGCAAGTGTCTTTGAGCGTATGTTCATCTAATTTTTATTGGATGATAGAACGCCTCTTAGAATGCTTCAAAGTTAATATTTTCGATAAAGTTTAAGCGCACCGTAGCGATGCGCTTAGCGGCGAGATTAACGTGCGTATGTTAGAGACTCAGTTAACAAACAAACATCACTGTGATTATTTAGTACGAACACTCGCTTTAATGATGTGTGAATGTGCTCAATTGTTGAATAAATAGACTCTGACAAACCTTCTTGTAGTTTAGGGACATTGAGTCCGAATAGGCAAATAAGAGTCTTTAGGGCATCAATTCCGGAATTAGCAATTAGTCCCTTAAGCGCATTTCCGTTTATAGAGAAACCTTCGCCGTTCTTGTTGTTATGCACAATTAGACCGCCTGACCTTGTCTCTTCGATCTCAAGACTGTGATAGAAAGTGTCCACAGAATGTTGAACGTTGCCTAGTTTGTTTGTTGTAGCCATAACATATTTCCTTAACCTATGTTGAATTGAAGGTAACCATCCTTCGACATGTAGCCATAATACCACAATAGCTTGGCATTGCAACACCATTGTTCGCTTTGATGTATTAACAGCGAAAAAGTATCCTTAAAGTAAAATGAGTCGGTTCGCGAAAATAATAGCTAGCGCAGCAATGGTGGCTAGCATGGCTGGTTGCCAGTCTACCCAAATAGAATATGATTCTTTTGAGCAAGAGACCTTTGCTAGTCAAAAGATTGAGAACTATCTGAGTTTTAAGCAAGGTGAGCTTGAGGGTTATCAAAATGTCATATCGGCACCTACAGGGTTAAAAGCAGGTGTCGTATCTGAGGAGTTGATTGACCGACTTGATGACATAATGCACGCCGAAAAACCTACGCTAATTGATTCTCCCTTTGGTTTTAAAGAACGTCAAAAGGTAGCAGTGATTCCTCAGTCAGACGGAGGTGAGAGTTACCATGACATATTGATGAAGACATTGCAGGACTCTTTGCCAGAAGGGCACAAAGTCACTGATTTAGATGCAGGCAATGACCCTATACTCCAAAAAATATCGAAGGTGTCAGACAAACAACTTGATACCGAGCATGGTGCTCATGTTGCAGGTCACGCCCATAGCTTTTCAGTAGAAACTCCTTCAGGAGAGGTGTCAGAAGTGACCATATCTGCCCTCTACCTGCCCAAGGACAGCTACAAGGATATTGATGGTAGATTTCAATCCAAGATCGATGACATGAAAAGCGAAAGACAAGAGGAGTTCGGTTGGAGAATGAATTCTAACTTACGAACTTTGTTGTCAGATGCAGGAGTCGACATAGCTAAGGTTGCACAAGTATCTCAGGCTGACGGTGACAGGATCTACAGGACGGAGGTTTTGCTTCACGAACTTGCTCATACATTCCCTCAAGAAAGTATGCTGAACAAGACAGGTGAGATTGCCGTTAAATCAATCTATGGCGCTACATCAGCAGACAGAGTAGGGGCAACTGAAGTCGACAGCACTCTTTACAAAATGAAATTAGGAGAAGATGTGCCATTGTCTGACAAAATCAAGGCGATCGGTTCAGTGTCTTCTATCGAGACTGGGGCAGAAGTTACATTTGACGAGACTGTTGCAGATAGTTTTGCCTTACTTAGACTTGGTTCATCTTTGTCAGATAACGAGTGGCAGTATTTAAAGGCGACCCAATTAAAGACAAGGGTTTTTGAGTCCGCAGTTGTTCCTATGATTCAAGAGACTGGCAACCAAGTTCCACCTAATCTTGTAGATCATTACACTTTGCCTTTTATAGTTCCGTTGATGAATGCAATAGACAATCAAAGAGATAATCCAGACCCGAGATTTCAGGAGGTCATGCAAAACAGCACTAAATCTGTATTGTTTGTTATGAATGCTGTTGATATGGCTTTTGAGATGCAAGGGGAAACGTTGGCTGATTCTGGTGTTGATGCATCAAAACGCTTCGAAATAATGAAGTCCCTAGGTGATGAGTTTAATGCAATATTAAACACTCCTGACGGTCTAGATTCACTGCTAGATAAGGTTGACAATAGTATCCCTGAGGGGATGACATTTGAGAGCCATATAAAGCCTTCAACTCCAGAAGCTCCGACCGCAGCTCAAATTGAAGCAGGGGACTTGTCATTCGACCAATTAGTTTCTAATGATACTTTAGCTATTGCTGAGCCTGAATCTCTATCTCAACAAATGGGAGCTCAAGAGCTAAACGCGCCAGCTGCCGAAGTTGAGGAAGTGGTTGGTATTCAGGCTGAAAATAATGAACTTTTTGCAAAAACTATTGATTCAAAGGTTGTCGCAAAAGGTTCGCAAGAAAACAAGGTGCAAAACAACAATAAGTTAAAAATATAAGGTGCTCCATGACTAAAGAAAAGAAAATTGCCTTCTCTAAAATGACAATTAAATCAGTCTACGCCACTGGCGAACTTACTGATAGCGAATCTGGCGAACTGTACGAGGTTCTTAAGAGACTTGAGTTCTGCGAGAAGGTCTTGACACAAAAGAACACTGAAAAGGCTGTCAGAGATGATTGTGAGACCATTTTGGATGGTATTTACGAATCATGTGTTGAAATGAACAAGATGCTTTAACAAAAAAGGCGTAGCTAGTTGCTGCGCCTTTTTTAAACCAATTAAGGCTTATGCTTGCGGGAGCTTCTTCTTTACAATTTTTCCATTAAATGTATGAGTGCAACATCCGCAAGAGGGTTTGAAGTTGCCTGCATTTATGGTCGGGTTAACAAACTGCAAAAGTCCATTTTCATCAACAAACAGAAGGCTGAAATAAGTACTTTCGCCAGATCTGAAATAAGGTCGTTCATCGGCGTCTTCTCTCCGAATAGAATTGTCTAATGAGCAAACCATGGAAGCGATCGGCTCTGGGCTGTCAAGACGACTGACTGCCTCACTATACACCGCGTCGAACGGTTCCCCGACTTTCGATAATAAAAACTTGTACAGAGGTGTGTAATCAAGTCCACGGCGCACACCTTTTTTCATTTTTGGTGCGTTTCGTTTTGCTGAGTTTCTCGTGAAACGGTACTCTCCACCAAATTTGTGGTGAACGCCACGCGCTTTTGTATTCACTCTCCGATAGAGAGGCGTCTTTGTTTTCTGCATTGTTTATTCCAATAAAACAGCCACTTAAAGTGCGGTTTTAAGTGGCGCATTATAGGTGTTAGGCTTTACTGATTAATTGAGCTTTTTAGAGCTTGGCTTGCGAACAAATAAACATTGTCAAGAGCTTGCTCTCTACTTAGCACATACCAATTATTCGCCCCAATTGGCATTGTGAAGTTGCCCACGATTGTTTCATTGTGTCCCGAACCGTATACAGTGTCTTCTAAGCCTAAGACGCCTCTGTCGAAGGTGATTTCTTTGGTTACGTCGCGGTTTAGGAGTTCATTGACATTCACATAGCAGGTGAATGCCGGAATACCACCATTACTAGCGTTATTGATTGTAGCCCACACTAATTCAGCTGTTGATACTTTCTTTTTACTTGGGTCGGCTTCAAACTCAAGTTTTTCAATGGATTCGCGTTCACCATCGTAAAGGTCATAGCCTTTGTCTTTGATGTGTTGTTTAAGTTCGCCCGAGCTTACATTCGCCATCATCAATAACTCAAGCACACCTTGGGTCGTGAAACTTCCGTCTGAATCAACCTCTACAAATGAATTTGAAGACGAAGGTTCGCAATTGTCCCAATCTAGAGTGGGTGAGTAGATAAGCTCCATGATGTAGTTGCGACCACCAAACAAATCACTAATAGATGAGTCGTCAGCTTCGTGAACTGCTTTGGTTAACATCTCCAAAAGAGTTTCTTCAAAATCACCTTCTTCTTCAATAACAATTAATCCTTCGTCCGTAAGGCGCTCAATAAAGTCACCATCACCCAATCCGTCGATTTCCTCTCGAACGGAGTTACGGTAAAACTCTTCTTGAGAACAATAGTTAACACTATGTTTTTCAAGGATGCTCGCTACGTATTCACGATTAACTTCAGCAAAAACTGCAATATCATTGTTTTCACGGCAGTGTTGTTCTGCATTTCTTGATGCGAGAATCATTTCGCGCAGGATTTTGTCATTCTTGTAATCAAAGTCCCAACGATGGCAATCAAAAAACTCAGCTGTAGGCAGTTTTTTGTGTTCTTTAAGAGACTCGACAATGTTTTTGGCAACATCATCATTAAGAGTGATAGGGGACTCTAAGGTGAAATCCATACTACCAAAAGTGCTGTATGGAAGACTGAATTGAATTTGACTTGTCATAACTTTTATTGCCTGTGTTAAGCAGTTGAGGCACCACACCTCAACCAATAGCGCTTATTTTACCGGACAATAGAACAAAGTAAAGTGTTTTTAAAAACAATTGAAAACTATGGAACGACCCAAGTAAGATTTCGAGATGAGCATTCTTTTAGAAACAAAGTTTTCATGTCTACTTTTCCACACTCGTTAAACGAATTGTATAAATCAACGCTCAACTGAGTGATTTTGATGTAAGTTCTCCCTCTTACGTATCCATTAATCTCGCCATTGTGAAGTTCAATCATTAATGGATCTCTAAATGGGATTTCAAAACCAATAATACGTGAATCGATATATCCTAACAGAGTATCACCGGAACTTAGCCTCTCATACAACCACTTATAATCTGTAGATGTCCTGTAAGGCGTTCTGTTTTCTTGCATGAAGGCTTCCTGCTACATATAAAGAAACGTAAGCACTAGAGTTGCTGCAACTAACATGATGATATAAGTAATTGGATAACCAACCGTTTTGTTGATTAGGCGATTAATACCAAGAAGGTTTCCAGCTGCCATTTCCAATGCGTTAGGGGGAGTAGCAATATCAACTACTAGCGAGTTGTCAGTGATTTCATACACATTGCCCTGTACATCTTCAAAGGTAACCTCGTTTTTTCCTGCAAAGATGCACTGTGCTTTGACTATTTTGTTGTTAATTTTAATCGCGTACCAATCTTGGTAATTCAAGGTGATGTTTTCATTAATCATCGAATTTTCCTTAATGCTAAAAAGTAAGTCCGCCTTAACGCTCTCAAATCGGGCGAGATTACATGAGATGCGTGACTGGATGGGATATTGAATGAGTTTTACCAAGTTGGCCACACAACGTGCTCAGTGCCGCTGTAGGCTCTCTTTCGTCCAGCTTAGTTCTTTCACCGAATCTTTTGCTAACAGCTACAGGACGGGAGTGGGAGAGCTCCTTGTTGTAATTCTTTGACATGCCTTGGTGCCAAAGCTGAAATTCGCCAGACTCTCTCTGTCGCCAAACGTATTCATTTTCCAAGAAGTCAAAGATTCGGATCGCTAAAGGGTGTTCATAAGCCCTCTCAACGGAGTGGTTGTTTTCTGATACAGACCAATCCACTCTTAACTCGTCATGGCTGAATTTAAGCATCCCCTCTGCCATTTGAATGCAAAAAGACTTGTCTGCTTTCTTAATGTGTTTGTATGAAGCCTTACGGGGTTTATAGATAGAGCCGTTCTTGTCTCTATAGAGCTCATGAAGCAAGAAGGTTAGTTCAGAATAGGACAGAAACATATCCTGAACCTCTTTGAATCCTTTTGCGCGGTACTCTTGTATAAATCCACCCTGATCTACGTCGAAGAGTTTTAGAATGCAATCTTTGGGCGTAGTAACGCCTTTATCTAACGCTTGTTGGTAAATGTGTAATGCTGTTTCGAATTGGAAATCTAAATAGTCGTTACACATTGATCTCGCGATTCGAATGAATTCACCAAATCCGCCTTTCGTAAAGTATATATAACCTTGTTCAGTCTGTGCTGAGGACATAACCTAACCTATTATTTTAAAACCAGATAAGAGAAACCAACTCTATAAATTCGATTATACTTAGATGTATTGCCATTGCAACGCCAAAAGATGTCTTATCGTAACGATAGTGCCACAATTAGGTAAAATGTGAATTGTGAGAAACTTGTAAGATCGCTCGAACATGAAAAAATTTAGGCGTTGAAAGCGACTGGTAGGTACGTGGTTGGTAGCAAGAGCTCATCTATGCTCATACTAAAAAGGCGACTAGAGGTCGCCTTTTTGATGCTGACCGAGTAAAGCA